>WRKI01000310.1 GCA_009778155.1 Spirochaetota bacterium
GGCTGTAATCTTTTTTCGCGGCCGGCAAAATTCCTGCGGTGGAAGGGGGGGGGGGCATATCGGCAACTATTCTCCTATCGTTAGCCGGCCGTAAACAAGCCCGTAACTTGCCATAATGTCGAAAGTGTTTTCGCCAAGAAATAGATACAGAATCTCGCCGGCTTTTTCGGCGATGTCAATGTCGGCAAACTCTTGCGGGAATAAAACCGTGCCAGCAAAGTAAGCGTTTATAAGCGCGTAGGTAATGTTCGTGCCAGCAAAATTAAACGCCGGCATCGAATAAACGCGCCCCTGCTGAACCGCCCGCAAAGATCGGAAAAAAGACGGGTTCACTTGGTATTCGTGGTTCACCAAATCCATGTTGCCCGGGTCTAAAAAAATGACATCGGGGTCCCAGATTATTATTTGTTCAAGATCGATTTCGATAAAACCCTCTGCCCCCGCTTCGTCGGCCACGTTGTAGGCGTTGATCGCCGCAAGCGGGCCGAAGTGGGAATAGGTGCCGGCCATGCCGCGCCTTCCGTTAAAGGTAACGGCGCCGGCGTAAACGCGCGGGCGGCCGTCTTCCGGTATTGCGAAAGTGCGCTGTCGCAAGTCCTCTTTGTAAGCGTCGATTGCGGAAAGAAGCTCCTCGCCGCGCGTCTGTGCGCCGACTGTTTCGGCAAACACACGCACTGCGGCGTAAAAGGATTCGTGCGCCAAGCCTGTCCTGTGCCGGACAGAAACAACGGGGATGCCCGTCTGCGCCTGAAGTTCGTCTGCGGCATCCCGTTCAAAGCCGGCGATAATGACATCGGGGGCAAGCATTACGATGGCTTCGGGGAAGGCGTTGTTGTTCCCGCTGCCGCCGCCCGCCCCGACAAGGGGCAGCGTCCTGAATCTTTCGTGGTGGACGGGGTTGTAATCCCTTAAAGCGGTAAGATTGCGCACGTTGTATTCCTCGCTGCCTGCAAGCATATCCATGACGTTCAAGTAAGCGGCAATGCGCGGAGCGCCGGGGCCTAGGGTGATAATCGTGCGGACTTCCAGGGGGATTCGCACCTGTCTGCCCCACACGTCGGTTATGACCCGGCTTTCGCCTTCGGCCAAACCGGCCCTATGCCCTGCTTGAGAGCAGGCGGAAAAAACGAGGGCGAAAGCTGAAAGGAGCGGAACCAAAAGTTTTTTTTTCATAAATGCCTCCGGGCAAAAAAAATGACGCTTATAAAAACGTTTTGCGCGACATCTGCCCCGCAAGACGCCTTCATGGCATCATTTTTTTGTTTTCGCCGGTTAGCCGGCCGCTCGGTTCTGTGAACGCCTTCTGGCATCCGTTAGTTAAAGACTAACGCGGCGCAGGGTTTTTGTCAAGAGGTAACTCACGGCGATTCTCAGATTGGCGAAGAAGAAAGGCTCACACAAAGGCACATCGAACCTTTGTGCCTTTATGTGAGCTTTCCGGGAGAATCCCCGTCTGCCCACTAGAAAACCGGCGGGATAAGTGTTATATTAGCAGAAGCGGAGGGGAAACGCGGGAACCTGTGAAAAGCCTTGGGGCAGGGTTCTTGCGGCAAACATATGAATTTAATAGAAGCAATCGTTTTGGGGTTCATCCAGGGCGTGTCGGAATTTTTGCCGGTGTCAAGTTCGGGGCATCTGCTTGTTTTCTACCATATATTCGGCATCACGACCGACGACCATCTCACCTTTCTTATCGTGCTGAACATGGGCAGCCTGCTCCCGCTTTTGTGGGTTTTCCGCCGCGACGTTCTGGCCATCGCCCGCAGGCCGCGGCAAAAGACAACGGCTCTGCTGGCCGTCGCCACCTTGCCCCTTGTAACCGTAACCTTGTTTTTTCAAGATTTCATAGAGGCCATGTTTCACCTTATGGACTTCCTGCCCGCAGGTTTTGTGCTTACAGGCGTAACCTTGCTGCTTTCGGACAGGCTGAAAAAAAGCGACAGAACTATTGAAGATATGCGCCTGATCGATGCCGCCTTAATCGGCCTGGCGCAGGCGGCTGCGGTTTTTCCGGGCATTTCCCGGTCGGGCAGCACGATAACGGCATCGCTGGCAAGGGGGCTGGACAGGGAAAGCGCGGCGAAGTTTTCGTTTTTAATGTCCGTGCCGGCGGCATTCGGGGCTATCGCCCTGCGGGTAAGCCATGTCGCAACCGGCAGAATCCTCCTTGACGACCTGAATTTTGCAAACCTTGGCGCAGGCTTTGTAACGGCGGCTATAACCGGCTACTTTTCGATAAACATCATGCTTGCCATTGTAAAAAAAGCCAAGCTGAAGTATTTCGCGCTGTACTATATATTCGCGCTGGTTGTTTTCATCTTGTTGTTCCTTTAGTCGCGGCTAAAGGCGCACCCCGTGATATTTATCCTTTGCGCTTGACGGCGTTTTATGATAAAATTATAGGGAAGGCCGGGTAAGCCGCTTTGCAAACGTAAAAGAGAGGAGAGAGCGTGTTCATCTACGATAACTATATTCACAACCTGTTGCGCCAGGCGGAACAAAGCGCCGAAAGCGCGTCGGCAGATACTGGCGCGGCAACTGATGCTGAAATAAAAAAAATAATCGAAAAAGCCGGCAGGCTGGAAGGCCTTTCCCACCGGGAAGTCGCCCAGCTTTTAATGTGCCGCGATCAAAAACACTTGGAGCTGATTTTCCAAACCGCCGCAAAAGTAAAAGCGGCCGTTTACGGGAACCGGGTCGTCATGTTCGCCCCGCTTTATGTCAGCGACTGGTGCGTGAACAAGTGCGCTTACTGCAACTACAACAGCCTGCACCAGTTCGGCCGTTCCCGGCTTACCCAAGAGCAAGTGCGCATGGAAGTAGAGGTGCTGGAAAAGATGGGACACAAGCGGCTCGCGCTTGAGGCAGGCCAAGACAGCGAAAACTGCCCCATCGAATATATCTTGGAATGCCTTGACACGATCTACAGCATGAAGACAGGCAAGGGCGCAATACGCCGGGTAAACGTCAACGTTGCGGCGACATCTGTCGAAGACTACAAAAAACTGAAAGCGGCGGGCATCGGCAGTTACATACTTTTTCAGGAAACATACCACCGCCCCACCTACGAGAAGGTGCATATCGCCGGGCCTAAAAAAGATTTCGACTACCACTTGACAGCCTTAGACCGGGCAATGGAAGCGGGGCTGGACGATGTCGGCGGCGGCGCTCTCTTCGGTTTGTACGATCCGTACTTCGAGGTTCTAGGTCTGATGTTGCATAACGAGCATCTGGAAAAAAATTACGGCGTGGGGTTTCACACCGTGTCCGTCCCGCGATTGTGCAAGGCGGACGGCGCTATTGCCGCCGGCTATCTTTACGCCCTAAGCGACGAGGTGTTCATGAAAATTACCGCCGTGTTGCGCTTGGCCATTCCCTTTACCGGCATCATCGTCTCCACAAGGGAAAGCTATGCGTTACGCAAAAAGCTTATCAATATTGGAGTGTCGCAAATAAGTGCCGGCTCTGTTACCAAAGTTGGCGGCTACAGCGCGGGGCTTGCGGCACAATCTGTGGCGCAGTTTGAAAAAAACGATAACAGCAAAATCGAAGACATTGCAAGCTGGCTTTTGGATGAAAACTTAATTCCAAGTTTTTGCACGGCCTGTTACCGCAGCGGGCGCACGGGCGGCAGGTTTATGGGGCTTGCAAAAACCGGTAAGATAAAAAATGTCTGCCAGCCCAACGCGCTTATGACTCTTTGGGAATACGCTATGGATTACGGCTCCAGCGATTTTGTGGAAAAAACCCGGGCGCTCATAAAAAGTGAGCTTGAAAATATTGGCGATGAAAAGATACGAGAGCTTACCGCCGGCAACATCGAGAAAATTCAAAACGGCCAAAGGGATTTATTTGTATGACAGGAGAATGCACGGTATGAAAGACACTCCGCGCGGTATGCTTAGGCACATCGCCATTTTTGGAAAAACAAATGCGGGAAAATCTACGCTTTTTAACCTGCTTACAGGGCAGGAAAATGCAATTGTTTCGGAAAAAGCCGGAACCACGACAGACCCTGTTGTAAAAAACATGGAACTTTTGCCCTTCGGCCCGGTGGTATTGATCGACACGGCAGGCCTTGACGACGCTTCGGAGCTTGGCGGCCAGCGGGTAAAGAAAACGCGAGCCTTCGCCCGCCGCGCCGACATCGGCATTTTTCTAAAAGAGATTGGCGAGGCGGGCGATTTCCCGGCTGACAGTTTTTTTACGGGCGAAAAAATACAGGCCTTTACAAAGTGCGATCTGGCCGACAGCCAAACGCTGGAAGCCGCAAAAAAACGCCACCCGGATGCTCTCTTCATTTCCAAGGGCAACAAGGGCGACATAGAAAGTTTCAAAAAAACGCTTGTCGAAAAACTTGCCGGCATGGGCGGCATCGAAGAAGATTCCCTTGTCGGCGATCTTGTCCCTCCGGGTGGCAGGGTTGTCATGGTCGTGCCTGTGGACAGCGGCGCGCCCAAGGGCCGGCTGATTCTCCCGCAGGTGCAGTTTCTGCGGGACTGTCTGGATCACGGAATAAAAACCTATGTAACAAGGGACAGCGAGTTGGAAGGCGCGCTTGCCGACATAGGCCGCATCGATCTTGTCGTAACGGATTCGCAAATCTTCGCCTTTGTCGATAAAACCGTTCCGGCCAACATTCCCCTTACATCTTTTTCCATGCTGCTTGCCCGGCAAAACGGCGATCTGCGCCAGCTTATAGACGGTCTAGGCGTTATAACAAGTTTGCAAGATGGCGATAAAATTCTTATGCTGGAAACCTGCACGCACAACCACAGCCACGAAGATATTGGCAAGGTAAAAATCCCCCGGCTTCTGGAAAAGTTTTGCGGCAAAAAACTTGAGTACGATTTTTACTCCGGCTACGATATGCCGGACGATTTAACGGGATACGCCTTGGCGATTTTGTGCGGCGGCTGTATGGTGAGCAAAAGGGAAATGTTATCCCGCCTGCGGCTGTTAAAGGAAAGCGGCATCCCGGCGACAAATTACGGGGTGGTTTTGGCCTACCTTAACGGGATTCTGGACAGGAGCAAAATTATTTTTGAACAAGGGGGCGCGTTATGAGCATAAATTCAATGGTAGAAAACTTGCGAAAAAACAAGGATTTGCCCGATGCCGATCTGAAAACACTAATAGAAAGTGCCGGGTGTGAAGCTGAAGTGGAAACCGCGCTTTTTTTGAACGCCGATGAAGTGCGCAAGGATTATTACGGAATCGATGTTTACATTCGCGGTTTGATCGAGTTTACAAATTACTGCGGGAATGACTGTTACTATTGCGGCATCCGTGCCGGCAATGGCAAGGCACAGCGTTACAGGCTTTCCACGGAAGAAATTTTGGCCTGCTGCAAAGAGGGTTACGAACTTGGCTTTCGCACTTTTGTTTTGCAAGGCGGCGAAGACGAGGCATTTTCCGACGGTATTATTTGCGACATTGTTTCGCAAATAAAAGCCCTGTATCCCGATTGCGCCGTAACGCTTTCTCTTGGGGAAAAATCCTACGATAGTTACAAGGCCTATTTTGACGCGGGTGCGAACCGTTACTTGCTGCGCCACGAGACGGCAAACGCGGAGCATTACCGCAGGCTGCACCCGGCGGATATGAGTTTGGAAAAACGCAAACAGTGTCTGTTTGACATTAAAGAAATCGGCTACGAGGTTGGCACGGGTTTTATGGTAGGCTCGCCTTACCAGACTACGGAGCATATAATCGAAGACCTTCGTTTTTTGCAAAAGCTGCAGCCGGACATGATTGGCATTGGCCCCTTTATTTCGCACCAAAGCACTCAGTTTCACGATTTTGAAAACGGCGCGTTGCACCTGTGTCTTAGGCTTTTGGCCATTCTGCGCCTGATGTTCCCCTACGCATTGATCCCCGCGACTACTGCGCTGGGGACTATTGCCGGCAATGGCCGCGAGCTTGGGCTTAAAGCCGGAGCAAATGTCGTTATGCCAAATCTTTCCCCGATCAAGTTCCGCAAGCAGTACGATTTATACGACGGGAAAATATGCACTGGCGATAAAGCGGCAAAATGCAGGGTCTGCATCGAAGGGAGAGTGGCGGCCGCCGGCTACAAAATCGTCGTGGATATTGGCGGCGTAAAGAGGGAAGGCGGCCGACCGGCTGGTAAATAACCGTTAGCCGTCATGTGCCAAACGTTCCCGGCCGGTGTAGATGTTTATGCGGTTTTCCCTGGCGAAACCGCATAGGGTTACGTTGCAACGCTCGGCCAGTTCCAAGGACGCGCTGGTCGGGGCGGCGCGGGAAACGACAACGGGCACGCGGGAGTAAACCACCTTGCTCATCATGTCGCTGGGAAGGCGGCCGCTGGTTAAAACAACGGAGCGATCCAAGGGGGTGCCGGCTTTCAAGGCCGCCCCTATGGTTTTGTCAAGGGCGTTGTGGCGGCCAATGTCTTCCATAAAATGCAGGAACTGGTTATCCGCAAGAATAGCGCATGAATGTACGGCCCCGGTATTTGCAAAAACCTCGCTTTTTTTCAAAAAAAGTTCCATCGCGCTTAAAATACCGGCCAAGGGAAAAACAGGGCCGTCCGGGATAGGGTCAGGGGACAGAGCGCATGACACCCGGAAATACTGAAAACACTGGCAAAAAAAACCGCCCGGTTCAGAGTCGCCATCATCGCCGGCGTTAGGTGAAAACGAAGTCTTAATACTGACTGTCTTGAGTTTAGCATCGACGGACATTTCCGCAATATCATCAATGCTGCGAATAATGCCGGAGCAATACAAATGCCCAATGGCAAGCTCTTCCAGATTTTGCGGCAGGACAATCAAGTCCGCCTTGCGCTGGCCGTTTACATCGATAAAAAGCCGGTGCTCAAGAATAACGGATTCCGCGCTTTCAGCGGCAACTCCGTCTTTCACTCGCAAAACTTTTATTTGTTTCACCGCTTCCATTGGACTCTCCCCATAATTTTTCTGAAAAAATGTGCCGGGGGCAATTGCCCCCGGCACATAACACATCATCTACAATTTTTCAAGCCTGCAAGTACAGATTTTCAGTTCAGGTATCAGCGACATCGGATCGCGCTCCGGGTTTGTAAGCGCGTTGGCAGGGCCGTCGGCAAAGTGAAATGGCATAAACACAACGCCCTTCCCTACCCTATCGGTAACCAAAGCATGGGTTTCAATAGAGGCGCGGCGGGAGGTAGCTCTGATTCTTTCGCCGTCAACAATGCCCAGCGCCTGCGCGTCCGCCGGATTAATCTCGATAATCGACCGTCCGGATTTTTTGTTAAGCCCTTCGACTTTGCCCGACAAAGTTCTTGTATGAAAGTGATACAGCAAACGTCCGGTTGTAAGCGTCAATGGATACTCATGATCCGGATGTTCCTTCGGCTCGGTGTGGTGGATTTGCATAAATGTAGCTTTTCCGCCAGCGCGTGAAAACTGCGCCTTGTGAAGAACAGGCGTTCCGGGGTGATCCTTTGTGGGACAGGGCCAGTGCAAACCGTTTATGTCTTCCAGTCTGTCGTAGTCCATGCCGCCGTACTGCGGCGTAACGGATGCAATCTCGTCGAATACCTGTCGTGGCGAACTGAACTTGTTCACATAACCCAGGCGCTTGGATATTTCGCTGATGATCTCCCAGTCCACTTTCGCGCTTCCCGGCGGCTCGATCGCTTTTCTTACACGCTGGACACGGCGCTCGGTGTTGGTAATTGTCCCGTCTTTTTCGGCGAATCCTGCGGCCGGTAAAACAACATCGGCAAGCTCTGCAGTCTCGGTAAGAAAGATGTCCTGAACAATCAAGAAATCGAGCTTTTTAAGTTGCTCCCGGCGCATGAACACATCCGCATCGGCAAGAAGAAGGTTTTCGCCCATAAAGTACGCAACCTTTATTTCCTCGCCAAAATGGTCGGACATATTTGTAAGCGTAAAACCAGGCGTAGGCGATAAGTTTTCAACGCCCCATGCCTTTTCAAACTTTGCTTTTGCGTCGGGGTTTGCAACTTGCTGATAACCGGGGTAAACAGTAGTAAGCACGCCTACGTCGCAGGTTCCCTGCACATTGTTCTGCCCGCGCAGCGGGTTTATGCCGCAGGAATCCTTGCCGACCTTTCCCGCGCCAAGGGCAAGGTTCGACAATGACATAACGCCGTGTGTTCCGTTTGCGAACTGCGTTACGCCCATTGAATAGAATATAGCCGCCGTATTCGCTTTCGCAAACATTATTGCGGCTTTTCGCAGTTCCCCGGCATCTATGCCGCAAATTTCGGCAACTTTTTCGGCAGGATATTCCTTTATCACATCTCTGATGCTGTCGAAATTTTCCGTTCTTTCTTTGATGTAGTCTTCTGCCAAAAGGCCTTCTTCCATGATGATGTTAAGCATTCCGTTATACAAAGCAATATTGGTTCCCGGCCTAATTTGAAGAAATATTTCCGCATTGTCAACAAGCCCGATCCTTCTAGGGTCGGCGACAATTATTTTCGCGCCGCGCAACCAAGCCTGCCTTATGTTCGCACCGATAACCGGGTGCGCTTCGGTTGTGTTTGAACCTGTTACAAAAATAACTTCGGTGTCAAGAATTCCTTTTATCGTGTTCGTCATAGCACCGCTACCCAACGTTGTCGCCAGACCGACGACTGAGGGAGCGTGTCAGAGACGCGCGCAGAAATCGACATTGTTAGTGCCGATCGCCGCGCGGAACATTTTTTGAAAAGCGTAGTTATCCTCGTTTGAACATTTTGCCGATCCTATCCCCATAATTGAGTTCGGGCCGTGGTTCTTTTTTGCTTCAAGAATTTTTGACGTGATAAGGCTGTAGGCCTCTTCCCATGACGCTTCTGTAAGAACACCGTCCTTGCGGATAAGCGGTGTTTTTAACCTGTCGGGATGCTCCATGAACTTTAAGCCGAACCTGCCCTTTACGCATAACAAGCCCCGGTTAGCGCCGCCATTGGCCGGCTCAACATCGATAACCTTTCCGTTTTTCACGATTAGATACACGGAGCATCCTACGCCGCAGTAATTGCACACGGTTAAAACCTTTTCCGCGCCAATGAGAGACTGCTTCCTTTTCGGAATAAGCGCGCCTGTGGGGCAGTTGGAAACGCAGTTCCCGCAGGATACACAGGTGGACGCTTCGATTTCCTTTTTTGCGGCGGTACTTACAACGGACGTGAAACCGCGTCCGTTAAGGGCTATCGCGCCGTTGCACTGGAGATAGTTGCATGCTCGTACACAGCGCCTGCAAAGAATGCACTTGTTCCTGTCGATATCAAAGAAGGGATTTGACGAATCCACTTCGTATTTATTGATTTTGCCCTGATATTTTGACATTTCCACGCCGTACTCTTCGCAATACTGGTGCAGTTTGCATTGCCCCATTTTTTTGCATTTAAAGCAAGAAATTTGATGTGTCGAAAGCACCAAATCCAGAACTTCACGCCGTATGTTTTTTACTTTTTCCGTGTGCGTGTGTACCGCTATGCCTTCTCTTGCAAGGGCAGAACAGGAAGGCTCCAAATTCCGCGAGCCTTCGACCTCTACATAGCACATACGGCAAGAGCCTTCCGGGTGAAGCTCGTCCATATAACACAATGCCGGCACATCAATATTATTCTGTATGCATGCCTGCAAAATGGTTGTACCGTCATTCGCTTCTATGCTGGTACCGTTGACGGTTAACTTTATTGTTTTACTCATGTTACACCTCAATATTTTGGTTGAAGACCCGCACAGGGTCTTTAGTCTCAGGATTTTACAATTGCTTTTTTAGGGCAAGCCTGCACGCAACTGTCGCATTTTATGCAAATGCTTTTGTCTATGGAATGTTTTTCCTTTACTTTGCCGGTTATGGCTTTTACAGGGCAGTCCTTTAAGCATTTTGTGCATCCAATGCAAGCATCGGTTATTTCATAGCTTATAAGCTGCGTACATTCCCCAGCGATACATTTTTTGTCTCTAACATGCGCCTCGTATTCATCCCTAAAGTAACGCAATGTAGTTTTTACGGGGTTGGGAGAAGTTTGCCCCAACGCACAGGCCGAAGATGTCGAGATCATCTGCGACAACTCTTCGAGCGTATCAATGTCCTTCATTGACCCTCTACCTTCCGTTATTTTTCGCAGAAGTTCGTAAATCCTTACAAGGCCGATCCTGCACGGTGCACATTTCCCGCAGGATTCTTCCACCATGAACTCCATGAAAAATTTGGCAAGGGCGACCATACACTTGCTGTCGTCCATTACGATAAGCCCGCCGGATCCCATCATGGAGCCTATTTCTTTTAGGGACTCGTAATCGATGATTGTGTCTATGTGCTGCAAGGGTATGCAACCACCTGAGGGGCCGCCTGTTTGCGCGGCTTTGAACTGTCGTCCGTCCGGTATGCCGCCGCCTATGTCATAGACTATTTCCCTCAAGGTTATACCCATAGGAACTTCCACAAGGCCGATATTGTTTACATTACCACCCAGCGCGAATACTTTTGTGCCGGGCGATCCTTTTGTACCCATTGCACTGAACCACTGCGGGCCTTGCAGAATTATTTGACATATGTTTGCAAATGTTTCCACATTGTTTATAAGCGTGGGGCAGCCGTTAAGTCCGCTTACCGCCGGGAAGGGCGGGCGCACTCTTGGCGAGCCTTGTTTGCCTTCTATGGAATTGATCAGTGCGGTTTCTTCCCCGCAGACAAATGCCCCTGCGCCCCTTCTTATTAATATGTCAAAGTCGAAACCGGATTTCAAAATGTTTTTTCCTAAGAACCCGCGTTCCATTGCCTGCTCCAGCGCTATTTTAAGCCTGTCTATTGCAAGCGGGTATTCCGCCCTTACATAAATGTACCCGGTATTCGCTCCTATGGTATAGCCGGCTATTGTCATGGCCTCTATCACAGAGAAAGGATCGCCTTCCAGTATGCTTCTGTCCATGAATGCCCCGGGGTCGCCTTCGTCCGCATTGCAAATGACATACTTTTGTTTGCCGGGGGCGTTCTTTGCAAATTCCCATTTTTGCCCTGTGGGAAAGCCGCCGCCGCCGCGCCCGCGCAAGCCTGATTTTTTGACAATGTCGATTATTTCATCTTGCGAGGTACCGGCAAGTATTTTTTCCAAAGCCTTGTAGCCGGAGCTTTCCAAATAGCTGTCAATACTTTCGGGGTCTGTTACGCCGCATCTTGCAAGCGCGACTCTTTTTTGCTTACCGTAAAATTGCGCGTCAAACAATTTCACAGGCACACCGTTTTCTTTATAAAGCAAGCTGATCACAGGTTGACCGTTTTCAACGTGCTGGCTCACTATTGTCTCCACATCTTCAGGTTTTACTTTTGTGTAGAAACAACCGTCAGGCTCAGTTACCACAACGGGTCCCATAGAGCATAGTCCGAAGCATCCGGTTTTTATAAGTTTTACATCGTTTAGCTTGCGGTCGCTCAAATCTTTTACAAAATTGCCATAAATAGCGAGAGCTTCACTAGATGTACAACCTGTACCGGCGCAAACATAAATTTGTTTGCAGTTGCTTTTCATATCAACCTCCTTAAAAATCGGCTAAGCCCGCCATAGACGGTACATACGCCTCTTGCCTTATCCAAAAATCTTGATTTTTGGATTGGATTCAATTTCCGGCTCATTTTCTATAGGCCTCCAACAAATTCGCTATGTCTTTTTTTTCCAAATTGCCATGCACGTCTTTGTTTACCGTAATTGCCGGCGCTAAAGCGCAGGCACCAATGCAGCGTCCGGAAGAAAGCGTAAACAGCCCGTCCGGTGTCGTTTGATGATCAGATATTTTAAGCTGTTTTTTCAGTTCGTCCAAAAGTCCGACAGCACCTTTCACATAACATGCAGTGCCCAAGCACACTGAAATTTCATACTTGCCTTTTTTTTCTGTTGTAAAGCGAGCATAAAACGTAGAAACTTCGTAAACCCTAGATGCGGGGATGCGAAGCTCCTTCGCTATAAACTGTTGGGCTTCATCCGGCAAATAGCCGATTCCCTCCTGCACCCTGTGCAGGACTTCTACAAGAGATTGCGGGCCTTCCTTGCAGTTTTTTATAATTTCAAACGCATCTTGTCTTTCTTGCTCTGTAATCATATACTCTCCTGTCTATTTTGATGTGCGAAGAATACCCTCGCAAAATTCAGCAGATGCCATGCTCCGATCCATTTGTATCGAAGCTCGTTGCAAAATTGTCGAACATAATGTCCGCGTTTTGCAAGTACCTTTAATGAACATCCTCCTTAAATTAAAATACGCTGCGGTTTTTTGCTATTTACCGCTTACGACAAGCAACGCCTATCGCTCTTTGCTAATTCCGCTAGCCTGTTTTACAAGCTAATGCTTTCTTATTCAACATGATGCTATTGTATGGACTTGACAAACCCAATGTTAAACCGCCCTTGGGGGGTACTTCCCGGCTTTATCGAAAGAGCGAATAAGAGGTATCATAACAAGGCATACCAATCCGGCTGCAAGCCCATTGTTGTAAAGGTTCATCCCCTTGTGGAATGGCGCAACATATAGAACAAAAACAAAGTGAACCAAACCGATTAATAACGCCCACCTCCAGCCAAAATACTTAGCCATTGGCGACAAACAGGTTCCCCAGAAAGCAGATGACCATATAACGTCTTGGGTAGAAAAATAATGTAACAAGGTCATGTGGCCAAGAAAGCCGGGCGCAAGCAGAAATCTTCCAATAGCACCCAGTATAACCCCCGATATAATTGCGGCGCAGTTGGCAACAGCCTTGCCAAACCCTCCCCAGCCTATCATCGATATAATTGCTCCAATAATTGGCGCGTTCAAATGCACCTGGAAAATCAAAATTAAAGTTAGCGACATCAGCGCCAAACAACCCATTGCCATAAATGTAGGACCGGAGCCGTACTTTGCATAGAAAAGATTGTCGTCCGCTTTCATATAGAGGATTTCTGGAAGTTTGTAAGAGCGCCGCCCGCCGGCTAGTAAACTCATAACAAAAAAGAAAACGACTACCAACACTAGGTATATGATTAACTTTGTGTTGAAGTAATCGCTCGCGCCAAACGCGTCATAAATTGAATACCCCTGTTTATAATCCGTGCCGGGGCCGAAACGCTCTATGCCTACCGCGCTGTAACCGGCGGCTATAACCATTGAAATAAGCCCGGCGCCCCATCCTATATTATACAGATTAAGCCCCTCGTGGCTCTTCTTTATAAAAGCCCCCATGCTGTTTATTACAAACCCGACAAAAAGCCCCAGACTTACACCCAATATTACCGCGCCGCTTGTACCTATTGCCGCTACAATTTCCGGAATATGGATAGGCGAGTTTACTACAGGTGCCAAACAAGTGGAAAAACCTGCCAGTGTTACATGATTTTTGAACGGCTCTTTTTTGTAAAGGCTGTAAATGTATGCCCCAAGCAAAATGGGAAACATATTTATAGGGTTTTTCCCCAATAGGGCAAAGCCCATAACTAAACCCAGCACCCCCATTTGGGGGCCGCCCAAAGGCAGTTTGGCAAACTTAAAAGCGCCCAAAACCAAAAGCACGGACATGGCTGAGTTTAAAAACGTGGCCCCAACACCCGCTATTGCAAAATAGTCATGCAAAAGCACAGAAGGGCTCCTGTAAATGGCTATAAGCCCTTCTATAACCGACATAAAAGCATAGCTTCCATGCTCAATGATTGCAACAATAATACCATATACGACAGTGAATACGACAAACAGACCCCATACAAAATTTGCTGTATAGCGTTCCTTTATGACATTGCTTTCCGACATAAACCGACTCCTTTTTGTGAAGATAAAGCATGATGTAATTTTTAGTTTGTCATGTTTAAAACCATGACTTGACTCGCCGCCAGCGAAATATTTTTCCTACAAACTCCCCCTTAATATAAAGTATGCACCGCATCGTAATTTCCTGTAGTGATTTTTATCACTGTTTGCAAAAATATTTCGCTTTTTTATTGAATATCCGCCCAAATGAACGGCTAATTCACTTACAGGTGTAACCCGGCTATATAAACGGGGGGAGGGGGGACTACGCTATTGCTACACTTAGCCATTTTTTGTGTCCAAAACACTGTTCCCCCCTTCCTTCGAGTTTTAGAGTCGGCAGTATCACCTTTATTGAAGGTTTAGCACATTTCGCAAAAGTTGTCAAGTTGTTTTTGCAATTTTTTTAACATTTCCCGTGTCCAAAAGACACCGGCAGCCGGCAAGGTCAGAATAAAAACAAGCATCTTTTCCACAAGCCTCCCTCAAAAAATAGCAAGGGGCAAAGCAAATGTCCCCTTTCGTCAAGTTTGGAGCACAAAGCAAAAAACTGTCGTTGTAAAAACAACGAAAATACGATTTTTTTCGCTTTTTATGAAGAAAAACCACACGGAGTGATAAAGGCACAAAGGAGATTTTAAACTCCGTGCTTTTGTGTGAGTTAAATTGAGAGTAATTCAGGGAGCCTGACCATTCGTTTGACGTGGGATCACACGCTTTCAAACAAATCGAAGAAGCCGGGGTAGGTAACAGCCACGCATTGCGCCCCGTCAATTTCCACCGGTGTTTGTGCGCCCAGGGCGGCTGCGGCAAGGGCCATCGCGATGCGGTGGTCGCCATGGCTGTCAACAAGGCAGGAGCCGCCCGCCGGGGAAACGGCGGCAAGGCCGCCGCGCCCGTGGATTACAAGCCCGTCGCTTTTTTCCGTGCAGTTTACCCCAAGCTGTGCCAGCCCCTGCGCCATTGCCGCGATCCTGTCCGTCTCTTTTATGCGGGCGTGGGCGACATTTGTAAGGACAGTGTCCCCACGGGCATAGGCCGCCACAGCCGCCGCCGCCGGGAGCAAGTCGGGAGTAGCGTTTAAGTCGAAAATGCCGCCGGCAAGCGACCCTCCGCTTCGGCTGACAGTTACCGCATGGCCGCCCTCCGGGGCCTGCTCCCATTTTACATAACAGCCCATTTTTTCAAGAATGTCAAAAAAGGCTTTATCGCCTTGACTGTCCTTCGGATCAAGCCCAAGGATTGTAACAGGGGAGCCGCCTATCGCCGCCGCCGCCGCTGGAAAAGCCGCCGATGAAAAATCCCCCGGCACCGATGCCGAAAAAGCCTTCCACACGCCGCCGCCCGGAATTACAAAACGCGAAAAGTCCGGATCGCTTTCGTATGAAATACCGTGCGATTTTAAGTAGGAAAGCGTCATTTCGATATACGGCCTTTCGTTCAATAGAGGGATTTCGATTTCCGTAACGGAGCCGGCCTTGGCAAGAGGGGCGGCCAGAAGCAGGGCGGAAAGATACTGGCTTGTCGGGCATGGCAGACGCGCTTTGCCGCCCTTGTAGGGGCCGGCAACCGTAATCGGCAGACAGCCGGCATTGCCGCTAACCTGAACGCCAAGGGAGGCAAGCGCGTCCAACAGCGGCCCCGCGCTGCGGGCCTGGGTTTGCCTGTCTCCGGTAAAGACAAAGCGGCGCGGCTGAAGGGCGGCGGCGGCGATGGCGAAAAAAAGAGTCGTGCCGGAGTTGCCAACATCCAGCAGCCCCTCCCCCCCTGCCCCCGGCGGCAGAACTCCGCCTTGAATTTCCAAGCGGACAAGTTTTTTGCCGTTTTTATCCGGCGGGTTGGGGCTTAGGGGATCGTGCGCACGGTGTTCCGTTATTTGCGCACCCAGCCCCCGGCAGACGGCTATGCAAGAAGCCGTATCCAGGGAGTCAAGCGGGTGGATTATTTCGCAAGGAGCCTCTGCAAGGGAGGCGATTATTATCTGTCTTATCGTGTGGGATTTCGATGCCGGGATTCGGACAATGGGGGTGAACCCTCGGTTAAACCCTCCAGCCCCCCCCTTGGGGTAAACGGTAACTCGCATAGGCTAAAAAACGAACACCCAGAAGATGCTGGTAATGATTCCCATAACGGGGATGGAAAGCCCGCTCATCGCCGCCTGGGTTTCGCCAAGCTGAATGGCTGTCGCAGTGCCCAAAGCGTGCCCCGATGCCCCCATCGCGATTCCTGTGGCAATGGGGTCTTTCAGCTTGAAGATTTTGATAAAAACGGGCGCAAAGGCCGCGCTTACAATCCCGGTTAAAACAACCATGGAAACGGTAAGGTCGGCAAGCCCCCCGCTGTTTTCCGACAGCTCCATAGCAATAGCCGATGTTACCGACTTTGGCAGGATCGACACGAGAATTAAATCGTCAAGGCCGAACAATCTTGAAAAAAAATAAACGCTTAACAATGAGGTTCCCGAGCCGGCAATGCAGCCGCCCAGTATTGGAATAATGTTTGCTTTAAGCTCCTCCCGCTGGCGGTAAATTTTAAGCGCAAGAATTATCGTAACAGGCCCCATGAACATCATTACGACATTTCCCCCGGTCATGTACTGCTCAAGGCTAAGTGGGGTAAAAAGAACGATCATAATTATCAAAATGCTTGCGACTATCATGGGCAGAGCCAAAAAGGCCGGCACAAATTTTCTGGCAAGAAAGCCGGCTGCATAACAGGCGATTGTGATAATAATGCCCAGCATGGGCATATAAAAAATCTGCTCCATCATTTTTCCCGTTTCTCCGAAACGCTTTTCTCCGAAACGCGTTTTTGCAAAACGTGTTTTTGTAAAACGCGCAAGGCCCGCACGGTTCCGTAGCTGGCAAAAAAAGTGATAAAGGTGCAGACCACGGCGATAAAAACAAGCTGCCAAAGCACGGGCAAAACCAAGTGAAAGTTTTGAATAACAGCGGCCACTGCTGGCAAAAAGAAAAATGCCATTATCCCGCTTAAAAAATCGGAGCATTCCGCTATGTGCCGGGGTTTAAGCGCTTTTATCCCAAGGGCGGCGAACAAAAAAAGCATTCCCATAACGCTGGCCGGCAAGCCTGCCGGAAAAAAGCGGGCAAAGATTTCCCCTGCCAGGGCAAACACCAAAATTATTCCCAACTGGTTCATTAAACGCATATTTTCCCTTACTGCCGCCCCTGCGTGTAAATGTCATCCCAGCGGTTTTGGATAAAGGCGGCGGTGGCCGTGGCGTTTTGCCTGCCCTCGAAAAAGGCGTAAAGCTCGTCCCGGATGCTTTCTTCAAACTCGTCCGCCAACGCGCTTCTTGAAAAGCCGTAAACAATCTGCGACGATTCAAAAATATCCCAAGCGCGCAAATAGTTAAAGTCGCCGGCTATGTGCTGGCCAAAGGCAAAACCCGCAGGCGAGCCTGGGATAACGCCCGGCACCGCTTCCAGCCTGTTTGCGATAAACTGGTTTTTCTCGGCAAGAAAGGCGATAAAATCCCGCGCCGCCTCTATGCTTTCGCTTTCCGCCCTGATTCCGGCGTATATATAGGAAAGTTCTATGCCGCTTCTGGCCAAACCGCCCGCGCCCGCCACGGCGATGCCCGGTATCGATGTAAAGCCGAAAGTGTCGCCGCCCATTTTTTCGCGCAAAAAGGGAATCTCGCGCGTGGAGGCGATCATCATGGCGACCCTGCCTTGGGCGAAGTCTTCCAGCATTTCCGCGCCTGTTTTGGTAAAAATATGCGGCGACATAACCCCTTCCCGATACAGTTCCCGCAGGAAAAACAAAACGCTTACCGTTACCGGCGAATTGATGACAGGCCGCGCCTCGTGGCTAAGGGAGGCTCCTCTTTCAAAGTTCCAAAAATTGCCGCCGGCCGCCCATATCCACGAAAAAATGTCTCTGGAAAGCGAGTCCCGGTCTTGGGGGTTCAAGGCCATTGCAAAACCCGCCGCGCCTGTGCCGCTTGTGCTTCGCGCCCAGGTAACGAACTCCGTCGCGCTCCTTGGGGGGCGGTCAAAGCCGGCGGCTCGCAGAACGTCAATATTGTAAAAAAGCATATCCATGTGGGAAACAAGGGGGATGACCAGCGGCTCCGCGCCCAGTTCCCCGCTGTGGATAAGCTGTTGCAGTTCGCTGCCCGCAAAAAGCAGGACATCGGCCTCTTCGTCTGTAAAACGTATCTGCAAGCCGGGATGCTGTTCTAAAAATTCCAGCGCGAGCGCGTTGGCGGTTTCGTCGCCCAGCAGTTTTTTGTAGCGGGTGGAAACGAGAAGCTCGGCGAGCGCGCTTTCCCGGCTTTCGGGGAGCAGGTTTGTGGCTAAAAAGAGCGCGAGCAAAACAACGCCGACTGCCAAAAGGAAACGGTCAATGCGCGATGACAGCGGCTTTTCTTTTTTTCTGCGGTATCTGTACATTTTTACCCCTACCTCTGTATTAAAGCATAAAATCAGGAGATTGGGAAGCTCCGCACGCAGAGCAAAATGATAAAAGGCTCCCCATTTATGTTCGGCTGCTTGCGCCCCAAATTCGATTGAATTTTGGGGGCTTTTTTTGAGGGGCAACTCTGTGATATACTTACGGCAGGAAATTTCGGACGTTAGTCCGCACGCAAGGAGAAAAGCCGTGGGTTTGTTACCGATAGACATTGACATTCTGCCCCCTTCAGACGACCGAATATTCAAACTGATCCTCACCTCGCCCGACGGCAAGCCGGTGCTTATCGACTTGATCGCGTCGCTGACAAGCCGCCATGTGGTGGACGTGCTAGTCCGCAACAACGAACTCCCGGCGGGCGACACGGAGGAAATAGCCGAGCGGCTTGACGTGAATTGCATGATAGACGACGGCACTCAGATCGATCTGGAAATGCAGGCCAGCCGCATACAGGAAGACTTAAACGGCGAACACAAAAACCTGAAAGGCAAATGCCTGTACTACCTGTGCGACCTGCATTCGTCCCAGCCATCGAAAGGCCTCAGGCGGTACGACAGGCTGGCGCAGACTTATCAGGTAACGTTCTGCTCTTACACGGTCTTTCCAAAACTGCCCGGCTATGTGAACACCTTTTCCATGAGGCACGATACGACCGGCGAGCTTTTGTCGGACGCAATCCGCATAATATATGTAGAGTTGAGCAAACTGGGAGAAATACTGAAAAAGCCTATCGGCGAAATGAGCGATTTGGAAAAGTGGGCTGTGTTTTTTCAATATGCAAACATTCCCGCCCACCGGGAAACGATAAACAAAGTGATACAAACGAAGGAGGCGCTAAAAATGGCCGGTAATTTGTTGATGAGCGTGAGCAAAGACGAGCATGAGCGCGCAAAGTTCCGCAGCCGCAGAATGTACCAGACCGATCTGGCATCAAACCTAGCCACCGCCGAGGACAGGGGCGAGCAGAGGGGCAGGCAAGAGGGCAGGCAAGAGGGCAGGCAAGAGGGCAGGCGAGAGGGCAGGCGAGAAGGGCTATCTGAAGTCGCGCGGAAAATGAAAGCGGACAGCGTGCCCCTTGGAGAAATAGCAAAGTTTACAGGGCTAACCCCGGCCGAGATTGAGAGATTGTAGCTTGCAATCGAAGGAACGCTGAAAATGG
>WRKI01000311.1 GCA_009778155.1 Spirochaetota bacterium
AAACGATGATTAAATCCCATCGAGGATGCGGATTAAAATCCGAATCATCGTTCTTACCCGTATTTTGCGCAATGAAATGAGCAAATACAGAGGGAACCACTGATTAGCTTCGAGTTAATCAGTGGTTCCCTTATGGATTGTTTTACAATGCGTATTGATCTCAGGCTCAAGTGCCTAGCCTTGGAAGGGCAGGTATGATATAATCATGTTTTAGGAGTTTTATGATGAAGAAGGCAGCCGCCTTAATTTTGCTTGTTTTTCTTGCAATGCCCGCTTTTGCACAATGGGACGACGATGACATCCCCTTCGACCCGGAATGGGATATTTTTATAACGGAAGTTTATGCCAGGGGCGACCAGACCTTTATGATAGCCCTTGGCCTGACATTCCCGACGCTTTTTATGAACCAAGGGAACAGATTGCCGAACAATCTAAACCTTGGGGGCACCGGGACGCTGACCTATATGTTTTTTCTTGATTCCCGCATTAGCGTCGGCGGGACGCTGGGGCTAATGTTTAACTCCACAATCGGGGAAAACATGGTTTTTATGATACCGCTGGGGATTCGCACATCTTACCAGCTTCTTTTCGGGCGATTTGAGTTCCCCCTGCACGTTACCCTGGGGGTCAACTGGCACCGGTATTTGGACTTTACCTATTTCGGCTATTTTATGCAGTTTGGCACGGGAGCCTTCTTTAGGTTTGGGCCTGATTGGTCATTCGGGGTGGACACAAGCTGGGGCTGGCATCCGCAATGGACGGGCAGCCGGCGGACGACGGTGCACGGAAACTTTGTCAATCTGCTTTTCGCGGCACGTTTTCATTTTTAAGGGGAGGGGGACAGTCAATGGGCAAAATTATGAAAAAACCGATTTTTTGGAAAAAGGCGATCCTTTCGCTTGCGGCCGTGCTGGTTTTAAGCGCCTGCGTCGATCCGATCTTTTTTATGGTCTCTCAGGAAATGCCGCCCAGAACGGCAAGGATTCCCGGCGCGCCTACAAACATGGTAATTTGGCGGGACCACCTTGTCGTGGCCTCCGGGCTTAGAATTTTTACATATCAACATCAGGTGTGGGACGGGAGCTTGGCCATACCGTCTCCCGGCGGACGTATATCCATGCTGGCCGCTACGCAGCAATTTTTGTTCGCCATAGTTGACGGCACGGTTCGGCGGTGGGACGGCGGCAGTTGGACCACCGTGAGTGGCGGCGGCGGGGGAAGGGTTCAAAGCATTTTTGCGCCTACAACAGTTGATGCCGCCGGGCAATCTACCAATTCCACCATCCTTTTTGTCGGGGTTGGAAGCCATGTGGAGGCAACCAGCGTTTGGCAGGTAACCGGTGACGCACCCGCAATGAACCTGTTGGTGGGAAGTTCGGGGGTGCTTGCAGGCGTGGCGCAGGTGCAACCGGGCGGCAATTTTTTCCTAGCCATGAGGTATACCGGCACAAGCGCCCATCAATCTGTCATAGATGCGGGCCACCACATGGGCAATCATGTTTTCAGGTGGAGCGGAACCGGTAATGTAGAAAGATTAACCGCAAGCGATGTCCAGAACGGCTTTAACGGGATTATCGCCATTGGCGATTCGGTTGTCGCGATAGACAGGCTGGGGAATCTTTTTGTGGTTCCCGCCACAGGCACAAGCTTTGGCAGAAGGGGCGGGTATGCAATGGACGGCTTTGCCACGGGCGTGCTTGCCGTTTTTCAGCACAGCAACGATGAGTTTGCCCCCCTGCTTTTGGCGGGAAGGCAAGGATCGCTTTCCCACGCCTTGGGCGCACGCGCCTTTACCTTGGGGTACATGGAAATAGCGATTCCGGGCGCACCCGGCTTTAACATACCGGGGGCTCCCCCTGCGGGAAACCCGACCAGCGTGGTCAATCCGGATCGCTTTCCTTCAACTATAGGCAGGCGCGCGGTTAGCCACATTCTTCAGGCTCCGGCCAATGTTTGCAGCGAAAGGCGGCTTTTCGCTTCCACGCACGGGCAGGGGCTGTGGTCGTACCGCGACCACTTTGGCAACGGGGCGCATGACAGCCACTGGAACGCGGAATACTAGGCGCAAAGTGAAGGCCGCCTATGCCCCCGGAAAATAAACAACGCGCCCCCTCCTTTCAGGGAGAGGGCGATGATTTGTTTTCGGCAAAGCAGAAAAACGCCAGCGCAAGCCCGCTGGCGGACAGAATGCGCCCGCGCACGCTGGAAGACATTGTCGGCCAAGACCACATCGTGGGGCATGGCAGGCTTCTTCGCCGGGCGATTCAGGCGGACAGGCTTTCTTCGATTATTTTCTACGGCCCGCCTGGGACGGGAAAAACCAGCCTTGCCGCCGTAATTGCCAACACAACAAGGGCGGCCTTTGAAAACATGAACGCCGTGCTTGCCGGCGTAAAAGACATTCGCGAGGTTATCGACCGCTCCGACGAGCGCAGCCGGCTCTATTCCAAGCGCACAATCCTTTTTGTGGACGAGGTTCACCGCTGGAACAAGGCACAGCAGGACGCGCTTTTGCCTTGGGTGGAAAACGGGACGGTAATTTTAATCGGGGCAACAACGGAAAACCCCTTTTTCGAGGTAAACCGGGCGCTTGTAAGCCGAAGCCGCATCTTCCAACTGGCGGCTCTTGGCAAAGACGAGCTTTTGGAAACAGCCCGCCGGGCGCTGGCCGACAAGCGCGGCTATGGAAGCTGGAAGGTGGTTTTCCAAGAGGGCGCGTTGGAGCATCTGGTAGAGGTTGCCGGGGGGGATGCCAGAAGCCTCTTAAACGCGATGGAGCTTGCCGTTGAAACCAGCGATTGGACGGCCGAGGGCGAACCCCAGCCGGGCGCAGGCTGGCCGCCCCCGGCAGGCGCGAGCATAAATGTCTCGATGCAGGCCGCCGAAGAAAGCATCCAGCGTCGCGCCCTGCTTTACGACCGGGATGGCGATTATCACTTTGACACAATCAGCGCGTTTATAAAAAGCGTGCGCGGCAGCGACCCGGACGCCGCCCTTTACTGGCTTGCAAAAATGGTACGCGCCGGGGAAGACCCAAAGTTCATTTTCCGCCGCATGATTATTCTGGCAAGCGAGGATGTCGGGCTTGCCGACCCAGCGGCTATCGGCGTGGTTGTCGCCTGCGCCCAGGCCTTCGAGCGAATCGGCTTCCCGGAGGGCAACTTCCCGCTGGCGCAGGCCTGCCTGTACTTGGCGACCGCGCCAAAATCCAACACGACAATGGCCTTTTTTGACGCGCTAAAAGAAGTCAATGCCGAAGATGCCGAGGTTCCCAACCATTTGCGCGATCCCAGCCGCGATGCCGAAGGTTTCGGCCACGGCGAGGGCTACGCCTACCCGCACTCCTACCGGGAGCATTGGGTTGCCCAGCAATACCTGCCGTCGGCCTTGCGCGGCAGGACTTTTTACATTCCGTCGGTTGTCGGCTACGAGGGAAAAATCCGGGGCGATGTCTTGCAAAAGCGCGAGCTTCAAGCGGCGATTATTTTGGGCGAAAAGTTTGACGGGGCGCAGGACATTCTCAGTTGGTCGGCCTCGTCGAAAAGCCGGCAGGGCTGGTTCAAGCGGCTGGAGTCCGGGCGTTCCAAACTTTTGCTTGCCGACAGGGAAGCGATTTTCAACGCCGCCGCCCCCCGCCGCCACGACCGCAGTCTTATTCCGCTGGCAAACGACGGGCTTTTGTTATGGGAAAGTATGCGCCGCAGTCCGGAAGGTTTAAGCGCGGCGATTGTCGGCAGTCAAAGCGCGAAGGATGCGCTTTTGCAATACGCCTCTGTTTTTGACACTATGGAAAAGCCTGAGATTGCCGTAAGCGAGGAGCTTTTTCCACCGGGCGGTTTTTTTTCGTCAGATCAGTTCGAGCATATTTTGATCCGCGCCCCCCGGTTTAAAGCCGAGGCAGATCGGCTTGCGGCAGGGGCGGCTTCGCTTTTAGCCCCCGGCGGCAATCTTGTCCTTATAACCTACCCGCCGCTTGCCGGGGAGCGTATCTCCCGCATAATTCTGGAGGAATGCGGCGGCTCAAAAGAACTCAGCTTCCGGCTGAAAGAAGCCGAAGACATTTTTTTCGCCGAGGCCTTTAGCCAAACAGCCGCCGGCGCGGCCGCCGGCGAGTTATGCGACACGGACAGCCTGCAAGTGGCTTTACGGGAAAAGGGTTTTAATGTCGAGGCGCAACTTTTGGACAGACAAGAGGAGCGGCTGATTAGCGAAAAAGAGCTTGCCGCATGGTTCGACACGGCCAATTCCCGCTGGGGAGCCTTCATGGAAAAAAGCCTGCCAGCAAGCGACTTTTTGCAAATCCGGGAGGCACTGGAAACACGGCTGAAAAAAGGCCCTGTTTTATGGCGCTGGAAAAGCCTCTTCCTACACGCCCGCCGGCATTAGCCCACGGGGGCACGACAAACGCATGAACGACACGAACCTCGGAAATATCTCACACAAAGGCACAAAGACACGAAGTTCTGCTTAGAAAGCGCCGCTTAATCCCTACATTATCCCCTATTATGCTCTATTGTGAGGCAAAAGGAAGGTTTTGGCCTTATCATAACCCCTCCTTTGTGCCTTTGCGCCTTTGTGCCTTTGTGTGATTAAAATGGGAGTAAATTCCGAAGCTCGAGTATTCATGCGTTTGTCGTGCCCACGGGGTGCGCTAGTCTTGTTTTTCATCGCAATATATGATATTCTGGCTAATGGATTTGCATTTCAGAATTCGCAGATCAGCCTTGAAGCATGGAGTTACAGAGGCGGACATTCGTCATGCTTTTGAAAACTACGGAACCATTAGGCAGTTCCAAGAGCGCGAAAACGTATATCTGCTTATAGGATTTGATTTGAAAGCAAATCCTATCGAAGTATTGTACAATGAATTTGGGGAAAACGGCGTAAATGTATTTCATGCTATGGCGTGTCAAAGCCGTTTTTTGCACTTGCTTGAAGAGGGAAACTACTATGACGGAAATTGAAGAAGAAACCGGAATGACAGAGGCCGAGTGTGAATATTGGGATGAATTTATTACCAATAACCCTGTTAAGCTAGGGGCAGACCTTGCGCGGCATGGAATAAAACCAGGGTTTGCACGCCATTATTTGCCGTTGAATGAGCTTGATATTGATGTGATAGACTACCTGCGCAAACAATCCGTCAGTTCTAGCAAAAGCCATGTACAAATAATAAACGAACTTGTCCGTGAAAAACTTGCTGTAAACGCAGAGAGCATCTAAAAGCATAAATCAAGGTTCCCTGGTTCAAATTATACCGGCATTAACGGGGCTTTGCGCACGGCGGCGGCCTGTTCAAAGCCGTACGCGATTTCGAGTAACAGCGGTTCCGACCAAGGCCTGCCGAGGATTTCCATTCCCACGGGCACACCCAAAGGCGCATCCGGGGTCGGGTCGGAAAAACCCGCAGGGAGGGCAATCGAAGGAAAGCCCGTTACAGATGCCAACACGCCATTGCGCTCCTTTTGCGATTCCCCGACCTTGCACACAAGCTGCTGCTGGTGGGGGAAAATTATCGCATCCAGCTTAAAATCTGACATAAGTTTTATCATACGGGGTTGCATTTCGGCAATATACGCCAATTTTTTTTTGTATTCGGGGGTACTCGTGGAAAGCGCCATTGCCGCATCAATGTTGGCTTTTATGCCGGGGTGATACTTGCCCGAAGCGATCACCTCGTCTAACGAATGCACAGGGGCACCGGGCGGCAATGCGCCCAAGTAAGCGTTTACATTTTCCTTGAACTCGTCTAAATGGACGCTGACATTTGAAACTATCCAAGCGGCGTCAAACTTGCCGGTGTCAAACTTGCCGGCGGCCAGCTTGACGGGGCATATCTGCAAAACAGCATCGTCGGCAAGGGGAACCATTTCCGCGCCCTTATGCGAAAAAATTTTTAGCGCATCATCCATTACCCGGTTGACCTGCGCGTGGATTTCGCCCTTTCCGAAAAACCTTTCCAGCACGCCTATGCGCTTGCCTTTTAACCCGTCTTTTTTTTGGAATGACGCATAACCGCCGGCAGGCATCTGCCCCAGGCACCAATCGGTTTTGGCATCGCCGCTGTCGTGGCCGGCTATAACATCCAATGTTAGTGCGGCATCTTCTACCGTGCGGCAGATTGGGCCGGCAGTGTCTTGCGTAGGCGCGTAGGGAAAAATTCCGTTGTCGCTTACAAGCCCCATTGTCGGGCGTATTCCCACAAGGCAGTTTGCCGAAGCCGGCGACCGTATCGAATTTATCGTGTCGGTTCCTATGCCAATAACGCCAAAGTTAGCCGCTATGCCGGCACCTGTCCCGCCGGAGGAGCCGCCCGGTGTTCGCGTAAGGTCGTAAGGGTTCAGCGTTTGGCCTAACATGGAGCTTACTGTTTCCCCCCACATGGCAAATTCGTGCAGGTTCATTTTTGCCAGAATAATCGCCCCGGCCGCCTTAAGTTTGGCGCATACAAAGGCATCTTGCGCCGGGGTAAAATTCTTCAAACTTAGCGAGGCCGAGGTTGTTGGCATATCAAAAGTGTTAATGTTGTCTTTTAACAGCACAGGTATTCCGTGCAAGGCCCCCGACAGTTTTCCTGTTTGCTTGAAGACAGCGTCAAGTTTGTCCGCTTCCTCGCCAGCCCGTGGGTTAATCGTTATGACAGAATTTATACGCAGGCCTTGCTTGTCGCAAGCCGCTATCCGGCCAAGGTAAAAATCGATTAAACTCCGGCAGGTAATTTCGCCAGCCAAAATCGCCGCGTGAATGCCGGCGACTGTGGCTTCCATGTAATTAAAGTTTTGCATAACACCTCTTTTCAATCTTTCCCTCTTTCCCTAGTTGATCCGCGTGGGTTCGTAGCTGTTCTCCCATGTGCCGTTCCCAAGCTGGCCAAAGTCGTTGTGCCCCCACAGCCACAGTTCGCCGGTTGCCGTTATCGCGGCAGTGTGCGCCCAGTCTGCCGACACTGCCATCCAGCGAGCGGCGGCTGTGCCGGCGGCGGCCGTCCCGGCGCCTTGTGCGACACGGACGGGCAGGTTGCGGTCGTCCGTAGTGCCATCTGCAAGCTGGCCAAGCTCGTTGTTCCCCCAGCCCCACATTTCGCCCTCTGTCGTTATCGCTATTGTGTACACGCCACCCGCTGAAACAGATGCCCATGCAACACCGGCGGGCGCGCCGGCGGGCACAGGCGCGTTGCGCATAACTTCCGTGCCGTCTCCAAGCTGGCCGGATGCGTTTAAGCCCCATGCCCAGATTTCGCCTTCGACCGTTATCGCCACGCTGTGCGCTCCGCCGGCGGCCACATAAGCCCAATTGGTCGCCGCCCCGATGCCAATTCTGACAGGCGCGTTGCGGTCTGTCCATGTGCCGTCCCCAAGCTGGCCGAAGTTGTTCCAGCCCCATGCCCACAGCTCGCCGGCGGCGGTTATTGCAAAGGAATGCGAATCGCCGGTGGCGGCGAAAATCCAATCACTCATTGTGCCTACGCGTGCCGGTTCGTTGCGGCTTATGTTGTCGCCAAGCCCAAGCTGGCCGCGCTCGTTCTCTCCCCATGCCCACAGTTGGCCGTCTGCCGTTATCGCTAGGCTGTGCGCCCCGTCTGCCGCCACGAAAACCCAGTTGGCGGGCGTGCCGTCGGGTAAGTTTACGCGCACCGGTTCGTTGCGGTTTTCGTTGTCGCCAAGCCCAAGCTGGCCGCGCTCGTTTTCTCCCCATGCCCACAGTTGGCCGTCTGTCGTTACGGCCAAGGTGTGAACAGTGCCTGCCGCCACGGAAGCCCAATTGCCGGCGCTGCCTATGCGGGTTGGCAGGTTGCGGCTTTCGTTTGTGCCGTCCCCAAGCTGGCCGAATTCGTTAAAGCCCCAAGCCCACAATTGGCCGCCGGCGGTTACCGCCACGGTGTGCACGCCGCCTGCGGCAACTGCCGCCCAGCCTAATGCCTGCGGCAACAAGGTTTGCGATGCGGCAGCCGGCGCCCGGCAGCTTGTTACGGGAAATGCAACAGCGACAGCAAGTGCTGCTGTTGCTACTGCAAAAACGGCGGTTCGGAACAATTTTGCGATACTTTTCATACGAAATACTCCTTATATAAAAAATGCGAAACTTGTTCGGGAACTCCCGAACAAGTCCAAGGAAACGATGATTAAATCCCATCGAGGATTTAATCATCGTTCTTACCCGCATTTTGCGCAATGAAATGAGCAAAATGCATCGGACTTAAGTCCGCGGGAAACGCTGATTAGCGTCGAGTTAATCAGCGTTTCCCCAATTTACGGTAATTTGAAAACCGATGCGGCGTTCTCCCAAAAAACCTTTTCGTAGGTTTCCGGCGGGACAATTTTTTTGCAAAGCTCGACATAGGCGTTCATGGGAACCAGCGGCCAATCTGTGCCGAACATAACTTTGTTGTAATTGTCCAAAAAAATAAGGGCGGACTTAAATCTGTCTACAAATAACTGCTTGGCCGCCATGTTGTCGATATATGTCGCATTTCCCTCCAAAAGGCCGGATGTGTCTAAGTACACGTTTTTGTTTTTATACGCCACCTCGCAGGCATCGTAAACCCAGGGGGAACCCATGTGGCAAATAACAATTCGCGTATCGCGGCGCTGGACTGCCAGCCGGTCGATTTTTAGCGGATGGGCAAATTCCAAAAGCGCTTCTTCGGAATATGTATTGCCCGAGTGAACGACCACGGTCAAGTCGTATTTTTCTGCCAGATTATATGCAGGCGCAAAAATCTTGTCGCAAACATCAAAGTGATAATAGCCGGCGTAGATTTTCATGCCGACAATGTTTTTTTCGCTTTTTATGATGCTTTCCATTTTGGCGATGCTTTGCTCGTTTAGCGTGTGCGGATTTATACCCAGGCACAAATATATTGCCGGGGGTCTTTGCTCCGTTAAATCGGCTAACATGGGGGTTTGCGTGTTTTTGTCGGGAAACCCGCCCGCCGCGTTTTCTGTAAGCCCCATGCAAATAGCACGGACAATGTTGTTTTCTGCCGTTTCTTTTGCAAAGCCGGCTTCGGAATAATCAACATTGGAAGTGCTTATGGCGCACTGCTTAAAAGACGCTATGTTGGAAAAATGTATGTGCGCGTCAGTAATTCTCATTAGTTCGCTCCTTGGTATGTTGCATTCGTATTAAGGTTAACACCTTTTCGCCCTAAAGGGCACTATTCATAGTGAGTCCACATTCTAATAATTTTCATCAGAGGTTCGCACCGGTAGGTGCGACACCTTTGAGCCTACTCGCAGTGCGAGCAGCTTCCCGGCTTACGCCCCGAAGGATATGCCGAGGCTGCGCGCTATGTAAACAAGCTCGCCGTCCGGGTCTACTACCTTTGTAGAGCCGATAACGTTTTCAAGACTGTCATAGCTCATCTTGCCGTCTCTTATGCAAACCATGTTTCCGTACTTTTCCTGCTCGATAAGGTCGGCGGCGGCGACTCCGTATCTTACCGACAGCATTCTGTCCGCCGCCGATGTTTCGCCGCCGCGCTGTATGTGCCCAAGGGCGCAGTAACGCACTTCCTGTTTTATCAACTGTTCAAGCTGGCGGGAAATATGCGCGGCAATGCCGCCAAAACGGATTGGGTCGGGGCTGTCTTCCACAACTTTGCCGACAACGGCCGCCCCGTTTTTGTCAACTGCTCCTTCGCACACGATTATTATTGTAAAGGGTTTGCCGGCGGCGTTCCTTTCGTTTATCTTCTGGACAATTTTTTCGATGCTGTAAGGTATTTCTGGAATCAAAATAACATCCGCCGAACCCGCTATGCCCGATGCCAGGGCTATCCACCCGGCGCTTCTTCCCATGACCTCGACCACCATTACCCGCTGGTGCGACTCCGTCGTAGTGTGCAGCCGGCCAAGGTTTTCGGTAACAATGTTTACGGCGGTGTCAAAGCCGAATGTTACATCGGTGCAGGCCAGGTCGTTGTCGATTGTTTTGGGAACGCCCACTACGTTTACCCCTTTTCGGGCAAAGTCCCGGGCGCTGGTCAGCGTGCCGTCTCCGCCCAGAATGCAAAGCACGTCCACCCCGTCTCTTTTAAGGTTTTCCACGGCGATATCGGACACGTCTTTTTTTATTGTGCGCCCGTGTTCTTCGATTTTGTAGTCGAACAAGTTATCCTTGTTGGAGCTGTATAAAACCGTCCCTCCCTTGTGCAGGATGCCGGATGTTGATTTTATATCAAGATTGATGTAATCGTTGTTGTACAGTCCCCTGTAGCCGAATTTGTATCCAATAACTTCGCAATCGTATTTTGCGATTGATGTTCTTACAAGGGCGTAAATTACCGCGTTAAGACCCGGCGCGTCCCCGCCGCCTGTAAGGATAGCTATTTTTTTCTTTTTCATGTCGCTCCCTCGATTAAAACTTGCCCTAGAGCCTGTGGAAACCGCCCAAAACGGCAGGTTCCATTGCAAATTCATTTTAACCTAAACCGCGTTTTATGCCAAGGAGTGAGCCGGGCAACCCATGAATGAATCGAAAATATCTCACACGGAGGCACTAAGGCACAAAGTTCAGATTAGAAAGCCTCTCTTTAATCCCTACTTTACCTCCTTTTTGTACGCTGTTAAGGCAAGAATGAAGATGAAGAGCTATCATAATCCCGCCCCCTCTTAACCTTTGTGCCTTTGCGCCTTTGTGCCTTTGTGTGGGTTAAATTGGGGGTAAATTCATAACCTCTGGCCGCGGGGTGTTTCGCCGGCAGGTTTCAGTTTGCGCGCCTCTTCAAAATCTGCGGCGGCTTCGTCGATTAGCCCCTGCCGCTTGTAAAGATCGCCCCGAAAGCTGTAGGCGACAAAATCGCCCGATTTTAGTCTGATCACTTCGCTGTAGTCCTTGATCGCTTCTTCTTCCCGCCCCATGTATTTGTAGACTTCCGCACGCTCGGCGTAAAGCCAGGCGGCCTGCGGGTCAAGTTTAAGTGCCTGGTCAAAATCGCACAGGGCTTTTTCGTAAAGTTTCATCTTTAGGTAAGAGTTTCCGCGCAGGCCGTAGGCTAGGATGAAATTCGAGTCTAGTTCGAGGGCTTCGCTGGCATCGATTACGGTTTTTTCGTACAAATTGAGGCACCTGTAGGCCTGGGCGCGAGCGCAAAGGAGGAAGGCGTCGTCGCGATCCAGATTGAGTGCTTCGCTGTAGTCTTGCGCGGCTTTGTCGTAAAGTTTCATCTCGATATACGCATCGGCGCGGCGAGCATAGGGCACGGGTTTGTCGGGGGCAAGGCGTATTGCCGCGCTGAAATCCCTAATCGCGTTCTCGTACCGGCGAATTGCCATGTTCGCATCCCCGCGTCTGACGCAGGCCAATAGGGAGGCCGGGTTTAGGCGAAGGGCTGCGCTAAAATCGTCGATGGCTTGTTCGTTCTGTCCCATCCGTCTGTAGGCTTCGCCGCGCAAGGCGTAGGTGCGGGATTCTTCCATTATTTGCAGGGCGGCGTTTGCGCATTTGACTGCCTCTTCGTATGCGTCGTTTTCCAAGAACAGTTCTGTAAGGCTGTAGTAGGCTAATTCTGCGTCTTCGGTATCTGGCGCGTGCCGGATTACTTCGCAAAAGTCTTTTGCGGCTTCTTTGTGCTGGTTCATCATCTTGAAGCTGATGCCTCGGCAGGATAGGGCTTCGAGGTAATTTGGCTGCAGGTGCAGGGCTTCGTTTAGGTCTGCAAGTGCCTGCTCGAACTGGTTCAATGTCATGTAAACTTTTGCCCGGGTAAGGTAGGCCGGAAAATAGTCCGGCTCCAGTTTTAGCGCCTCGCTGGTATCGGCTAGTGCCTCTTCAAGGCGGTTTAGCTCGAGGTATTTTTCGCCGCGAAAAGCGTATGCGAAGCTGTCGTTGGGGTTGTTGTTTATGGCCTGGGTAAATTTGCGAATTGCCTCTTCGTAACTGTTCATGATGCTCACTCCAATTTTAGTCTTACGAAAGAACCGGCTCTGGGCGAAGTCCAAACTGCTGGTTCTCGAACAAGTCCAGTTTACCCTAAACCGCTTCTTCTGCCAAGGAGCCGGCAGGGAGACCGCGCCCGGCGGTATAGACAAAAGCCGCCGCAACTGCTAGTATCTATGGAAGCGCAAGGAGGAAGGTTTACGGAAAACAAACTGGATACGAAAAAAACAATTTTGCTGTCTTTCGGCTTTTTCGCCTCGATGATCCTGTGGAGCGTTTACAACGCCTACGTCCCTGTAATTCTTAGCGATAACTTTGCCGCCAGCGGGTTTTTTATCGGGCTAATCATGTCCATAGACAACTTTTTCGGGGTTGTCTTTCAGCCCCTTTTCGGCAGAATGAGCGACCGCACCCGGACTCGCTTCGGGCGGCGTATGCCCTTTTTGTTTGTCGGCATACCTCTTTGCGTGGTACTTTTTACGATAATTCCGCACATGAACACCCTGCCGTCCATGATGGCCGTAGTCATCGGGTTTACCTTTGTCATGGGTGTTTGGCGCACTCCCGCAGTGTCCCTTATGCCGGACTTAATCCCTGGGCCTTTTCGCAGTCAGGCCAACGGCATCGTGAATCTTATGGGCGGGGTCGGGGCGGTATTGGCCTTTGCCGGCGGCGGTCTTCTTTTCGAGCTTGGCGGCTTTCCCATGCCCTTTTTGGTAAGCGGCCTTCTCGCACTGGCCGCGCTGGGTGTGCTGGCCGTGTTTATCCGCGAGCCGGCATACCCGCCTGTGCTTTCCAAAGAGGAGAGCAAAAAGACCGAAGTCAAGCTGGAGCCGCAGGAGAAAAAAAGCTTTATCTTGATTTTGAGCGCGGTCTTTTTTTGGTTCATGGGCTACAATGCGGTCGAAACCTTTTTCAGCCTGTACGCTATATCAACCTTGGGCATAACCCCCGGGCAGGCCTCGATTCTGCTGGCCGTTATCGGCCTTGGGGTGGTGCTCTTTGCGATTCCCGCCGGCTTTGTCGGCGCAAGGGTCGGGCGGCGCAAAACCATTCTTGCAGGGCTTGTCGGCATGATCGCGCTTTTCCTGTCGATGCTCTTTGTTACCAACCTGTGGGCGATACGCGCCGTTCTCTTTTTCGCCGGCGTGTGCTGGGCCTGCATCAACATCAACTCCCTGCCCATGATTGCGCGTATTTCCGGGCAGGCAAAAATCGGGCTGTTTATTGGCTATTACTACCTGTTTTCGTTTAGCTCCCAGCTTATCACCACGCCGCTTTATGGTTTTATTTACGACGTTGTTGGAGATTACCGGTCGCTTTGGATTTACGCGGCCATCACTTTTACGCTGGCCTTCGTCTGCCTGCTCTTCGTCCGGCACGGGGAAGAGGAGCCTGCCGGCTTATAAGGCAATCTCTAAAAACCCAGATGGGGTTTTTGGAGGTTGCCTGTATTCGCCGCGAGTATTTTTCCCGGCTCTCTTTCGTCCGCAGCTTCTTCCGTATTTTCGCGCGCTCGCCGCCAGCGCGCCTCGTCTTTTTCTACCATTGTAACGCACCAGCGAAAATAAAGCTATAGAATTGCAGCTAACCGGGCAATTCTATTAGAGACAAGCGAGCGAGAATGTGTCATCGGACAAACCTTCTCCACACTTGGGTATCCTCGCGGCTAAATCGCGGGTCATAATCCCTGCCCCATATACTTTGCATATCATATATACCCGCCCAATTCCTGAACCGTGCCATAGGTTCTATGGCAGTCCACCGGCCGTCAATCAATACAGATGTATACAAATGGTTCATGCCGGTTGCATTGTTTACATTCCGTATTATTCTTACAGCATCTCTATTGCGAGAATGCTGATAGAATAATACAGCGGCATCCACGCAATCAATCCGCCCGTCATTATTGACATCAACGCCGGTGCGCATATCTCTGGCAACTAAATCAAGCACCCTTCGCAACTCTGTTTGCGAAATCCCCTGGCTTGCTTGCCGGGCAGGCAGCTGCGCTGTCGGCACTGTTGGGGTTATTGGCATATTAACCCGCTGCCTGGCATAGTTAATATCGCCTTGGCTTAACACCACACGCTGCCCATTGCTCCTTACGATCCAGTCGCCCGGCCTGGCCTGCGCTATTGCTGCGTTGGTTGCTGCCACTTGCCTTGTGGCAGCCCCAGTTTGCTGGGGCGCTTGTGTTGGCTGTTGTAGTACAGTTTGATTTAATCTTCTGTCTGCCAAAAGAGTTCCAATAGCAGCTTGGCCAAACCATAACAACAAACAAGCGGCAATGATACCCCATTTAATTTTACGGTTTCTTCCTTGTCTAATATAAGAACGATAATGACAAGCCTTTACTGAGGCATCACCACGACACTGTATCATTACAAGGTTTACATAAGTATCCACCTGATACTTTACATCTGGGTTCATCTTGTCATAACCCTGTATATAGTGATACATATATAAATCACAATTTTGACATTCTTTATCACGAAAGTTATGTTTACAATTATTTACCATACGAGCCAAGCAACACGCTTCTGCACACTCAAAGACTGCTTCTTGGTATGATTTGCCGTTAGGCAGTTTCATATCGGTAATCGTTCTATTAACCATACTTTTTCTCCTTTTTGGGTTTCCCCTGTTTGTTACTCTGCATCCTCAAAATCTATGTTGATGTAGGCATCACCCTTTTTTTCCATTGTTACGCGGCTTATTGACGGCTCAAAGATTATGTCCTCTTTCGCACCGTAGTCATGGATTTGCTGCTCCAAGATTTTTACTTTTAGCTTTTTCATGGCTCCGCGCTCTTCTATTTCCAAAAGCTCGACAATTATAGGGCTTGTATCGTAGTCCGGGTAAAAACACAGGGACAGTTTTCCCAAGCTGCTTTTGTCAAGATATTGAATTTCCCCGACGTTCCAGTTTATGTTATAATCTGCCTTGTTCAAATTGGAAAAGGTATAGCCGAAATCCCCGCCGCCCTTTAATTTTACCCAGTTAAAAGCAGGGGGCTGGCCCGGAATATGGCATACAAGGTTTTCGCCTTCGATTTTTACGACTAAAACATCCATAAGCCCGTGCGGGTCGCAAATTTTTAATGTTTGATACCCTAAAACATTCGTCATTGTTTCCTCCTAACATTGTTCTGACATACTCGTTCTTAACCAGGCAAGCATTTGCCCTACATGGGCATTGTTTGGATCAATTCGTAGCGCGGCTTCCAAATCCGATGCGGCCAGCTTCAAACTGCCCATTCTGGCATGAACATCGCCGCGAAGGGCAAGTATCGCCTCATTATTAGGCTCAATTCCAATTGCCTGATTAAGATCAGAGATAGCTTGGCTAAAATTACCCATTACAATATGTATATAACCGCGCGAACTGAATGCCTCTGCATTATTCGGATTGAGCTTGATAGCCTGGCTGTAGTCTGCAATAGCTCGGCCAAAATCGCCTCTGTGTATGTGGTTTTTGCCCCGATTGTTGAATGCCCATACATTATCCGGTTCAATCCCGATCGCCTGATTGAGGTCCGACAGGGCTAGGTTAAAATCACCCTTTTTAGTGTGTATGTAGCTTCGATTGCCTAACGCCTTTACATTGTTCGGATCAAGCCTGAGCGATTCGGTAAAATCGTCCAGCGCACTGTCAAGATCGCCTGTGCGTATGTGCAGGAGACCTCGATCAAAGAATAACTCTGCATTCACTGTAGCATTCGGATTTAGTCTGATCGCTTCATTATAGTCTGTCAGAGCACCGTCAAGATTGCCGGTGTTGATGTGCAGACTGCCTCGACTTATGTATGCCCATGAATCATTTGGGGCGACATTTATAGCCCTGTTATAATCCGCCATAGCAAGTTCAGAATCGCCCGCTGCATCGTGCAAGTTGCCGCGTTCCCGGTATGGCACGGGATCATTTGGGGTCAGGCTAATCGCCATGTTAAAATCTTCCATTGCCATGTCATGATTGCCAGAATAACTGAGCGCAACGCCGCGATCGCGGAATGCCGGCGCAAGGTTAGGATCGAGCTTGATTGCCTCGGTAAAATCCGCTATAGCTCTTTCATAGCCTGCCCTTTGCGTTTCGCTGATACCGCCCGTCGGGACAATGGCTACAAAATCTGAAAAATCTTCGGGTGTATCAAGTATGTCAGAGACACTTGCAGAAAACGCCCTGCCGCGTAACAGCCATGCCGCCGCAAGGGCGGGGTCTAAATTTATCGCATCGGTAAAATACGCGATGGCTTTTTCAAAATCGCCGCGGGCGGCGGCGTTAATCCCTTCTGTCAAGAAATGTCCCCTTGTTAAGTGCCGTTAAGTTTTTCCAACAGCTCCTTTGCCATATTTTTTACTTTCGCAGGCTCAAGCCCGATTGTATTTTTGCTTAAATTCCGCTCATTCATTTCGAGTATTCGCCTAAGCCAGTCTTGATGATATTTTTTTGTCCTGTTAAATACGCTTCTCATGCCTTGATGCGTCGTTACCCTTTCCCAGTTTCTATGCAGTTTATCCGCGTGAGAATAATATGAATATGAAACAAACCAGGCGGCTCCCATTGTTGTCACATATTCCCCGCCGTCAAAATTAAAACTACTCCTTGCCATGCAATCCCCCTGAAAATTGTGTTAACGGCTAAGGAAACGATGATTAAACACAATCGAGGATGCGGACTAAAGTCCGAATCCTCGTTTCCTTAAGTTTTAGGGGAAATTCCAAAAAACATAAAAGATTTCAATTAAGCCGGAAGCGACAGAAACTGAAATTTCTTCTATATCTGGAGGTAAGTTTCTGTAAAAAATATATTCGTCTCCATCTAATTCCGGTTCCCCGTGCCTGAGCCTAAAGGAAGAAATAATTGAATTAAAAGTTGAAACCGAAAAATTTTCAAACAAGACAACCCCTACAAGTCCTGTTCGATAATGCAGCCAAAATTCATACTGCAAATTGCCTGCATTTCCGTTTAGAAACCTTAGATCAGAGTTCAATCCTTCTCCAAGCTCTAAAATAAGGCTTCCGCTAAAATTTTGCCTTATTTGCTGTTCCGACATACCCATTCTTACCCATGATGGAAGCGCTTGAGCATAAACTGGCGCATTCGCGGCAAGAGCCATTACCGCAATAAAATAGAGCAACAATGTTTTTTTCATATCAACCTCCTTTACCGGGCTTGTTCTCGAACAAGCCGCGCTCCAATTAAAACACCCAGTCTCCCCACCAGGGGGTAAATCCCCACCACCATTCATCGTTCAAGAAATCGTCTGGAAATAGCGGGCTTCCCGGCCCCCCGAAAATTCCGTCGGGTCTGGATTGTATATGCACGTGAGTAACGCTCCCCTGCCTTTCGACCCTTGTCCTTAACTCGCCGTTATGCGTTATTGTTATTACATTGCCCTGCACAAGCATTTCGTCAACATCGCCTGATGAATGCGTAACGGTAATCGTATTGTTCCCGACAACCCTTCTTTGCCAATGGCCTTCCGGAAATGTCAGTGTCTGGGTATTACCGCTGACAACCAGCCGCATGATAAGGCTTTCCGTTGGGAAATCGCTCATGGAGCCTGTGAAGGTGGTTGTGTTCCCGCTTGTTACCCTGTTCACCCTTGACCAAAACCCGTGCGATGTTGTAAAAAGAGTCATATCACCTTCTCTAACAGTCCTGTCCCAAGAGCCGTCTGAACGTGTTGCCAATGTAGAGTTTCCCTCCGTAACAATTTCCTCCCACGAATCGTCTGAACGGGCAATGAACATCATGTTTCCTTCTATAATTGATGACTCCCAGCCGTCCGTGTAAATAGTTTCCATGACATTTTCCCCTAACGTTATGATTGCCGGCGCGCCTCTGATTGTTCCCCATGTTATTTCCGGCCGAATGTTAACGGTTCTGTTATGCGGGATCAACGGGGAGAGCGTGCCGGTTATGGGTAGCCAGTCGTTGTTTTCGCTCATTGTCGGCATAATGACAATCAGTTCGTCATCCCTTACAATTTCAACGAAGCCACTAATTCCCGCGCCGCTGAATATGATTGTATGCTCGTCAAGTTCCGCGCCGTTTGCAAAATTTATCATTGCGAAAGGTTCCAAATGCGCGGGCGGCGAGGCGCAGGCCAGGACAAAGCCAAGCAAAAAAAGCGCCGGCATAAAACGTAATTTTTTCATCTATTCACTCCTTAAAACAAGCCCCTGCGGGCTTATAAGTTTGCCGTAAACCGAGAGGGAGAAACGGGCAAATTTTTTTTGAGATTTTGACTAAATGGGCGAATTCATGAGAGAGAGAGAGAGAGCAAAAAGCGTGCCAAGTTAAGAGGATTTAGGGGGGAAAATGCGCTTTTTCTTGCTTTCACACTGTTCATATTTTAAGTCTCGCAGAAAAGCAGGCACTTGTCAAGGGGCTTTTTCATTTTTTTCAGCTTTTTTCCGGTAAATCCCGCTCCGCTCGCCAATCAGCACCCGCGCGGGCTTCCAGTGCGGCGGCTTTTCTTGAGGCTTTTTCCATGCAGAGAGCGATAAGGACAAAAACAAGGGTTTTGACCTTGCCTTTTGGTAACGGGGCTTGTACTCCCTCGTTACGGCTTTCGGACTTTAGTCCGCTTTTTCCCTCATGCTTAACCCCATTCGGATGCCCTCCTTCGGCACCCTTCGGACTGTAGTCCGCTTTTAATTTGGGTAACATTTTCTATTTGAGGCATCGGCTCTTTTCGGTAACATTTTCAATGAGTCGCCGCAAGGCTCTTGCACAGGCACTTTTACGGTGCTAAACTTAACATATGGAATTTCTTGAGCTTTCCCCGCAGACGCTTGCTTTGGGCGCAAAGGTTCTCTTGCAAGGCGGGCTTGTCGCCTTCCCAACGGAAACAGTTTACGGCCTTGGAGCCGACGCTTTTAACCCCGAAGCTTTGGCAAAAGTTTTCGAGGCTAAAGGCCGCCCTCGTTTTGACCCGCTAATTGTTCACATAGGGGAAGCCGCCGCCTTGGAAAAAGTCGCCGATTTGTCCGCTTTGCCAAAGGCGAACAGGGAGAAGCTGTCCATTCTGGCGGAAAAGCTGTGGCCTGGCCCGCTTTCTCTTGTTATGCCAAAACGCCCGGCAATATCGGGGATTGCGACAAGCGGCCTTCCCTGCGTGGCGGTGCGCTTTCCCGAACACCCGGCGGCGCGCGAGCTTATCACGCTTTCCAGCGGGGCTGTGGCGGCTCCGAGCGCGAACCCTTTCGGATATTTAAGCCCGACAAGAGCGCATCATGTGCGCGACAGCCTTGGGGAAAAAGTTGATGTTATCATTGACGGAGGGCCTTGCCGGGTCGGAGTGGAATCTACAGTGATCGATCTTTGCGGCGAAACCGTAAAAATGCTGCGCCCGGGGGGGACCCCCAAAGAAGCCATCGAAGAGCTGATAGGCGAAATCGACTGCGCGGCGGTGGTGGCGGGCAGCGGTGAAATCAAAGCCGGGCTTTCCTCCCCCGGGCAGTTGGAAAGCCACTATGCTCCCACAACGCATTTTTCGGTTTTTACTGATGAGGAGATAGTTTCTTTGCCCGCACGGGGGGATAACGCCTATTTGTTTTTTGACGGCAAGGGCCGGGACAAATGGCTTTCGGCGCAGAAAGACGCAGGCCTTTTGCCGGAGAAAAACAGCCTGCGGGTTTTATCCGAAAAAGGCGGCTTCTTGGAAGCCGCCGC
>WRKI01000312.1 GCA_009778155.1 Spirochaetota bacterium
CCCCCCATGCTTTTTGGCGGTACGGCTTTTATATATAACAACAAAAACGGCATTTTCAACCACGGGTGTTCGCGGCGTAAAGGCTTTGCGCGGCAGGCTGGATAGTATGTCCGGCGATGGTTTGACATCATGCTTTTACGGAGGCGCATAGAGAAAAAACACAAAAAATCCTTAAACAGGCATTGAAATGCCTCGCCCTTGGCCGAATGGCTAGGCGACGGTAAGCAATGAAACGCGCGTAAAAAAACTCTCATAAAGGCACGGTCGGGCAACAAGCATCCGGCAACGTGTTACGAGACGGATCCGATCTGCTTTTATGAAGGGTTTTATTTTATAGAAAAAGGCCGCCCGCACGGGCTGCCAATCTTTTTGCAGCAAAGGCAAGTTGTGGAGGCAATTTGAAACACTTACTGTCATTCGGCATTTATGCCGCACGCCCCTTGCCGCTTTTTGCGACAGGAGGTGCAAGGTAAAACAAGAACCGGGAGCCGCTAAAAAGCCCTGTTAGGGTATTGGCGAACTCCCCTTAAAGGCGGGATCGAAAGGGCTGTTAGCCCGGCGGTTCTGCCGTGGAAAACGCGGGAACCGCATTCGGCCGCGTCTTAAAAACATTTTCTGGAGGTTTTTTTCCAATATGAAAAAAACAGTTTTAGCTTTTCTTTTGTTGACCGCACTTGTCGTGATTCCTGCAATGGCGCAGGATGAAGCCTTTGTAACCCCGCCCACGCCCGTACAGGCAATTACACCGGTGCAGGCGCAGACGCAGACCGTGAACTTTGCCAGCGAAAGGCCTCAGTTCCTTTATTTCGCCTTGGGCGTGCCGATGGCCTACAACCTGCGCACCGAAGATATGCACGCCGGCAGGAACTTCAGCATTGGCTTTGTGGTAATTGACAATATGACCGTCGGCTTTGACCACCTGCACATAGCCGGGGCCTTTGAAGGCAACTTGATGAGGATCGGGTACTTCTTTACAGACACCATTGGCGCGGCCTTCGGTGTAGGTTCGGCTTACGGCCTTGTTCCTATCTCTGGTACTGCTAACAACAATTGGGAGTCTGGCGCTGCGATAACAATGGGTCTTATGGCGAACTTGTTCCAGGGCCGCTCGAACATCGGGCTTACGCACGCGCTTAGGGTGCGGGTAGACTATGCGGCTTTGGCGGAGCAGTTTGCGCACGGTTCGCTGGTCTTCACTTTTGGAGTAGGCTTCGGGCTTTAGTCCCGGAGAAGGATGCAAACAAACGATGAAAAAACGATTTGTAATTTTGCTGGCGGCGGCAATGTTTATTCTGCCGCTGGCGACTGTCAGTGCCCAGCAGGACAGTTTTAGCTTTATGTCCTTTGACATCGGCTACGGCATGAACTTTAACATGGCTAGCGACAATGTAGGTTCCCTGCAGTCATTTGGCATAAACTTCCGCGTGGCAGACCCGATCATCATTGGCGGGGTGTTCCGGCGGACTTCGGACGGGACTGCAGCGGTGGCGGGGCAGCACACCAGCACCATGCTTAGGGTGATGTACGACATAATGCCCATGTTGCGCGGCGTGCTCAGCTTTGGCCAGCACTCAATTGGCACGGGAACCGGCGTGCTCTATACCGGGCTGGGCTTCGAGGCCGTGCCGTTCCGCCGGCAGGTCGGCGGGCTTGTTACCGAGTTTAAAATGGTAACGGAGTACCTTTTCCGGCCTGATACGAGTCTTCCCGCCGCTCAACAGGGCGGCATTGAAAACGGCACTCTCATTTTCGGCCTTGTCTTGGGCATAGGTTTTTAATTATGGCTGTCCGGGGGTTGCGCATCTTTAGTTGGTTCCCCCGGACAAGTCCACCGTCTTTTGGGGAGGGGCGGGAGTGGCGGCCGCAGGGTTTTTCCTGCGGCCGCCGCCTTCCGTTTTCTCCCGGGGCGGTTTTGTGGCACACAGCCTATTTGCGCAAGCAAAGATAAGGAAGAAAGATGAAAAAGTGCTTTATTTTGGCGGGGTTGGTTCTGTTTGTATGTACGGGCTTGTTTGCCCAGAATATCGACAGGGTAACCAGAAGCGGCTCGACGATTTCCGTGCGTTTTACCAACGGGAATACCCATAACCACTCGCTTAGTAGCAGTCAGACCTATATCGGGCACGGCCGCGACTTTGTTTTGGTAAGGGACGGCAGGAACAGGCTCATAACCTTGGGCTTGAGCGGCGGAAGCATAAGGCAAATAGCCACAGTCGCCGACAGTTTTATCGAGCAAAGCTCCAACATTTCGGTTAGCGGCGATACTGTTACCGTAACCAGCGGCGGTTCAACCCGCAGGTATAACCGGCAGTTGCGCCTGTAGCGAAATCCCCGGCAAGCCAGCCTTGCTTGACAAGGCGCACCTTGCCGCAACGCCCCGCACGGGGCGTTTATTCGAACCAAAGCCCTGCGCCGGCAGTTTTGCGGCACAGGGCATTTTGCGCAAGCAAATTAAGGAAGGAAGCAGATGAAAAAAAGTAAAAACATTGGCCTTTTAACCGCCGCCGCCCTTGCCGGGCTGGTAGCGATGGCCTGTAACTGGTATTCCGCCGAGTTTGTGCATCCCCCGCTGTATGAAATAGACGGGAATTTTACCTTTATTCCAGAGACAGGGGTTATTACAGGCCTTAGCCCGGTCGGTCTAGCGGCAGTTGCTGGCGGGATGACCACACTTAATATCCCGTCCACCATAGGCGAAGATAACGTGCCGGTAACAGGCATTGAGAATTATGCCTTTTTCTTTAGCGAAGACGAAAATGATCCTGGACTGCTAACCGGCGTTACTTTACCCAACGGAATTACCTTCATTGGGGATTATGCGTTTGCAAACAACCGGCTGCAGAGTCCTCTTACCATACCCAACAGCGTTCAGCAAATTGGGGAAGGTGCGTTTGCGAGGAACCAACTGACTTCAATTAACCTCCCCACCAATAACCCCAACTTTACGGTTATTGCGGATGTCTCGTTTGCATTCAACAACCTTAACTCGATTTCCATACCTAGCAGCGTTACGTCCATTGGTGAAGGGGCATTTGATAGCAACAGCCTTAGCTCTGTTAGCATACCCGCCACCGTTAATTCCATTGGTGATAACGCCTTTTATGAAAACGATCTAAATGAGGTTATCTTTCATGGAAGTCCAACGATTGGTGATTTTGCATTTGGCGATCTCGATACCGAAGATATTATTTACGTTCTTGAAGATGAATCAGATAGACCGATTACTTTCTTCCGGGACGGCAACACTTGGGATTGGAATTAGCCCCAATCGCCGGCACCCAATGGACTAGAGACTAACAGACAATCCTCCTTCCGGCCTGCTTACGACCGGCAGGCCGGTTTTTTTTGCGATTTTTTCCCCACGGACTAAAGCGTGCCGCATCTGCCCGGCAGTGGTAGCCCGGAAAAAGCCCTACGGGGCTTTTTTTGCCGGAGCATCTCGGATCGCTTCACACAGAAAGATAAAGATTAAAAACGAAGGCCGATTTTTCATCAAAAACATACTGGGCGGTGAGCTGGCTTCTGTCGTAACGAATTCGGCCAGAAAAGAGAAACAGCTTTACCGTTTGCTTGTAACAAAGAAGCGTTTTACCGTTCTTCAAAAGGCAGGAGTCCTGTATCCCCGCTTCCGGGCGGGAAACAATCAGCTTTTCGAGTTTGCCGAAGACCTCCGCCCTTTCCGGATAGGTTTTAAGTATTTCTTCCTTAAACTTGAGCATAGAATCGCGATAAATCAATTGTCGCATCGTCGGAAACCTCCTCAAGGATTTTCGTGGCATCCGCTTTTTCTTCACTCGTCCAAGGCAAGGTATCCGCCTCGAAGTTGTACACCGACTCTATCGGAATTATCCCTCCCATCGGGGTATTTTCATATACAGCGTCATGAGTAATATGGGACAATTTTCCGGCCTTTTTACCGGTAATGAAAAACGCGACATCTTGTATTATTTCAATAGCCTTGGGCGAAAAAGAGGAGTAGTCCGGCTCTTGAATCGCATAGTGAGCGTGTTTTTTCACTCGGCCAATACGCTCCTTGACCACTTTTATTTTTTCAAACTCCATACGGAAAAGCTCGTCTTTGGCGGCAAAATCAGGGACAGGGCCGAACCAGTGCTTGATATAAGTAATCTCCGTAAGGGTTTTCTTAAAATGAGCATGATGGAAAGCGTCAATCATTATGAGACCTTTGTTTATCTGGACACTGCCCAATCCGGGCGTAGTTTTAAGCAAAGCAAGTACCGTATTGTTAAAAACCAATTTATTCATTTAATCCACCAGCTCCTGTTCCTTTAGAAAGTTATCCATATATACAATATACGGGGTTTTGCCGATTTTTTCAATGGGCATTTTCCCGGTTTGGGCTTGCCAGACCCGCCCGGCAGGGTTCCTCCCGTTAGCCCCAGACCAAGGGCTTGCTTGCCCACGAACTCGGTTTTGTTCATACGGCGAATTCAAGCACGCCGCGCTTGGCCGCCTCAAGCTCTCCGCTTTGGATCAGCCGGTAAATGTCTATCAGATTTTGTTCGAGGTCTTCCAGATCGGTTCCTTGGGTCGGGTGCTCCGGGTAGTCGTCAAGATACCCGACATAGATGCCGTTTTCCGTTTCGTAAGTGTAATTCAGCTTTACATTGACCATGCTCCGACTATACGCGATTTTTCCTGTTTTTTCAATGGGCATTTTCCCGGTTTGGGCTTGCCAGACCCGCTCCGGTAAAAAATCCCTGCGATTTTTTGGCTTTTCTCTAAAAAACCATAATTTTGACACAATTGCATGGTAAAATCGACTTGTCATGAAAAAGGATACGTTTTACCGGCAGGGCTTGGGGTGGGAAAAAACCGCGTCCGGCTGTAACATAAGCTTTTCACGGTTGGTTATATGGTTAGGATGAAAATTTTCCGGGGCTTAAACTTGCCGACAATAATGCTGGCTTTATCGCTGGCTTTTAGCATTATTTTTCCCGCCGCAAGGGCACACACCCAAGAAAGCGCAAGATTGGAACTTTCGCTCGACCGGGCAATCTCCCTAGCTGTGGAAAATTCCCTAGCCCTAAGACAAAATGCAATCGACCTTGACCTTTCCGCGCAAACCGCCAACCGAATTTGGGCGCAAGTCTTCCCCTCAATATCGGGCAACGTCGGGGTGGGGTATTCAAGCCCTCTTTTTACAAGCGGCGGCCCGGCCTTAAACAGCAACAGGCCGGATTACAGCGTGGGACTCGGCGTAACACTCGGACTCAACCCCGGCATACGCTATACAATAGAAAACATCAGACTGGCCTACCACCGAAACCTTTTGAGCTTTGAAGATGCCGTAAACCAACTGGAAATCCAGACAACACGCTTTTTTTTCGCCTCGATAGCCGAAAGAGACAGCCTTTACTTTCTGGAAGACATCTTTAACTTGGCGGAAATGCACTTTTTGCGCAACCAAATCTCCTTTGATAACGGCCTGTTGGGAGAAAGAGCCTTGATGCAAAGCAGACTCGGCCTAGAAACCGCCCGTTACAACCTAATCAGAGGCCGATCCGTCTATGCAATTAACATGGGCGAATTTTTGGCGCTGCTGGGACTCCCCCAAGATACCGACGCGCACCTTCTTGGCGAAATAAGCGTCGTCAGAATCGAAGCCGGCGCAGAGGCACTCATAAGAGAGCACCTGCCCCGACGGCCGGACATCGTCAGCCGGCGCTACGAGATAGAGCGGCTGGAAAATGCGGAAAGACAGATAACGCACTCCGCCCGTTCACCCTCCCTCAATCTGTCCGTAAACTGGGGCAGTGCGGGGAATAGAGCCTTCGGCGCACCCTTTGTGGACACAGTCCGGGGCAGCGCGACACTCTCCGTCCCCATAGATAGCTGGATACCGGGAACCACGGGCAGCCAAGCCGTGTATCGGGCGAATCAAGATGTAGAGCGGGCAAGGCTGGACTTAAACATAGCCACAGACGCGGCAGAAGTCCAAATACGGTCGCTCACGGCGAACCTTAGCAGCAGTTGGTATGCAATGGAAGTCGCCCGTTTAAGCTTGGAGATAGCCGAAAGGAACTACGAGCTTACAGAAGAAGGATTTTTAGCCGGCACGGTTGAATCCTTGGCCTTGGAAGACGCAAGGAACGACCTTGCAGATGCAAGACAACGCTTGCTGCAAAGCGAGCTTTCATATTTTAACATGGTTTTGGACTTGTCCAACGCCTTGAATCTTAACTGGCAAGAAATTACCAGAAATTTTGGAGTACAAGAGTGAAAAAGAGTAGAATCGTAAGCGCAGTGCTGATTTGCTTCATAGTGTTTTTTGCAGCCCTAATCGGGAATTTTTTCATACAGCAGAGAGTCGGAGCGCAAACCGCACCCGCAGGCGGCGGCGGGGGGCGCGCCCGGGGATCAACCCCCGTGCGCGTCGTTCCCGTGGAAATCGGCGTAATCGAAAGAGGCGTGGTAATCAACGGCGACGTGCTTGCCAGAAGCCAAGTTTCGATCTTCCCCACAGTCGGCGGGCGAGTCGTTGAAAGCAGCTTTAACATCGGGGATTGGGTAAACGCAGGGCAGGTCGTCGCAAGAATCGACCCGTCGCGGCCGGGGGAAGTCTTTTCGCACAGCCCCGTGCTTTCGACAGTGTCCGGCACCGTCTTGCACGCCCCCTTCAACGTGGGCGACACCGTAACGCCGCAGTCGGCCTTGTACATCGTGGGCGACCTTTCCTCCCTGCTTGTCGAAACCTTTGTGCCGGAACGCTTTGTATCGGCCATAACCCAGGGGCTTAGGGCGGGGGTGCACTTTGAATCCTTCCCCGGCGAAACCTTCCATGCGGAAATTTTCGAGGTAAGCCCCGTGCTTGACCCCCTAAGCCGCACCCTGCGCATAAACCTGCGCTTTATAAACCCCAACACGGGGGCGGCCGCATCCGACCCAAGAGTGCGGGCGGGAATGTTTGCCACAGTGTCGCTTGTAACCACCCGGCGGGCAAACGTGCCAGTAATCCCCAGGGCATCGATTCTTTACCTTGACGGGACACAGTTTGTGTTTACCGTGGACGAGGACAACGTAGTCCAACGGCAGGCCGTAACGCTTGGGTTGTACAACGAAGACAGCTTTGAAGTTTTGGCCGGCCTAAACTTGGGCGAAAAGGTTATCACCGCAGGGCAGAATTTCCTTGCAGAAGGTGATACTGTAATAATAGTAGACTAGCGGCACAATGTCGCAAAAGGAAGGGGTGTTGCAATGAATCTGTCCGGGTATTCCGTCAAAAGGCCTGTAACAATAGTCGTGTTGTTTGCCTTGGTCATAGGCATATCTGCGACAATTGTTCCCAACTTGGCCGTAGACCTGCACCCCTCGGTGCAACGGCCGGTGTTTTCGGTGCGAACCTACTTCCCCGGAGCCGGGCCGGAAGATGTCGAGCGCAATGTAACCGAGCACTTGGAAAGAGTGCTGTCGGCATCGTCGGGGCTGGTCAACATGACCAGCAACTCCCAGTTTCAAAGAAGCGACATCAACCTTGAGTTCGCCTACGGAACCGACATGGACCGGGCAATTGCCGACGCGCAAATCCTGATCAACCGGGTGGTGAACACCCTGCCGGACGGCGTTGATGCGCCAGTATTGCGCCGTTTCGATGCAAACATGGCCCCAATCATGCGCCTAGTCGTGCGGGGCAACTACCCGCCGGATCAACTGCGCATTTTTGCCGAAGACGAAATACAGGCCGCCATTGAACGCATCGAAGGCGTGGCAATGGCCGAGGTTACCGGGGGCGCAACCCAGATGGTTCTGGTGGAAGTTTCGCTAAACCGCCTTGCCGCCTTCAACCTTACATTGAACGACATTTCCAACGCATTGCGCGGCCAGAGCGTTTTGGCATCCGGCGGCAACCTTAGAATGGGAACACGCGAGTTCCAGATAATGACGGCCGAAGAACTGGTAAGCCTAGATCAGATACGCCGACTAGTCGTGCAAACAGTGAGCAACACCCACGCCGTGGGCAACGCCCAGGCCAGCCGGTCGCAGGTAATCCGCCTTGAGGACGTGGCGGACGTAAGGCTCGGCTTTAACGAAAACGCCACAAGAGTTCGCGTGAACGACGAAACCGGTGTGTACATCGGCGTTGTAAGCGAGAGCGACAGCAACAGCGTGCACGTCTCGAACAACGTAACCGCCGCCCTTTGGGAAATCAACAACAACCTGCCGCCGGGAATCACGCTGGAAGTGCTCAACGACAACACCACGATGATCCGTGCCACAATGTCGCAAGTTTACACCAACGCCTACCAAGGCGCACTTTTGGCCATGCTCGTCATTTTTTTATTTTTGCGCAATATCAAGGGAACCCTCATCATCGGCCTTGCGATTCCCGTGTCGATTTTTATTACCCTTATGGCAATGTCCGTTTTCGGCTTTACGCTGAATATGCTCACAATGACCGGTCTTATAATGGGAATGGGCATGACGACCGACGCATCAATCATCATTTTGGAGAACGTCTTTAAGTACCGGGAGCGCGGCGCAAAGCCCGATGTCGCGGCAATTTTAGGAAGCCGCGAAGTGATGAAGGCGATCATCACCGCGACGATTACGACAATCTGCGTGTTTATCCCCCTTGTCATTTTCCGCAACAGATTGCGCGAAATGGGGCTTTTGTTCTCTGACCTGATTTTTACGGTGATAATTTCGCTGTCGGTGTCGCTTTTGGTTGCCATTACCTTGGTTCCCAGCCTTGCCGGCGCGATCCTGCCCATTTACCCCCGGATGCAAAAACCGCTGGCCAACCCGATTTTGCGAAAAATCGACGATGTAATGGAAGGCGGCCTAAAAGCCGTGGAAAGAAAATACGCCGTGGCCTTGGACTACTGCCTTTCCAACCGGCTCATCATCGTGAGCTTGGCAGGCCTGATTTTGTTTTTCTCGTTTACGCAGTTTTCCGGCGTGGGCATGAACTTGAACGTGCGCACCCGTGTCGATGACATGATAACCGTCAACGTCGGCCTGCCGCGGGGAACGGCTATCGAAGTTACCGAAAGCATCGTCCTAGACCTGCAAGAAATAATCTTGGAAGAGGTGCAGGGGTTTAACAACATAATCGTAACAGCGCGTTTTATGAACAACAACCAGGGCGTGGTACAGCTTACCCTGCCGCCGCCAGCCCAGCAAATAGACACGCCCAACGACATTATCCGGAAACTTACCCCGCACATAAATTCTTTCCCCGGCGCACGCATTGGTTTTAGCGTCGGGCGCAACATCGGCGGGGGCGGCGGTGGAGGCGGCGGCGGCGGCGGTTTTGGCGGTGCGCCAATCCAAATTGCCGTAAGCTCCAGGGACTTTAACTCGCTAATGGCTACCGCCGAAGAGATTCAGGCGATTCTTGTCCGGTATATGCCCGAAATCGAAGACCCCGGAATCAACGTGGACGAGGGTGCTCCGCAGTTGAGGGTAGAGATTGATCGCGACCGGGCGGCGGCCTTTGGGCTTTCCATGTCGGCCATTGCAAGCGAAATCCGTACCGCAATGGACGGCTCCAATGTTACAACCATGACACAGGGCGACCGGCTGTTGAACGTGCGGGTGCGCCTGCGCGAGGAAGACCGCCGGGGCCTGCCCAGCCTTGACTCAATCTTTGTGATGACGCGCTACGGCGTGCAAGTCCCTGTTTCCAACGTCGCAAGGGTGGTCGAAGACCGCGCCCCCACAGCAATCCGCCGCGAGATGCAGCAGCGGGTGGTGCGGGTAACCGGCGGGCTTGAACCCGGCGCGGCGGCAACGGAAGTGCAGGGGCGCATGGAGGCCGTAATCGCCGCGAACCTTATCCCCCGGGATGGCGTTACAATCCGCTACCTGGGCGAGGCCTACGAGGTGCAGTCGTACATGAGGCAGTACCTGTTCATAATCGCCGTGGCGATCTTCCTAATTTTTGGGGTCATGGCCAGCCAGTTTGAATCCTTCGTTGACCCGCTGATCATCTTCTTCTCGATCCCCTTGCTCTTTATTGGCGTAGTCTGGATTTACAGACTCACCGCCCAGCCCATGACAATGTTCGCGGTGGTGGGGATAATCGCCTGTATAGGTGTGGTGATTAACGCGGGAATTGTGCTTGTGGACTATACGAACACGCTCTTGGCACGCGGCATGAAGGTGCGCGAAGCCTGTATCGAGGCGGGCAAACGCCGCCTGCGGCCGATACTTATAACGAGTATGTCAACGATCGTGTGCATGGTTCCCATCGCCTTTTTCCCCGGCATGGGCGCGGAGATGATTCAGCCTATTGGCAAAACCTTTGTGGGCGGGCTTTTTGTAAGCACGATTATGACGCTGTTTGTAATCCCGACGATGTACTCGCTGTTGAACTCCCGGCGCGACAAAAAGGCGGCCGTTGCAATAGAAGAAAACGAAGTGGTTGAACACGCGGCATAAATGCCGAGCGTAAAGAATTGGATTGCTCCCGCACAGCGGGATTGATTATAGAGATTGAGCGTACCGCAAGGTACAAAGAGAAGAGGTTTTTCAATGAATTTATCCGGGTATTCCGTCAAGCGGCCTGTTACGATTGTGGTGCTGTTTGCTTTGGTAATAGGCATTTCGGCGACAATCGTTCCGAACTTGGCCGTAGACCTGCACCCGTCGGTGCAAAGGCCGGTGTTTTCCGTCCGCACAAGCTTTCCCGGAGCCGGGCCGGAAGATGTTGAGCGCAATGTAACCGAACATTTGGAAAGAGTTTTGTCCGCATCCAGCGGGCTTGAAAACATGGTTAGCACATCCGTCTTTGAATTTAGCTTTATCAACCTTGAGTTTGCCTACGGGACAGACATGGACAGGGCGATTGCCGACGCGCAAATTCTTGTAAACAGAATTGTAAACACCCTGCCGGATGGGGTAAACGCACCGACAATACACCGTTTCGACGCAAACATGGTTCCAATCATGCGCCTAGTCGTGCGCGGCAACTACCCGCCCGACCAGCTTCGTGTTTTTGCCGAAGACGAAATACAGGCCGCCATTGAACGCATAGAAGGCGTGGCAATGGCCGAGGTTACCGGCGGGGCGCGGCAGATTGTTCTTGTGGAAGTGTCGCTAAACCGCCTTGCCGCCTTCAACCTTACCCTTAACGATATTTCCAACGCATTGCGCGGCCAGAGCATTCTGGCATCCGGCGGGAACCTTAGAATGGGAACGCGCGAGTTCCAGATAATGACAGCCGAAGAGCTAGTAAGCCTAGATCAGATACGCCGCCTTGTCGTGCAAACCATAAACAACACACACGCCGTGGGCAACTCCCAGGCCAGCCGGTCGCAGGTAATCCGCCTTGAAGATGTGGCGGACGTAAGGTTCGGCTTTAACGAAAACGCCACAAGGATTCATGTTGACCAGCAGACAGGCGTGTACATCGGGGTTATCAGCGAGAGCGACAGCAACAGCGTGCGCGTGTCGAACAATGTAACGGCCGCCCTGTGGGAAATCAACAACAGCCTGCCGCCGGGAATCACGCTGGAAGTGCTCAACGACAACACGACCATGATCCGCGCCACAATGTCGCAAGTTTACACCAACGCCTACCAAGGCGCACTTTTGGCCATGCTCGTTCTGCTTTTGTTCCTGCGCAACTTTAGGGGAACCTTCATCATCGGCCTTGCGATCCCCGTGTCGATCTTCATTACCCTTATGGCAATGTCCGTTTTCGGTTTTACGCTGAATATGCTCACAATGACCGGGCTAATAATGGGCATGGGCATGACGACCGACGCATCAATCATCATTTTAGAGAACGTCTTTAAGTACCGGGAGCGCGGCGCAAAGCCCGATGTCGCGGCAATTTTAGGAAGCCGCGAAGTAATGAAGGCGATTATCACGGCCACCATTACGACAATTTGCGTGTTTATTCCGCTTATCATTTTTAGGAACAGACTGCGCGAAATGGGGCTTTTGTTTTCCGACCTGATTTTTACGGTGATAATTTCGCTTTCGGTGTCGCTTTTGGTTGCCATTACCTTGGTTCCCAGCCTTGCCGGCGCGATTTTGCCCATTTACACCCGGATGCAAAAACCGCTGGCCAACCCGATTTTGCGAAAAATCGACAGCATAATGGAAGGCGGCTTAAAAGCCGTGGAAAGAAAATACGCCGTGGCCTTGGACTACTGCCTTTCCAACCGGCTCATCATCGTTGGTTTGGCTTTTTTGATTCTGTTTTTCTCGGTAACGCAGTTTTCCGGCGTGGGCATGAATATGAACGTGCGCACCCGTGTCGATGACATGATCACGATCTCCGTAGGTATGCCACGCGGAACCGCAATCGAGGTTACCGAAAGAGTGGTTTTCGACCTGCAAGAAATAATCATGAACGAGATAGAGGGCTTTAACAACATCATTCTGACGGCGCGGCTGGGCGGCAACAACCAGGGCTTTGTCCAGCTTACCCTGCCCCCGCCAGCGGAGCAGATCGACACGCCCGACGACATTATCCGGAAGCTCACCCCGCACATAAACTCCTTTCCCGGCGCCCGCATTGCGTTTAACGTAGGGCGCAACATCGGCGGCGGGGGCGGCGGCGGAGGCGGCGGTTTTGGCGGGCCACCCATACAGATTGCCGTAAGCTCAAGGGACTTTAACGCATTAATGGCCACCGCCGAAGAGATACAGGCGATTCTTGTCCGGTATATGCCCGAAATCGAAGACCCCGCGATCAACGTTGACGAGGGCGCACCGCAGTTAAGGGTAGAGATTGATCGCGACCGGGCGGCGGCCTTTGGGCTTTCCATGGCGGCAATTGCCAACGAGATTCGCACGGCAATGGACGGCTCCAATGCTACAACCATGAGCCAAGGCGACAGGCTTTTAGATGTGCGGGTACGCCTGCGCGAGGAAGACCGCCGGGGCCTGCCCAGCCTTGATTCAATTTTCGTGATGACGCGCTACGGCGTGCAAGTTCCCGTTTCCAACGTGGCGCGGGTGGTCGAAGACCGCGCCCCCACGGCAATCCGCCGCGAGATGCAGCAGCGGGTGGTGCGGGTAACCGGCGGCCTTGAACCCGGCGCGGCGGCAACGGAGGTGCAGGGGCGCATGGAAGCCGTAATCGCCGCGAACCTTATCCCCCGGGATGGCGTTACAATCCGCTATTTGGGCGAGGCCTACGAGGTGCAGTCGTACATGAGGCAGTACCTCTTCATTATCGCCGTGGCGATCTTTCTAATCTTTGGGGTAATGGCCAGCCAGTTTGAATCCTTCGTTGACCCGCTGATCATCTTCTTCTCGATCCCCCTCTTGTTCATTGGCGTAGTCTGGATGTACAGGTTCACAAACCAGCCGATGACGATGTTCGCCGTGGTCGGGATAATCGCCTGTATAGGTGTGGTGATAAACGCGGGCATTGTGCTTGTGGACTATACGAACACGCTTTTGGCACGCGGCATGAGGGTGCGCGAGGCCTGTATCGAGGCGGGCAAACGCCGCCTGCGGCCGATTTTGATAACCAGTATGTCAACGATTGTCTGCATGGTTCCAATCGCCTTTTTCCCCGGCGTGGGCGCGGAGATGATTCAGCCTATTGGCAAGACCTTTGTGGGCGGGCTTTTTGTAAGCACGATTATGACGCTGTTTGTCATTCCCACGATGTATTCGCTTTTGAACTCCCGGCGCGACAGGAAGCTGGCGGTTGCCGTAGAGGACAACGAGAGCGAGGCAGTGGAACACGCGGCTTAAATGCCGGGCTTAAGAGCCGGGCGACGGCTTGCGGGAGGCTCCGAAAATCGAGGTTTTTGGGGCTTCCCGAAAATTTTTTGAAAAAATTTTTGCAAAAGCATTGATTTTTTTTTCGAAAGATGATAGAATTGTATTAAGAGCTGATGAATATGGTCAAACCCGGCGGTTTGGGTGTTATTCTTAAGATGTGCAGGGTCTGTGCCCTTAGTATTCTATCAAATCTAGACATTGTGTCCCGCAGTTGGCGGTTTACTCGAATAGGCTTTGCCCAAAATGGGCATTTTTTCGGTCATTAGTTTCGCCGTTGAGCGATACATATAGATTTATTTTGAAGAGAGGAAAAAAGCAATGAAAAAGTTAAAAACGCCGACGCTTCGACGGCTGTTTGTAGCTGTAGCCGTATCGGCCTTGGCCGCCTTCGGGGCTACTTCTTGTTTGGACGAGCTTGGTATGCTTGCGCCGCCAACCCTAACCGGCAATTTCGTGATTGTGGACGAGACCCGTGCGGCCGTCATTATCACCAACCAGTCCAGGACGATCAACGTTACCACGGCGACGGTATCCACGGATTCAAGGGGCGGACTCGACAACAGTATCCGTATGTCCGGGGCGATTGGCCCGCTGACGCAGAGGGCGACCTACCTGATGCCGACGATGGACGCGGTTAGGATAACGGTTGATTACAGTGCGCAGGCGACCGGCGTTTGGGCGGCGGAGCAGGGCAGTGTGTCGCTGGAAGTTTCGCTTCCGCTCCCCCGGCAGCTTGAGGAAGTGCTTGTCTACCGCGCCCGCTCCGGCGAAGTCGTGGTGAGATTGGCCAGAGACCAATTTGGCAGTATGTTCCCCGATCCCGACCCGAATGACACGGGCGTGGCAAGGGTTGTCGGCGCGACCGGCGAAGGCTCGGTTCCGGCGATTATTCCGCAAGATTGGAGCGATCGTGTCTCTACCATTATAGTAACAAACCTGACGAACAACGCGGTTGTTGAATCGGCAGAGTTTACGATGGGCAGCACCTCGTTCTTGATGGGCAGGATTGGAACCCGCGACCGCAACAGCATTGGGCTTGGCCCCGGGCAGTGGCGCGTTAGGTTGGAATACCGCGTTTTAAGCGGGCCGCAGGCGAACACCGTTAGGCGCACGGACTGGCAGAACATTGTCGTTGTCCGGCCGAGCCAGGGGCAGGCTGTTCTGGAGCACTATGTGCACTTCCGCAGTTTCTCCAACGGACAGTACGGTATAGAGGTGGCTCCGTCGCCGATGGACCCGCCGGCCGGCATAGAGGTTCAGCCTGAGACTCCCGATGTAATTTGGCAGTTCCCCTTCCGGATAGAAAACCTGACGGGTGCGGCGGACGCAATGGCGGTGCCTTATGCCTCGCCGAGGCCTGAAGGCTCACCGTTGACGGTGTTCAGCATTCGCGTGGAAGAGTTCCGCCAAGATCAGTGGCAGGCGCACATTTCCGGTGTGGGGCCGCGGCCGTGGCCGACCCGTGTGGCGACTTGGGAAAGTCCGCAGGGTCAGCGTGTGATGCCCGGCGAAACGGTTACGAAGAATCTTAACCTGATTGGCGACCTTATGGGGAATGCCGGGCCTTTCGTCTACGCGATAACGATTTTCCAGACGGACTTGGGCGGGCATCAGTCCCTTCACCAGCTTATTGTGGCTAGGGGCGGACGCTACGACCGCTTTACATGGCGCGAGCTGGGTGTGCCGTTCACCTTTACGCAGGGCGACTTGGCGGCCGGCCGTGTGATCACGTTCCGCCACCAGTGGGACTCTCAGCAGGTTGTGCAGAACGCACGTTGGGAATTTAACGCTGCCGGCGACATCTGGCGGAATAGCCACCAAAATGATACCAATCCGTTAGCGCGGCACGGTGTTTATGTCCTGCGTTCCAACGTGGGGCACTGGGGTACGTTCAACTAAGCCTTGTGATGCCGCTTTAATCGGCGGCATCATGCTGGGCGTTGTGTTGTGGTTTTCTTGTTTTTCGGGCAACTGCAAAACGGACGGGTCTTACGGACGGCCTGCCGCTTTGCGGTTGCCTTTTTTGTTTGTGTTGGGTGGGGGACAGCGAATGGCTTGTTAATTCACATCGAAGATAACTTCTAGGGCGGCGGCCATTGCGGTATTTTTTACCGCCGGCGATACTGTGGCCTCCCGAATCGGGCGCATGAGGGTTTTGGCTTCGGCGATTGCCGTCTTGTATGTTTCATCTTGTGCCTTGCGCCCTGTTTTGAGTAAGCTTTCAAGTTTTGCCTGTGTTTCTTGCAGGAAGACCGGGCTTTGCGTCATTGCGCCGACTGCAAGGCGCACCGTCCCGTTTTTGCGCAGAGCAAGGGCCGCATTTGCCAGCGGAAAATCGATAGAACCGCGCACCGCCTGTTTGCGAAAATAAGAGCCTTCAAGCTCATTCGTTTCGGGAACTATTACATGGGTAAGAATCCCATTGCCAAGAGCGGCAGGGGTCGCCAAAAGGTGCTCCAACGGAATGGTTTCCAGCCTGCCGGCTTGATATATACGGGCAAATGCTCCGCAGGCCAGAAATACGGGGGCCGTGTCGGAATAGTAGGTTGCGACACAGGCTTTAACCGCAGGCGCTTGGTGGCATAGTTTTCCACCGGTCTTGAAACAGTTTTCGATCCCGGCTCGCCATGCGGCTGTCTGATTGTAGTAAATGCAGCGAGCACTTTGAAGTAAGTTTCCACCCACAGTGCCAAGGTTGCGTATCTGCGGGGACGCTGTTGCACGGGCAGCGTTGGCAATGCCGCCGGTACCTCTTGAAGGGGTCGCTTGGAAGTATTGCGCAAGGGCCTCTAGAGTTGCCATTGCGCCGCTTTCTATATTCCCGCCTTCACTCTTAATCAAAGCCAGTTCTGGAATACTTTTTAGTGATATTACAAGCTCCGGGAATATCAGATCGGTTTTGAGCATCGGGACAATGTCTGTTCCGCCTGCAATGTACACGGACGATGCGGACTGGTTTTTTTGCCGGTATGCCTCGTCAAGGCTTTGCGGCTGTGAATATTCAAACTTGTGGGTAATCATGGTTACTCCTCCCCCATGTTTGCGCCTAATAGGGCAAACTCGCAAAATGGCAGGCTGTTCACTTTGTTTCCTGTCGCTCGCTCTACGCTGGCGGCAAGAGCTGCGGCCACGGGAACAAGGGTTAGCTCGCCGACGCTTTTCGCTCCCAAAGGGCCGTAGGGGTCGTAGCTGTTGACAGTGCCTGCATACAGCTCCGGCATATCAAGCGATGTCGGAACTTTGTAATGCAATGTGTCGCTTGTAATATGCTTGCCGCTCCGCCTTACCCTTTGCAGGCGTTCCATCCAGCCGTAACCAAGCCCTTGGACTATTCCGCCTTCGATTTGCCCCAGCACTATTCCCCGGTTTATCACCGTGCCAACGTCCACTGTTTCGATAATGTCCGTTACGGTAATCGCCCCCGTCCGGCTGTTTTTTTCCGTGCGGGCAAGACATACCGCAAAAACAGGGGGTGCTTCTTGCGCCTTGTACGACGCTTCTCCAAAAATGACTCTCCCGCCGCCTTCGTACATCAGGTATTTTGCCGCTTGGCTAAAAGTGTAGCTTGCCCCCGGCATAGTGAAGCTTCCGTTTTCACATGAGACATCGTCATGGCTTAGGCCCATTGCCGTCGCCAGAGCCTGCCCCATGTTGACAAGGGTTGCCTTTGCCGCAAGCACGACAGCGTTGCCACCCACGAACATTTGGCTGCTTGCAAAGGTTCCTGTGTCATAGGGGGTCGACTGCGTATCAGCAGAATGGACACGCACAAACTCAAGTGGAATTCCCAGAATCTGCGCCGCAACTTGCGCCATAGCCGTCTCGCTACCCTGTCCGATGTCGGCAGTGCCAAGGTTAAGCTGTACGGAGCCATCGCTGTTTACATAGATGCTTGCACTGCTCAAACCTGATTTGTTCGACGGGCCGCTAGTGTGCATGGCAAAGGCCGCGCCCCAATGTCCAGTGTTGCCCCGCTTCTCATCGACCTGCGCCTGAATGCGCCTTGCCATATCCGCGCAATCCTGTATTTGGCAACTGGTAACCAAAGTGTCAGTCCCGGCGATGCGTCCCCCTGTGTTGAGGTGGTTTGCAAGCCGCAATTCCAGCGGATCACGGTCTAATTGCCGCGCCAGGCGGTCGATCAGCATTTCCCTGGCGAAGGTCAGTTGGGGGTTGCCATAGCCGCGCATAGCCCCTGCGGTTACATTGTTCGTGTAGACGCAATGCCCCCGGTATCGGTAGTGTTCTATATCGTACTGCACTTTTTTTCCCTGCGCCGCAAGCACGATAGGGCCGTGGGTACAATATGCGCCTGTGTCGTGCCAAACCTCTGCGTCTATGGCCTTTATTTTTCCGTCTAGCATTGCACCCAAACGTACCCGCATCTTTGCCGCATGGCGGGTGGTTGTTGCAAGCATTTCCTCTTCACGGGTCAAGATCATCTTTACCGGGCGCCCCGCTTTCTTAGAGAGCAGGCAGCCCACGGGCTGGTAGTGCAACTGCTGCCTTGCGCCGAAACCGCTACCCATAAGCGGCTTTATTATACGCACGGAGGATTCCGGTAGTCCAAACATCTTCGCCAAAATACGCCGCTCCTGAAAGAGGGTCTGCGATGTGCTTGTAATTGAAAGTGTTTCCCCCTGCCAATTGCATATACAACCTGTAGGCTCCAGAGGTAGCGGGTGAACTGCCGGTGTTGTAAACTCATCTTCCAAAACGATGTCGCAAGAGGCTAAGCCTGTTTCTATGTCGCCCTTGTCAAAGGCAAGCAGGCAAAAGTCGTTTGAATCTGAAACGTCAGGGTGCAGTAAAGTCGCGCCGGGACGCATGGCATCGTCAATACTCAAAATGGCGGGCAACACTTCGTAGTCGATACGGAAAAGTGCCAAAGCTTCCTTGCAGAGTTGAGGGCTTTGCGCTGCAACGGCGGCGATACCGTCCCCTTCAAACAGCGGGTGATCTGTTAGAATCCTCTCATCTTCCAGCAAAAGCGGCGAAGGCGGGTTCCCGGATGAGTTGTAGAGAATGCCTTCTACTTCATCTGGCAAGAGTACTGCGACAACGCCGGGAAGAGCCAAAACTTTAGCGGCATCTATGCTTTTTACTTTTGCATGGGGGTAGGGGCTACGCAACACTGCGCCGTAAATCATACCCGGCGGGGATATGTCGTCTGTGTAAAGGCCGCTGCCGTCCGCTTTTTCCAGCGACTCCAAACGGGGGCTGTCATACCGGTTCATGTCGTGCCGCTTCCGCCGCGCTTTCCACGGCGGCGATTATTCGTTTGTAGCCCGTACAACGGCAAAGGTTGCCCGAAAGGGCTGTTCGAATGCCTTTGTCGCTAGGCTTGGGATTTTTATCCAGCAGAGCTTTTGCCGAAAGGATCATGCCGGGCGTGCAAAAACCGCACTGAATAGCCCCCTCTGTTATGAATGCTTTTTTAATAAGTTCCAGCCCGCCATTTTCTATCGTTGTAACGCTGCACCCGGCGGCCATTACCGCAAGGGTAAGGCAGGAGTTCACAGGCTGGCCGTCCAGCAGTACCGTGCAAGCCCCGCATTGTCCCAAGTCGCAACCGCGCTTTGTGCCATTCAAACGCAGATTGCCCCGCAGAAGCTCCAGCAACGTTGTGTTTGCCGCAACTTCGCAACGCCTTGTCTCGCCATTTACCGTTATTTCAATAGAGTGCAACAAGTCAATTCCTCCAAAGTTGTCGCTTTCCACAAACAAATTCATTTTACAGGTACTCTGGCAGTTTGTCAAGCAAGCGATGCAGGCTTGCAGCAATTCTACATTTACTCTTTTTGATTACCACTCCCCCTCAAATTTCTCACGTAAAGAGGCAAAAATTGCAAAGATAGGGGCAGAGTTGATA
>WRKI01000313.1 GCA_009778155.1 Spirochaetota bacterium
CGTGTGCTTCCCCCTCCTGCCGGAAACAGGGTCGCCCGGCAGGGCTTCCTCGCCGGACAGAGGCTCGCGAAGCAAGGCTCCGTGCCTTTGTGCCTCCGTGTGCTTCCCCTTCTGCTGGAAACAGGGTAACCCGGCAGGGCTTCCTCGCCGGGCAGAGGCTCGCGAGGCAAAACTCCGCGTCTTCATCTCTCCGTGTGCTTCCTCCTCCTGCCGGAAACAGGGTTGCACGGCAGGGCTTTCTCGCCGGACAGAGGCTCGCGAAGCAAGGCTCCGTGCCTTTGTGCCTCCGTGTGCTTCCCCTTCTGCTGGAAACAGGGTAACCCGGCAGGGGCTTCCTCGCCGGGCAGAGGCTCGCGAGGCAAAACGCCGCGTCTTCATCTCTCCGTGTGCTTCCCCCTCCTGCCGGAAACAGGGTCGCCCGGCAGGGGGCTTTCTCGCCGGGCAGAGGCTCGCGAAGCAAGGCTCCGTGTCTTAATCTCTCCGTGTGCCCCTCTTCCTGCCGGAAACAGGGTAACCCGGCAGGGCTTACTCGCCGGACAGAGGCTCGCGAGGCAAAACTCCGCGTCTTCATCTCTCCGTGTGCTTCCTCTTCCTGCCGGAAACAGGGTTGCACGGCAGGGGCTTACTCGCCGGGCAGAGGCTCGCAAGGCAAAGCTCCGCGTCTTCATCTCTCCGTGTGCTTCCTCCTCCTGCTGAAAACATGGTAACCCGGCAGGGCTTCCTCGCCGGGCAGAGGCTTGCGAGGCAAAGCTCCGTGCCTTTGTGCCTCCGTGTGCTTCCCCCTCCTGCCGGAAACAGGGTCGCCCGGCAGGGCTTTCTCGCCGGACGACGCGCCGAACGGCGGCTCTCTTCTTAAAATTCCCCAAAAGTGCGGTGCGGTGTAATTGACAAGAAGGGCGGCTCTGGGTAAACTGGAACAATAGGCGGGAGTGGTGGAATGGTAGACACGCCAGATTTAGGTTCTGGTGCCAAAAGGTATAAGGGTTCAAGTCCCTTCCCCCGCAGCGCAAAGGAAGCAATCATAAAATCCAATCGGGGATTTTATGATTGCCTCTTACCCGTATTTTGCGCAATGAAATGAGCAAATGCATCGGACTTTAGTCCGCGTGAGACGCTGATTAGCCTCAAGTTAATCAGCGGCTCACTAAAACGGCTTTTTGCCGTTTTTATAAAACCGACCGCCGTTCAAAATAAGTTTGGACGCGGCGAAACAAAAGAGGAAGATAGTGGCCGCAACAAAAGAATTTACCCGTTTGGAAAACTCCAGCGGAAAACTTTCATTGACCGTTCCAAAAGAAGATGTTCGCCAAAAATACCAAAAAATGGTAAACGAATACCTTAAAACCATAAGCCTGCCGGGGTTCCGCAAGGGAAAAGTTCCCCAGTCGGTGCTCGAGCGCAAACTGGGCGACGGTCTAAAAGAAGACCTAAAGGCGCGATTAATCGAAGAAGCCCTTACACAGGCCTTTGAAGACGAAGCCTTCCAGAAATACTTGCCCCTCAACTATTCCACCCCGGAAATGAAGGACGCCCCCGAACTGGACTTTGACAGCGATTTTAACTTTTCCGTCGTTTACGACGTCTACCCGGAAGTCAAACTAGACAAATGGAAAGGACTGGAAGTAACCGTCCCTTGGGCAGAAATTACCGATGCCGACCTTCAACGCGAACTTGAAGGCGTGCGCGAAGCCAACTCCTACGTCTCCGACAGGGGCGAAGAGGATACAGCGCGGACAGGCGACGTTGCAACCGTCGATTACTTGGTTGTGGACAAAGAAAACGGGCAGGAAATAGCGGAACGCAAGGATTTTACCTTTACAATAGGCTCCGGGAACATCCAGTACAAGCTCGAAGACGGCGTTTTGGGAATGAAAAAGGGCGAAAACAAGGAGTTTGAAACAGAGGCGGAAGGTAAGGCCGCGCTAGTCAAAGCCACTCTTGTAACCCTAAAGGAAAAACACCTGCCGGAACTGGACGACGAACTAGCCCAAGATGTCAGCGAAAAGTTCAACACGCTGGACGACTTGAAAAACGACATACGCAAAAATCTAACCGAGACGCTGGAAGAGCACTTGAAAGGGCTGAAAATCGAAGCGCTGATGGCCGCCGTCAAGGAAAAAACGGAAATAGTCCTGCCGGAGTCGATGATCCGGGCGGAGCTTAAAAGGCAGTGGTACACAATGGCACGCAGATCCGGCGTGGACGAGAATATTCTTAACAGTATGTTGAAGAACGCCGGCGAAAGCGGCTTCGAGAACTTGATGAATGACGAAAGAGTCCGCAAACAGGTCGAAAGCGCCATCTGCAGCCGGCTAATCATGCAGAGTATAATGGAAGAAGAAAAAATCGAGGCCGGCGATGCTGAAATAACCGAGGCTATTTCCAAAATCGTGGACAGCCCCGACGAGGTCGAAGCGGTCAAAGCCCAGTACCAGAAAAGCGGCATGACGGACGAAATGGCCAGAGACATTGAATTTAGCAGGTTGAGCGACCTTCTGCTTGCGGAAAATTCATTTATTTTGGGCGAAAAACAGGAATACCTAGACCTTATGCGAAAAATTCGCTAATATATAAGTATGCACGAAAAAATGAACAGTTTGGTTCCCATCGTTGTAGAACAAACGAGCATGGGGGAGCGATCTTACGACATCTACTCCCGCTTGTTGAAAGACCGGATAGTGTTTCTTGACGGCGAAATACACGATCTTACGGCAGACTTAATAGTAGCCCAATTGCTTTTTCTGGATGGCCAGGACACGGAAAAGGACATCAATCTTTACATCAACTCCCCGGGCGGCTCTGTAACGGCGGGTTTTGCCATATACGACACGATTCAACACGTCAAGTCCGACGTTCAGACAATCTGCCTTGGGCAGGCCGCCAGCATGGCCGCGCTAATTTTAACGGCGGGAACGCCGGGAAAGCGCATGGTCTTGCCCTCTTCCAGAGTGCTGATTCATCAGCCTTGGGGCGGGGCGCGCGGGCAAGCGCGGGACATCGATATTCAGGCAAAGGAGATCGTGCGTCTTAAAAAGATGACGATAAACTATTTCGCAGCCCACACCGGCAAAACCGTCGAACAGATTGCGGCAGACATGGAAAGAGATTTTTATATGTCGGCCGAAGATGCGGTAAGTTACGGCGTGGCGGATTCTGTATTAAAGAGGGAAAAAAATGGCGCGGCTTCGTAGCGGATCAGGTTCTGCAGAACGGGTTTGTTCATTCTGCAGCAGGAATGCGGATATGGCTCGCAAACTCATTGCCGGGCCTAACAATGTGTTTATTTGCGACGAGTGCGTGGAAGTTTGTCGGAAAATTCTTGCCGAAGAAGAGCAGGAGCTTTCCTCCCAGTTTACCGATGACATCCCTACTCCCAAGGAAATCAAGACTTACCTTGATCTTTTCATCATAGGCCAGGACAACGCCAAAAAAGCGCTTTCCGTGGCGGTTTACAACCACTACAAGCGCATATCCAGCCCCGCCAAGGAGCCGGACGCGGTCGAGGTTGAAAAGTCCAACGTCATCCTTATTGGGCCGACGGGCACCGGGAAAACCCTGCTGGCCAAAATTCTGGCGCAAAAGCTGAAAGTGCCGTTCGCTTTGGTCGATGCCACGACGCTGACCGAGGCCGGGTATGTAGGCGAAGATGTCGAAAACATTCTATTAAAGCTGATACAGAACGCCGGCGGCAACATTGCGGCGGCCGAGCGCGGCATCGTCTACATCGACGAGATCGACAAAATCGCCAAAAAGGGTGAAAATGTCTCGATTACCCGCGATGTGTCGGGCGAGGGCGTTCAACAGGCGCTCCTTAAAATAATCGAGGGCACTGTCGCATCGGTTCCGCCGCAAGGCGGGCGCAAGCATCCCAACCAAGAGATGCTGCGCTTGGACACGACGAACATTCTGTTTATCTGCGGCGGGGCCTTTGTCGGGCTGGACAAACACATTGCAAGGCGGGTGGTAAAGCACCCCCTGGGCTTTGGCGCGCAGACGGCCGGCGGTGAAAAAACTTTGAAGGAGCTTTACAACGAGCTTCAGCCGGACGACCTTATTCAGTTTGGCATGATCCCGGAGTTTGTCGGCAGGCTGCCAATCACGGTTGGCCTTGAGGAGCTTAAACGGGAGGATTTGCGGCGCATTATTACCGAGCCGCGAAACTCGATCGTAAAGCAGTTTCAAGCGTCGATGGCTTATGACGATGTAGACCTTGTGTTTACGGAAGAAGCGATTGATTCTATCGCCGACATGGCCATTAAGCAAAAAACCGGGGCGCGTGGCTTGCGTGCAATTGTGGAAAAACTTATGACGGACATAATGTTCGAGATTCCGTCCATAAAGGGTCGCAAGCAGGTGGTTATCAACCAGAACACCGTGGAAAAATCCGAAACGCCGGAAATTATCCCGGTGCAAAAGAGCGCGTAAAACTTGAAAAAAGGCGGTTTACCAAAGAAAGGCCGGCTGGCGCGGTTCTTTTCTGGATTAACAACGGGCTTTCCCGAAGGCTCGCAACAAAATGAATCCGCGCTTTCCGACAGGGGCGCGCCTCAAGAGGATTTCCCCATGTTGCCCCTGCGGGACTTGGTTCTTTTCCCGCACACGGTCGTTCCGATTTTTATAACGACCAAACAGGGGGTGGCCGCCGTTGAATACGCCCAAAGAAGGGACAACCGCCTTTTTGCCGTCTGCGTTAAAAAAAACGAAATGGGGATGTTCGGCGATGACGAGCCTTACGAAGTTGGCACTGTCGTAAGGCTCGTCCAGCATCTTCGGCTGCCGGACAACACCTACCGGGTCGTGTTGCAGGGGGAGTATCGGGGGCAAATTTATTCGGCAGAGCGTCGCGGCGATTTTTCGCAGGTGGAGATCGCCCCGCTTCAAATTACCGGGCTTTCCGATCCTCTTGACAGCGACGATGCCGCCCTTATGCGCAGTGTGCAAAAATCCTTCGCTCAATACGCCGAATACTCGAAAAAAATCAACACGGAAACCCTTTCCGCCGCCGACAGAACCGAAAACCCGGAACGCCTGGCCAACCTTATTTGCAACGCGACAAATTTAAAGTCGGACAAAAAAATCGAACTGCTGGGAATCGCCGACACAAGGGAAAGGCTTCTTGCCGTTATCGAAACGCTCGAAATGGAAAACGAGATTTTCAGCATTCAGAAAAACATTTCCGGCAAGGTAAAAAGCCGCATGGACAAAACCCAGCGGGAATACATCTTGCACGAACAGCTTAAAGAGATTAACAAAGAACTTGGCAAGGACAAGGTCGAAGACGAGTTTGCCATTGTCGAAAAAAACATAAGCGAAAAATTGCCGCCGGAAGAAATTATGGCAAAGGCGCGCAAGGAAATAGCCCGCCTGCGCAAACTCCAGCCGCTGTCGCCGGAGGCCGGGGTCTTGCGCGGTTACTTGGAATGGATTTCCGACCTGCCCTGGGTCTCCTACTCGGTGGACTGCGGGGACTTGGGCGATGCAAAAAAAATCCTTAACGCCGATCATTTCGGAATGCGCCGCCCCAAGGAGCGCATTCTGGAATTTATCGCCGTGCGCCAGCTTTTGGCACAAGGCGAGCTGGCCGACGAACTGACCGGTGAGTTGGTGAGCGACGACGGCTGGGATATATCGGGCGACGGCGAGCAAAACACGGGGAAGATCGCGGTAAAGGGGCCAATCCTGTGCTTTGTCGGCCCGCCGGGGACGGGCAAAACATCGCTGGGAAAATCCGTTGCGCGTGCCTTGGGCAGACGCTTTGTGCGAATCTCCCTGGGCGGCGTGCGGGACGAGGCCGAAATACGCGGGCATCGCAAGACCTATGTGGGTGCGCTGCCCGGAAAAATCATTCAGTCCATGCGCAAGGCGGGCACGGTGAACCCGGTCTTTCTGCTTGACGAAATAGACAAGCTGTCCAGCGACTTTCGCGGCGACCCGGCATCGGCTCTGCTGGAGGTTTTAGACCCGGAGCAGAACGCCACCTTTACAGACCACTATATGGAAGTTCCCTACGATCTTTCAAAGGTGCTGTTCATAACCACGGCAAACTCCCTGCACACGATTCCGTATCCGCTTTTAGACCGCATGGAGATAATCGAGGTTGCCGGCTACGGCGAAAACGAAAAGCTGGCGATTGCCAAGCAGTTTCTTGTTCCCAAGGAGCTTAGGGACAACGGGCTTTCCATTGCCCGGCTGGTTTTCAAAGACGATACCCTGCGCGACATTATCCGCTACTGGACAAACGAGTCGGGCGTGCGCAGTCTGGAGCGGGAGATCGCCCGCTGTATAAGGCGCATTGCCCGCCGGGCGGTGCACAAGGGCTACGGCAGGGACAAGCCTGTCGAATCTTTTGTAAAAGTTGTGCGGCCGGGGCATTTGGAAAAATTGCTTGGCCGCAAAAAATACAAAAAAGACGTGGTTTTTAAGGAAGCCCGCGTGGGCGTAACCTACGGGCTGGCTTGGACGCAAACCGGCGGCACGACCCTGCCCGTGGAAACAATCCGTTACGAGGGCGGCGGCGACATGGTGATAACCGGCAACTTGGGCGATGTTATGAAGGAAAGCGCAAGAATTGCCTTGTCGTATCTTCGCAGTTGCCACAGCCTTTACAATTTTGAAACCAAGGATATAAGCAAGTCGGTTTTTCACATTCATGTCCCGGAGGGCGCAATCCCCAAGGACGGCCCCTCGGCCGGCATTACCTTGGCTTCCTCCATGCTTTCCACTTTGTGCAAGGTTCCGCCCAAGGCGGGCATCGCCATGACCGGCGAGCTTACGCTTACGGGGCGGGTGCTGCCGGTGGGGGGGTTAAAGGAAAAACTGCTGGCGGCGATTCGCAACGGAATGGAAAGGGCGATTCTGCCAAAAAGCAACGAACCCGACTGGAGCGAGCTTGACAAAGACATTCGCGGGGATATTCAGGTGGAGTTTGCCGAAAACGCCCAGGAAGTGTTCGCAATTCTTTTCGGCGACAGCGTGTTGAAAAAGCCCAAGGGCGCGGATGCCAAACGCCAGGGGAAAAATTCCGCAAGCGTGGCGGAAGACCCCGCAGGTGCTTCTGCGGAAACTTCCGGCGAGACAAACCAAGATTCCAGCACGGCGGATGTCTACGCAACCTTGTAGCTACTCGAATGCCCCTTTCCTGCCGGCCGCGACCGGTCGCGTCGCATTCCGTGTGCCTGCGCCGGGGGGCGGCAGTCCTTGAGCGCCGCCGCCGATTATGTGCATCTCGCGACGGGGCAGGGCGATTGTAAGGCCGGCTTCCTTGATTTTTTCGGTTATTAACTTAAAAGTTGGCCAGTAGAACTCCCAGTATTTATCGGTTGGAACCCAGGCGCGAAAGTGTATGTTAATGCCGGCTTCCCCAAAAGAGTGCACAATGACCCAGGGAGACTGCCCGGAAGGCACGGTTTGCTCGGTTAGAAAATAGCTTTGTTTGCCGACTTCTTGCAAAACCTCGATTGCGCGGTCAACGGGGTCTGTGTACAAAATCGTAATGGCAATGTCCATTCGCCGGGTGGGGTTGTTTGTATAGTTTATTAGGGCGGAACTCCAAATGGCGGAATTCGGCGATGTAACGCAAATCCCGTCCGGCGTGTTAAGGTTGGTGGCAAAAAGCCCTATTTGGGTTACTTCTCCAAGGTTCTCGCCAAACTCGATCCAATCGCCTATCTTAAATGGGCGCAAAAAAATGATGACGATGCCGGCGGCAATGTTGCCCATTGTGTCTTTTAGCGCGAAGCCTACCGCGATGCCGGCGGTTCCCAACAGCGCGATGATGCCTGTGGTGTTAATGCCGAAAAGGTCTAATACCATTATCGTACAGATAAAAAATATCCCGTACTGAAGCACCAGCCGCAGGATCGATACGACTGTCGCGTCAATTCGCCACTTTTCCGACAAGGTTTTTACTTTAATGCGCTTGGAAAGCTTAAACACCCCCCAACCGGCGACTATTATAACCACGGCAAGAATCAGTCTGTGCCCGGCTGTCGCGAAGTTCTCATGGTAGCTATCCCACAAGTTGGAAAGATTATAGAATGAGTCCATTTGTTACAGCTTAGTAAAAAAAACGCCCAAATGCAAGTGCCCGGCGCGGCCGGCGGATTTGCAACAGCACTAATCGCTGGCAGCAATTCCCATGTAAAAAAAACAGACAGAGACGTGGCTTCCCAAGCTCTTGTGCAGGAATGGGTTCGGTGTTACTATGGAAAGATGAAAAGGCTTTGGGTTCTTGTGTTGCCGTTTTTGGCGTTCCAAAACTTGCCGGCGGAAAACGCCGTTATCGCTTACAGCGAGCTTTCTTTGCAGGCTACGACAGCCGCGCAGGTACGGCTGAGCTTTACTCAGCATTTTCGCTTTCCTTTTTTGCAGGGCGACAGTCCCTTGACAGAAAACAACAATGTTCATGTTTCCCTGGGGGCGGAGGTTTCGCCGGTTACCCTTGGGGCAAGTTCTGCGGTTGTGTGGACACCAATTGCTTTTTTTGAATTGAGCGCCGGCGGCTCTATCGCTTCGGGCTGGAATATGAACATTATGGGCGATAACGCTTACGGGATAGGGCTTAACCTCCCGGATGCGGAGGGCAACTGGCAAAACTCCGGTTCGGCCTTTGACGGGGCGCACTGGAATGCGCGGGGCGGGGCGGCGTTGCAGGCAAGTTTGGCGGCCTTTTTCCCCGGCGAATGGAATCATGTTATTGTTAGAACGTATCACCAGTTTAGCCACAGGGGGTACTCCCGCGCTTCTGCCGGGCAGTCGTGGTTTTTCCAAAACGATGACGGCGAAAACCGTAACGGTTTTTACTTTTACGGCAATTTTATCCTGGGCTACCAAATGCCTCTTGTCCTTTCTATGGTTGGGCTGATTGCCGAGGCGGAACTTTTTTTGTCCGACAGTTCGCATGAACGCCGTCTGTGGGGCGGCGATAAAATTTACTGGGTGTTTTCCACGCTGTTTCATTTTTCGCCGGCTCCGCAGTTTGGCATAAGTTTTTTTGTTCAGTTTCACACGCAAAGAAATTTTTTGGAGCCTGACTGGCGGGATTTATATTATCGAAACAGGACTTTGGACAATTCCAATCCTGTACGGCTTCAGTTTCACCGGGTTGCGGCTGTTTTTAGCTATAGGTTTTAATTTCGGGGAGGGGCATTGTGGGCAATTTTAGCGGGATGATCGGCTCGAAGGTGGTTTTGGATGCGGCTCTTGAGCACGGCACGCCGTTTTATCTGTACGACGAGCAGGCTATCGCGGGCAATTGCCGGCGCTTGCTGGCCATGCCGAATGCTTACGGGCTTACTGTCCGTTACGCGATGAAGGCGAACTCCAACAGGTCTATTCTAAAAATTATCAGCCGGCAGGGGCTAAAAATCGATGCCAGTTCCATGAATGAGGCCCGGCGGGCGGCGGCGGCGGGCATTCCCTACAAGGACATTATTCTTACGACGCAGGAAGTGCCTTGCGATGGGGAAATGCTCTCTCTGCAAGAGATGATAAAAAGCGGTTTAAAGTACAATGTCTGCTCTTTGCGACAGCTTTTTAACATTGGCGATTTTGCGGCCGCAAACAAGGTGGCTCTTGCCATTCGCATTCATCCGGGGGTTGGTTCGGGGGAGTCTGCATCGCGCAACACTGGCGACAATTATTCCTGTTTTGGCATTCATCTTTACGATTTGGACAAGGCTCTTGGTTTTGCCAAGGAGAAGGGGATTGTTTTTGACCATGTGCATATTCACATTGGATCGGGCGGCGACCCCATCGCCTGGCGGGACAACATTGACTTGGAATTGAACATTATCGAGCGGCATTTTCCCGATGCGCTAACGGCGAGTTTTGGCGGCGGGTTAAAGGTTGCCCGGATGCCCGACGAGGAGGCGGCCGACATCGAAGGTCTTGGCCGGTACGCCAAGGAAAGGCTGGAGGGGTTTTTCCAAAAAACGAATCGGCGGCTGGAAATGGAGGTGGAGCCTGGCAATTATGTTGTGGCTCTTGCCGGTTTTATTGTAACTAGGGTTATCGACAAAAAGAAAACGGGTGGCGACGGGCTTAATTTTCTGGTTCTTGACGGCGGTATGGAGCTAAACACGCGTCCGCTTTTGTACGCCGCCCGGCATCCTTTCTATGTTGTTTCAAAATCTGGCGATTTGCTTTATTCCGATTTTGACGATGCCGGCGGCCACTCCGCTGGCTCTTACACGGCTGTCCCCGTGGGCAAGTGCTGCGAAACGGGCGACTCGCAAAGTCTTGATTCCGCCGGGCTTAATCTGCCGCGCAAAATGGCGGAGCCGGAAGTCGGGGACTTTTTTGTGATTGGCGGCGCGGGGGCGTATTGCTCGTCGATGTCCCCCATGAATTACAATTCCCACGTTCAAGCCGCCGAGGTGCTTTACTCGCCAGGCGGCTTGCAGGTGATCCGCCGCCGGCAGTCGCTGGAACAGCTTATGGCGAATGAAGCCTGAGTGGGGCTGGCGGGGCTTGCGCCGGAGCCTCCTGCGCAAGTTTTTCTATCAGCAGCCTTCGGCTTCAAACTGCGGGTCTTCGGTTTTTTCGGCCAAGTCCGCATAGTCCATGCCGCAGGCTTTTTTTAAGTCCCTGGCAAAGTCCCGGATGTGCAGCATATTGCGGCCTTTTATTTCCACGGGGTCTTTGCCGTCCTTTCTGTCTATCCGGATTGTCCTGACCATCGCGGTATACCAGCCGTTGAATCTTAACGCTTCGGTATACTGCAAGTCGGCAATTTCCGAAAAGGCGATTTCCGTTTCGCTTTGCCCCTGCTTTATGGCAAGGCCTTTTTCGTAAATTGCGCCTTTGGACTGTTTGTGCAAAAAGTAGCCGCAAACGCACAGAACCAAGCCGATAAAGGCAATCAACCACACACCGACTCTGTCAAAGCTGCCGCCGGCGTTACCGGCTGAAAGCACAAGGGCTATAATCGCCGCGATTATCAGCATTGCCGTGCCAAACTTAGAGAAGCTGTTCAAGAATCTTATCTTGAGTGTGCCTTTAATCTCGCTTGTCCCGACTAGATTTCCAAGCGCTCGTTTATCTCCGTTTTCCATTCGCCCTATCTCCCTCATCACATTTTCAATGTTATGAAAGCCTCGCTAACTCGCTAACTCGCTAACTACGGTTAGCGTGGCTAGCGCGGATAGCGCGGATAGCGCGGCTCCCATAACATTTTCCGCTTTGCCCGGCCGCCGGCCGGTCAGTTTTCAGTTTGTAAAAGAAAGCGTCCAGAATTTGTGCCGCTGATCCGGGGACATTCTAAAGCCCTGGACGTTGTTTCTTACCGCGTAAATTTCCGAAGCTGTCGATTGAAAAATCCACGGCGATTCCTGATGGATTATTCTTTGCGCCTGCGCATAAATCTGCGCGCGCGCGACAGGATCGGTTTCCAATCTTCCGGCTTCTAGAAGGCTGTCTACTTCCGGGTGGCTAAAAAAACTGCGGTTGCCGGCGTGCCCCCATGTGGAGCTGTGAAACATGGCAAACAGGCCGTGATCCGGGTCGCCCGTGGAGGTAGACCAGCCCAGCATATGCATATCCGGCTCGCCTTGCGCGGAAACGTCCAAGAAGGTTGCCCATTCCAAAAGTTGCACAGAAACATCGATGCCCACGGCTCCTAGCATATTCTGCAAGATTTCCCCCGTGTCGGCCCGCTGGGGGTTGCCTTGGTTTGTCATGAAGGTTGCGGAAAATCCGTCAGGGAAGCCGGCTTCGGCCAACAGTTCCCTTGCCCTTTGCGGGTTGAAATCCCAGCCTTCAAGCTGATCGGCTATGGATGCCCAAACCATCGGGCCAAGGGGGCCGGTTCCGGGGAGCATGGCTCCCATGTACACGGCCTGCACCATCGCTTCTAGGTCGATCGCGTATTGTACGGCATGGCGCACCCGGATATCGTCAAAGGGCGGCCTTGAAACGTTGAATGCGATGTAGTTTGTTCCAAAGGTCATTTCATGGAAGAGGGTTAGGTCCGGGTGGCTGCGCACGCGATTCATGTCTGGCGGCGGAACGCCTTCCATTATATCGATTTCGCCGGTTTCAAGCGCAATTAGGCGGGTGGAGGCGTCCGGCAGTATGCGGATTACGAGGTTTTCTATGAGCGCGGGTTCGCCCCAAAAGTAATCCCAGCGGGTAAATTCCAAGCGGTCGCCGGTTACGATGTTTGTAAGCCGATACGGGCCTGTGCCGACGGGGGCTTGGCTGTGCGCGTCTACGCCCATTTCGGTAACTGCCCTTTCGTTTAGTATGGAAAACGCGGTGTGTCCCAAGAAGGTTACGAAGGGTACAAAGGGGTACTCCAGATTGATGATGACTTCGTGGTCGTTCACGATGGTTGTGCTTTCAATCATGCCGGCAAGGCTGGCGATTGTGGGGGCTTCGGACGCTCTGTCCAGCGAAAAGGCGACATCTCTTGCGGTGAGCAGGTCGCCGTTGTGGAAGAGCACGCCTTCCCGCAGGAAAACTCTAAGCTGCTGGGGGTTGTCGGGGTCGAGCCATTCCCAGCTTGTCGCAAGGTTGGGCTGGGGTACTGTGTCATAGTCGATGTAGATCAAGGTGTCGTAAATGTGAAAGATGAGTCTGCCCGACGGTATGTCGTTTACTAGCGAGGGGTCAAGGTTTACCGGCATACTGGGCACACCGACGATTAGGGTATCTGTACGGACGGCTGCCTGCCCGCCGCCGCACCCGGTAAACGCCAGCGCTATTGAAAGGATCAATGCCGCGCCGATTGCTAGCCGCAATGTCGTTTTGGGGGGGGTTGCCCCTTGTCTTTTTTCCATGCTTGCTTCTCCTCTTGCAATTGCTTCTTATATTTTTTCCAGCATAGCACTTTATCGGCACTTCTGTAAATAGGCCTGCGAGTTTTTTTCCGGGGGAATGCCGCGCGGGCCGGCCGGCAAAGCGTAAGCTGGGGGAGGTGGCGGGGGCAGCTTAAAAACTCAAAGCGACATATTTGCAAAAAATGTTTGTTTAACACAATGAAAAACGGCCGGCCTACTGCATAATGAATAGGGCGATCTGATCGCTCAAATTTATGCAGGAGGTTTTTTTATGCCCACAGTGAACGAAGAATCCCAGTATTTCCATGAGTATTTTGCTGCATGGATTGAATTGTACAAGTTGGGGGCTGTACGGCCAATCACCTATCAAAAGTATCAAATGACATTGCAGCGGCTAACGGAGCTTGCGCCAACGTTAAAAATTTGCGAGCTTGACAAGCGGAGCTACCAAAAGCTAATCAATGCGTATGCCCGAACTCACGAAAGGCAGACGACAATGGATTTTCACAATCACCTAAAGAGTGTGATTTTGGATATTATCGATGAAGGTTTTTTTACTTCAGACCCTACTCGCAGGGCTATCATAAAAGGTAAAAAGCCGACTTGCAAGAAGCCCAAGTTTCTTAGCCAGTTTGAACTTAAAACCTTGTTAAAAAATCTCAATTTAACAGAAAAGCTGAATTGGGATTGGTTTATCGCGCTTATTGCAAAAACAGGTTTGCGTTTTTCTGAAGCATTGGCACTGACTCCCAGTGATTTTGATTTTGTCCGGCAAAAAATAAAAATCACAAAAACGTGGAATTACAAGTGCGCTACAGGTGGTTTTGCGGAAACAAAAAACTTTTCTTCAAAACGCACTCTTTCGATTGATCCGCAGCTTTGCAAGCAGTTTTTCAAGCTCACCAAAGGTTTAAGGGCAGACACTCCAATTTTTGTGCCTGTCCTGCCGGCGGGCGGGCGCAGCAGGGTTTTTAATTCAACGGCCAACAGTCGTCTTAGCACGCTGTGCAAAAAAGCGGGTGTCCCCGTAATTTCTTTGCACAGTCTAAGGCACACGCACGCTTCGCTTTTAATTTTCGCCGGTGTATCTATTGCAAGTATTGCAAAAAGGTTAGGCCATTCCAGTGTAACTACTACGCAAGAAACCTACTTGCACATAATTCAAGAACTGGAAGCCGAAGATAACACCAAGATTATGCACCATTTGTCGTTGCTTGTGTAGTTTTCATACGAACATTTTTTGCAAATATGCCGCCTTAAGCTGTTCGCTCTTTTGGCTTGGGCGGCTATTTGCTTTTACCCCCGCCGCCTCCCCTAGTTTGCGCTGCCACAAGCGTCAGTAAATCCCTTTTTTGGTACCAGTTTTTCGCTGTCATTCATCGTCTTTCACCTTGCCTTTGATTTTTCCCCGGGGTTTGGCTTTGCCGCCGGCCTGGCTGTGCAGTTTCGCAAGATGCTTCTCGAAGTCGGAGTTTATCTTTTGGGTTTTGTTGAATTCTTCATACTCCGTGTGCGCTTTGTCCTTGGCATCTTGCATGGAGATTTTTCCCTTGCCGGTTAAAATCTTGTAACGCCTGAACCCAAGAAACTCGTCGATGCTTTTTGCAAAGTCTTCCATTTTTAGCAAAACTTCATCTTCGATTAAATCTTCGACGTAGTCAAAAAAGCCGGACACACCCCGTTCGAGCCGCCGGATTTCTTTTTCGGCCAAATAATTTTTGGCAACAGTAACATCGCTTTTTAGAATTCTGCCGTCTGGGGAATTTTTCCAAGCGGTAAGCCCCATGTTTTCATGGCTTCGGTCTGCCCGCCCGTGGATAATTTCTGCGGCTGTTTGCCCTGTTATGGCATAGTGAAATTTATTTTGCACCATAGCGTAAAACTGGCTTGTAACGGGGCTGTTTTTGTCGTAATCTGCGCTAATTTCGGCAAAGATGTCCGTTATTTGCAGCCAAATCCGGCGCTCGCTGGCACGGATCGAGCGGATTCGTTCCAAAAGTTCTTTGAAGTAGTCCTTGCCAAAAACCTTTTCGCCTTGCTTCAGCCGCTCGTCGTCCATCGCAAAGCCTTTTGTCATGTATTCCCGGAGAACCTTTGTCGCCCATTGTCTAAAGCGGGTGGCTCTTAGGGAGTTCACCCGGTAGCCTACGGAAATGATCACGTCGAGGTTGTAGAACTTCAGTGTTCGTGTAACATTTCTTTTGCCCTCTTGTTGAACTACCGAGGTTTCCTCGGTAGTTGAGTTTTCATCAAGCTCTTCTTGGTCATATATGTTTTTTAGATGAACCGATATGTTGTCTGATGAACAACCAAACAATTCGCTCATCGATTTTTGCGTAAGCCAGATCGTTTCGTCTTTTACAAGCGCGTTAACTTCGTTTTCGTTGTCCAGTTTGTAAAGCTGGTATTGCAGACTGTTTTTGTCCATGTTTCCCCCTATTTGCCCGCCGTGCCGGCTGGCATAAAAATTCGTTTGGTCGCTTTGATCATTTCTTTTGTTTCGTGCGTCATGCCTTAGTGTAGCATTTTTTGCAAAAAATGCGCCAGTACTGCGTGGAAACAGGACTTCTTCTTTGGTTTTGCCTATTTTTATGCGAAGGGGTTTAAGGGAAACGCTGATTAACTCGACGCTAATCAGCATTTCCATTTGCATTTGCTCATTTCATTGCGCAAAATGCGGGTAAGAACATTTATTAAATCCTCGATGGGATTTAATAAATGTTTCATTAGGCCATGAATGCAACATTGTTTGCCCGGCAAGGCGGGAACCTTGCAACCAAGATTAGCCGCCTTGGCCGGGGAACCCTATTTTTTGCCAAAAAGTTTGCCCAAGCCCGACTTGCCGCCGGATTTAGCCTCATCGATCAGTTCCAACAGCTCGTCGTCGCTTGGATCAAGCTCGTAAGCCCTCTCAAAATCTGCAAGCGCGTTGGGGTAATCTTTTAGCTTTTTGTAAATTTCACCGCGACTGCTGTAAAAAACTGCGTGATCCGGGTTAAGCTCTATGGCCTTGCTAAAGTCTGCAAGGGCTTTGTGGTTATCCCCCTTAAGACGGTAAGTATGCCCGCGGTGGTAATAGTAGAACGCTTCCTCGGGGGCAAGCTCTATGGCTTTCTCGTGATCTGCAAACGCTTTGCGGAAATCCCTGATTATGGAATTATTAGACTTATCTCTGTGAGCAGTAGCGCGAGCGTTGTAATACTCCGCGTTACCCAGGTCAAGCTCTATGGCCTTGCTGAAATCTGCGAGCGCTTTGTCGTAATCGTCCAGATCAATGTTGTAAATATTGCCGCGAGCTTTATAATACTTCGCGTTCTTCGGCTCAAGCTGTATGGCTTTGCTGTAATCTGTGAGCGCTTTGTTGTAATCCTCCATATCGCGGTAAGTATCACCGCGAGCTTCATAATACTTCGCGTTCTTCGGCTCAAGCTGTATGGCTTTGCTGTAATCTTTCAGCGCATTGTTGTAATCATTCAGTATTTGGTAAGCAAGGCCGCGAAAGGCGTAATACTCCGCATTGTTGGGGTCAAGCTCTATAGCCTTAGAAAGTGTTTTTACCGCATCCCCGTATTGCTTGTTTTCAAATTGCTCGTCTGCAAGTTGGGCTAATTTTCCCGCTTTGTCTTGCTGAACGCCGCCATTGCCGGGGGCAGGTTTGCCGCTTGGCTTCGTGCCAGCTTCGGCTTTCGTGTCGCAACCGGGGCAGAACTTTGCCCCGGCATTCAATTCTTCTGAACAGTTTTTACACTTCATTGTACGTTTCTCCTTCTTAACGTTTCTATTTTAACACAGCCCTAACAGGCAGTGCTTGCCTCTCAAACTTTTGCGCCGCATTCGGGGCAGAACTTTTCCCCGGTTCCGGTTTCGCGTTACATTGCCCGCACAACGCAGGCGCGGCTGTCTAGTTACCCTTGAGCTATTCGATCTTCTGCCGCCGCTCTTCAGTGGGATCAAGCTCGTATGCCTTTTCAAAACCTGCAAGCGCGTTGTCGTAATCCCCCAGATTGTTGTAAGCGAGTCCGCGCTGAAAAAAATTAACCCGGCGTTGGCGAGTAACAGCTAGGGGGAGCGATTGTAATTGACACGGGGCTAGTGTTCCCAATGCACCTTTGGTTAGGGCCTTGGAAAAAACGACAGCCGCCGCATACCCTGCCGCTGAAAAAACTCGCCGGGGCTTTGAAGCAACTGGGCGGGGCAAGCGTAATAGACACGGGGTTACGGTTCGCTATGCACCTTTGGTTAGGGCCTTGAAAAAATAAACACATACCGCAATTGTTAGCCATAAGGCCTCCTTGTTTTATGTCGCAAAATACAAGTCCCTAAAACCCCGGAGGGCTTAGGGTCTTCAAAATTAGAAATCGATAAAGTCGGCAAGCACCAAGTAGAAGTTGTCGATAGACGCGCCGCCGCCAAGAGGCCAGTTGCTAAGGGTTACCCCCCCGCCCCCCATGCCGGCAGATACTTCTTGCGTAATCCGGCTTAGAGCCGCGCGGTCGTGGCGGCCGACACGGCCTTCCAGATACTCGATAGAATACATTACGCCGACTTCGACCAAAAGCATATTGACCGGCACCGACCATGTGGAAATGCGACCAGAGCCGCCGGCAGCGGCAATGGCCGACCGAAGTTGGGAGACTGCAAACTGAAGATCACCTTCGCGGCCTGCCATAGAAATATTGAAAGCTTCCGGAAATACATGGAAGGGGCTGGGACAGCACTGTAGCGGGAAAAGCCCGCCCAAAGCCGCAATCTGAGTGATCATCGGTGTATTCATACCGCAATTGGTGTTAAAGAAGGCCGTGTTTTGGCCGTGTGTCGCAATCCACTGGGGCATATTTTCCAAAATGAACAATTGCGACATGGCAACGCCTGCCGTCATCGGGTCTGGAGCGGTAAGTTCGATCCACTGCATACCGAATTGAGCCGCTGTTTGCATAAGATCGGCGCGGCGGGCGGCGATGTTTGCCATGCCCAAGTGCCGGGGGAAGGAGATGTGCGCGAAAGAGGTCGCGCCCATTCGGTGAGCCTGTTCGATTATAACCCTGCCCATTGAAAGGTCGTCGGAAATCATGGCGATGTCCGCGTGTTGTGCGACAAGAGAGGGGGCTTCGTGGGTTACGCCCAAGAAGAAGAAAATGTCATTGCCAAACACAGCCCTTGCCGTCTGCATTGCGGCGATTGCGCCGGGGACAGCCTGCACGAACACGATTGCCCTGGCGCCTTGGTCTATCAGCGAAAGCACGTTGGAGATCGTAACATCCATTTCTGCGCCAAAGTTGGCCGGGTAGGTGCTTCTGATTATGCGGTTCGCCCCGAAACGTTCCTGCATTCTGCGGGCGGCCAGATACTCTTCTTCGCTCCAGGGGTCTGCGCCTGTTATGATGCCGATTCTCCAATCGTTGTTAAAGACCTGCCCCGGGGGTACATCAAGCTCGGCAGTAATTTGGGGTGCAGGGATGGCGAGCGCGGGGGCGGTGGCAACAGCAAGGGCTGTTGCAGGCGCAGTGGCCGCCGGGGCTGGTTGCGACGTGGTTAAATGCAGTGCTATTATTGCGCCAGAAACAGCTATTGCAACCAAACCAAATAGCTTCATCATTTTTTTTCCAAAGTCTCCGTTAGGTGTTTTCATAAAGTTTCCTCTCTTGTTTTTGTTTTATTGGGGTGGTTCGAGAAACTCCGTGCAAAAAACACGGAGTTTACGAAACAAAATTTTACTACCGGTTAAACCATGCGTTCAGATCCCGCCAACGATCCCTTATCAGCCCCTCCTCTACCCTGTCGGAAAAAGCAATAGTCGCGACTGTGTTTCCCGTAGTTGGAACATCGAATATACTGGCGAAAGTTCTTCCGTACCTATCCTCAAGCACCACTTCAAACTGCGGAACAGATACAAAGTTACCTGCGATCAGAGTTACCCGCTGACGATTATTTTCAAGCGTGCCGTCGTTAATAAAAACACCACTTCCTGCCGCATACACCCGCCAGCCCGAAATAACTTGCCCCGTTTCATTTACGATTGTAATTGTCCGCTCTCTGGAAACCATCGCTTGTCCTGCGTCTATCTCCTGCCTCTCCCTACAGGAAGAAAAAAACACAGCGACAAATACCGCAAGCATTACCGCCATAAAAAACTTAACATACAAACTCTTCATAAAACCCTCCTAATCGGTTTCGGTTTTGCGCGGATTTCCGCGCGTTTTTCTTACAGGTTCACTGGGAACTTCGGAATCGCTATAGCTCTCGCTATAGCTGTCGCTGCCGCTTTCAACTTCGCTTAGAACTTGTTTTTTAGGGGCAAAGTCAAGGTTTGTCTTAAAGAAACCTTGCCCGCTAGAGCTAAGGTTAGACAAATTCCTTGTAATAGCGTTAAGAGTGTCCGCGCTTTCATGCTTTAGCATAAAAACTATCCCAAGAAATGCGGACAACATATACACCGCCCCCCAGCCGCCCATAGCCTCATGAACAGTAAGCAACATAAAACCGGCTATAATAAAAAGAGCAATCCAAGCGTATTTGGCGATTTGCGGCACGCCTAGCCATGACAGCATTATTGCTGCAAGTAAAATAAACGTGCTGGGTATGGTAACGGTTACATCATCCGGAGTCCCAAATAGTCTTTGAAATAATCCGCCGGGAAGCGGAATTTGAAAAGCCAAAGTCCCGATAAAAAAGTTGACAAACGATGCGCAAAGCAAAATCATGAGTATCGACTGCACTGTCTCCAAGGCGGTGTTAAAAGAATTTGCAAGCCCCCTGCTTCGTATCATTACCGCTGAATAAAGGGCAATCGCCGCCATGACCGACATAAGGTTTGGTGCTAGACTGATAAAAGAGCCAGCGTCTGTCCACCAACCAATAAAGCTTAAAAAACAGGCTATGCTGGTAAAAACAATGGCCAGTTTTATATTCCGGTTTTTTTTCACAGAAGCGCTTGTGTTCACCGCATCGGGGTTGGCTCCTTGGTAAACGGACAAAGCCCTTTGCTGGGCTTCATCCGGGCTTGCCGCAACCACATGATACTCACAAGGTTCTGCGGGGCTAAAAACAAAGCTTTTTTGCTGTCCCCCCACAAGAACCTTGTAGCTCTTTTTTTTCGACATTAAAATCCTCCTATTGTTTTAGTTTTTAGCCGGTTTGCAAAGCCTTAATCGCTGTTAGCTTTATTCGGGCACCCGGATAATACGAAAGGTTAAAATCCCCACGTCTTCTCCTCCCGCCCGCTCCCAAACAAGCTCCCAGCGTTCAGTCTGCGAGAAAAGAATATCCCCCCAGACCAGCTCTTGAGCCGTGCCGTTTCCATTGCCCGTTCCGTTGACAACGTTCAACGTGGCATGAAAATTTGCCTGCGTGCTCTCCGACCACATAAGCGCCAATTCGTAATCGCTTGACCCCCAACCGTCGAAATGGCCGCCAACAGACACTATGCTGTTGTAATTCGCAGTGGTAAGGCCAAAGTCCGCTAAAACACCGGTGGCAGGCCTGCCGTCATCCTGCTCGCCGCGACATCCTGTAAACGCCATTCCAAATGCCAGCACCACCGCCAGCACTGCCAACTGAATTTTCTTTTTTGCCATTTTTTCATCCCTTGCTTTGGCAACAAAGCAACCCCGCGTTGGAATTCGCAAAGCGCGCGAAAGCGTCTTTACGGCGCGGGATTTTATATAAAAGCCTGTTCCAGGCCAGTTCCCGGGTTTTTGTGAGTATTTTGATTGTAGAGTGTGTAGAGTGTATTGTGTTAGGCCTCGCCAGGCCTCTTCTACCCGTGCGCCACGGGG
>WRKI01000314.1 GCA_009778155.1 Spirochaetota bacterium
CGCCAACCTGCTGAGCGAGCAAGAACGCTTTACCCCGGCGTACATGATAAACGGAAGCACCGACCCCAACGACTGGGGGGACGTGCCTACAGCATTAAACCACGAGAACTTTGAGGCATGGAACGCGGTTCAAATTGTGCCCGGCTCCACCGGCTTCCGCCTGCCGACGGAGGCTCAATGGGAGTTTGCCGCCCGCGCCGGAACAACAACGCCCTTCAGCGACGGGGTGCAAGAGCCGACCACCGAAAGCCTTCAACAGATAGGCTGGTTCATTGACAGCGGTCTCGTCTCGCGGGAGGTCGGCTTGCTGGAGCCTAACCCCTGGGGCTTGTACGATATGCACGGCAACGTGTTTGAATGGGTGTGGGATTTGGCCGGCCCCTACCCGAGCTACGCGTAAACCGACCCCACGGGCGCGCTTTCGGGGACTTCCCGTGTCCGGCGCGGCGGCAGCATGATAAGTATAGAATCGCAGTTGCGCTCGGCATACCGGCACTTAACCAACCCGTTCGTAAGGAGCTTAAATGGTGGCTTCCGGCTTGTACGGCCTTGAGGCCGCGCACCGAGAGGAATGATTTATGGGCGGCCATGAGGTAGTTCCAGCAATAAGGAGAATTATATGAAGAAAACAACAAAACTTTTCGGCATTGCCGCACTTGTCGCGGCATTCGCAACAACCGGCGCGGGCGACGCACACGCGCAAGCATTCGCCCAGTTGCCCCTCAGCTTCGGCATTAGCACCTCGCTGATCAGCGACTTCGGCGGCGGCGTGTCCGGCAGGGTAACCGAGGCCGGTAACATGGTAGACCACTGGCTGGGCAACGAGGTTTACTGGCACGGCTCTTATGCCGGCTTTGCCTCCTCAATCTTTTTGGACGCCCATTTTGTCCAGCTTTCATTCGGCTACTTTTCCAGCACGGGATCGAGCCGCACCAGACTGGGGGGCGGCCCGGCTACCTATTTTGGCCATCCTCTGGGCACGCCAAGCCCCACGGGGATCGAAATAGGCCTTTTGGGCAAGTTCCCGGTGGAGCTTTCGCCCAGAATAACCGTCTTTCCGCTTGCCGGCATTGCTTACCGGATCGTCGTTACGGGCGGGGCTTCCGTGCCGCTCACCAGTTATCGGGAATTAAACTTCGACCCCCTTGACTCAAGCGCCCTGTGGTTCCGCTTGGGCGGCGGCATGGACTTTTCCATTAACCAGAACGTGTTCCTGCGCGGCTCGCTCTCCTACGGCCTGCGCCTGCGCACTCGCTGGGAAAACGACGTTATAAATAACGGCCCCCACTGGGTATCCGGGGATACCTTCACCAACCAAGTCGGGGTTACTAGCGACAACCGCCGCTTTGTAACGTACGACAACGCCCGCCTTGGCCACGGCGTTGACATAACAATCGGCATCGGCTTCCGGCTAAATTAGCGGCCTGTAGCGATGACGGGCGCCTAGCGGCGTGCGCCTAGCGGCGTGCGCCTAGCGGCGTGCGCCGGGCAAAAAAATGCAAAAAAGCTCTTTTTTTTGGACAAAAACGCTTGCAGCGTCTAGAAAAAAATCTTGGGAAATGCTAGAATAAGGAAACCGCAGTTTAAAACTGGGGTTTCCCCCGGAAATTGGGGAGCGAAACAAAGAGGGAGCCGCTTTTTATGGACAAGGCAAAGATAGAAGAAAGGGCGAAAGATTATATCGCAAAAGAAAAAGACGCGGACTTTCGCGCGGAAGTCGAAAAACTGCTCGCCGCCGGCGATTGGAAAGAACTGGAAGACCGTTTTTACCGCGACTTGGAGTTCGGCACAGGCGGCCTTCGCGGGGTAATTGGCGGGGGCTACAACCGAATGAACACCCTCGTCGTCAAAAGCGCGACACAAGGGCTGGCAACCTACCTAATAAAAGCCTTCCCGGAAAAAGCCGGCAAGCTGTCGGCGGCCATAGCTTACGACAGCCGCCGCTACTCGCCGGAATTCGCCCAGGCCGCCGCCCTTGTGTTTGCCGCCAACGGCATCAAAACATGGCTTTTTTCTTCTATGCGGCCGACCCCTCAGCTTTCCTTTGCCATAAGGCAACTCGGCTGCGACACCGGCATCGTCGTAACGGCAAGCCACAACCCGGCGCAGTACAACGGCTACAAGGCTTATTGGAACGACGGCTCCCAAGTGGTGCCGCCGCACGACACAGGTATAATAGAAGAAGTCGAAGCGGTTAAGGTCATAAAGGAAATGCCCCGGCAGGAAGCCCTTGACAAAGGCCTGCTCGAAATAATCGATAAAAAAGTTGACGAACCCTACCAGCAAATGGTAAAAAGCCGCCTCTTCCGCCCGGACTTAATCAAGGAAAAGGCCGGCGGGGTCAAAATCGTTTTTTCCCCCCTGCACGGGACGGGCGCAATGCACACGGAAAAAGTCCTGGGCGACCTGGGGCTAAAAGTGATCACCGTGCCCGAACAGAAAGAGGGCGACGGCAACTTCCCCACGGTGGCCTTTCCCAACCCGGAAGAGGCCGCCGCAATGGAAATGGCCATCAAGCTGGGCGAAAAGGAAAAGGCCGATGTCGTCATGGCTACCGACCCCGATGCCGACCGCTTTGGCATCGCCGTGCCGGACGCGCAGGGCAAATACGCGCTGGTTACGGGCAACCAACTTGGCGCCCTTCTTGCCGACTACATCTTCCTCTCTCTCAAAGAGCTTGGAAAGTTCCCGGCCAAGGCCGCGATGGTCAACACAATCGTTACGACTGGAATGCAAAAAAAAGTTGCCGAACATTACGGGGCAGAGTGTGTAGAAGTCCTTACCGGATTCAAATGGATTGCCGATATTATGCGTAAGTGGGAAAACGGGCAGGAAGGCGCGAAAAACTTCGTGTTCGGAACCGAGGAAAGCTACGGCTTTCTTGTGGAAACGGAAGTCCGGGACAAAGACGGGGTTTCCGCCGCCGCCCTAACTGCGGAAATGACCCTGTACTGGCGCAATAAAGGCAAGAGCCTGCTTAACCGGCTGGACGAGCTTTATGAAATTTGCGGCTTTTGGCAGGAGATCGGCATTTCAAAGTATTTTGAAGGCGCGCAGGGGCCGGCCATTATGCAGGGTATAATGGAAGAATACAGAAAAAACCCGCCTAAAACCTTGGGCGGCATAGAGGTTGCAAAGGTGCGCGACATAGCAAAGGGGGCGGACGGCTTGCCGGCAAGCGATGTCGTTCAGTTTTTCCTAGCGGACGGCACGACCGTCAGCGCGCGACCCAGCGGTACGGAGCCTAAGATCAAGTTTTACGCCAGTTGCTGTACCCCGATCTCTGCCGGCGGTTTGGAAGAGGCCAAAGCGCAGGCCAAGCTCAAGCTGGATGCGATTAAAAAAGACATCCGCCAAGTTATAGGGGATTAAGATTGATGAAAAAACGGCTTCTGCCATTGGTAATCGCGGGTTTTTGCGCCTTGTTCATTTCGGGCTGTTCCATAAACAGAATGGCGATGAACGCCGTGGCCAACGCCTTGACCGGGGAGGGCGGCGGCGAGGTTTTTACAGGCGATGCCGACTATCAGCTTGTGGGCGACGCGTTGCCCTTTGCAATCAAACTTTACGAAACGCTTTTGGCGGCAAACCCCAACCACCGGGGGCTTATCGAAACGACAGGCTCACTTTTTATCATGTATGCAAACGCCTTCGTGCAAGGCCCGGCGGAAATGCTGCCCGTGGCGATGCACGAAGAGCGTCTTGTCGCGCTGGAGCGGGCAAGAAGCCTGTACCTTCGCGGCATGGACATTCTTTTGCGCGGCCTTGAGCTTCGCGCGCCGGGCTTTACCGACGCGTTCAACGCGGGCGACCTTTCGGGGGTGTTGCCGCGAATGAGGGCGCAGGAGGTTCCCCTGCTTTACTGGGCGGCCGCCGGCGGGCTTTCCGCCTTTTCGATAAATCCCTTTGACCTTGACCTTGGGTTGCGCATATCTGAGTTTTATTCTATGATAATACGGGCTTACGAACTTGATCCGAACTTCAACATGGGGGCGCTGGACGACTTCCTCATGATTTTTTACGGTTCCGTGCCGGAAGGCATGGGCGGCGACAGGTCAAGGGTGGATTTGCACTTCCAGCGGGCTATCGAGAAGTCCGGGGGCGTTCTGGCAGGGACTTTTGTGGCTTACGCGCAGGTTGTCGCTATCCCCGCTCAGGATTATAATGTGTTCAGGGAAATGTTGGAAAAAGCGCTTGCTATCGACTTAGAAGACTCCCCTTCTAACCGCCTGGTGAATGTTTTGGCGCAAAGAAGGGCAAGGCATCTTATGGAAAACGCCCATACGCTTTTTATCGATTGGGATGACGATTGGGATGATGACTGGTACGATTGGGACTAAGGCTGTGTGCCTGTCTCTAAAAGTTTTATCGCGTTGAAGGAGGATTTTAATGAGAAGTTTTGATGATTCAAGTAGAATTGGCGGCAAAATGCCGGGCAAAATGCCTAGGAGATTTTTCCGCCCGTCCGTTTTTTTTCTTTTTTTCGTTGTTTTGGCTATGCTGGCAAGCCCGGTATTCGCCCAGCGGGGGCGCACCGTAACGATCAGGCTTGCGTCCCTTGCGCCGGAGAATACCCCTTGGGGAGCGGCTTTGAACCAAATGGCCGCCGAGTGGGCGCAGGTAACAAACGGCGCGGTCGAGGTTATCGTGTTTCACAACGCCACGGCCGGGAACGAGCAGGAGGTTTTGCGCCGTCTCCGTGTCAACCAGATTCAGGCGGCGGTTTTTACAAGCATCGGCTTGAATTCCATTGCGCCGGAGGTCATGGCGATAAGCTATCCCTTCCTTATTAGGGACAACGAAGAGCTGGACGTGGTTTTGAACCAGCTTCGCCCGGAACTGGAGCGCAGTATCGAACAGAGCGGCTTTGTCCCGCTTGCATGGTCGCGCTCCGGCTGGCTTAGGATTTTTTCCAGATCGCCTGTTTTAACGCCCGAAGAGCTTAGAAGGCAGAGGATGGGCGCAAACGCCAACGAAATGGAGCTTATGCAGGCTTTCCGGCTCATGGGTTACCAGATTGTCCCGGTTCCCACCAATGTTTTAATCTCGCTGAACGGCGGCATGGTTGACGCTGTCAACATGAGTCCGATTTACGCGGCGGCTAGCCAGGCTTTCGGCGTGGCGCGAAACATGACGAATATCAATGTGTCCCCTTTCATGGGCGGCATCTTCATGAACCAGACTGCGTGGCGGCGTATCCCGGAAAGGTACAGGCCGCAGTTGCTTGAAATCTCTCGGCGCATGGAAAGGGAAATGGACGCGGCGATTATGAATCTTGAAACCCAGGCGATCAACACAATGGCGAACCACGGGCTTGTTATCCACGATTTAACCCCGGCGCAAAGGCAGTTGTGGTTCGACGAAATTGCCCGGCACGAAAACGCCCTTGTAGGGCCTGTAAACCCGGTTTTTAACCGTGAATTTTACCAAAGGATTAGCGCGATTCTTGCCGCGCACCGTGCGGGCATTGCCGCAGGCGGCGGGCAGTAAAAAATGAGCGGCATTGCGGGGGCCGGGGGTGCAGGGGGGGCAACCGGGGCGGCTGTTGAGGCGAGGCCTTCGGGGTTGAAAAGAACCCTGTACCTTACGGAAGAAATTATCTGCATTCTTTCCCTCGTGGTGCTCGCGCTTCTGCCTTTGGCCGAGGCTGTGGCGCGTATCTTTTTTCAAACGGGAATCCCGGCCTCTTCGGGCTACTTGAATCACTTTCTTTTAATCGCAGCCCTTGTCGCCGGGATGATCTGCACGCGGGGCGGCAACCATCTGTCAATCGCGCTTGTGCAGTTTATTAAAGACGAAAAGATAAAACGCGCTCTGGCGGTTTTGAGCAACCTTATTTCCGCCAGTGTCGCCACGGTTCTTGTCTGGAGTTCCATTTCCTTCATTATAATTGGCCTTGACGAAAGCAGGATCGGGCTTGTCCCCGTGCGCGCCTTCGCCCTTGTTATCCCCGTGGCCTTCGCGGTTATGGCGGCGCGTTTTGCACGCAGGGCTGTGTTTACCGGCTGGCGGCGGATAATTCCCCCACTGGTTATTGTCTTTGCGACGGTTCTTTCTTTTCCCGTAATCGCAAAAATAATTTGGGGCTTTGACCCGCCGGATGCGGCCTGGGACATTCTTGACATTTTTTTCGACGCTTCTTTTTATCTTAGGCTTCCTGTCGCGGTTCTCTTAATTTTGGCCGCATTTGGCGGAACCCCGCTTTTTGTCGTTATAGGCGCGCTTTCGCTCTTTCTGCTTCACGCGGCGGGCGGGGAGCTTGACTCAATTCCGTCGGACATTTACTCGGCGCTTACAACCAGCAGCATCATCGCCTTGCCGCTTTTTACGATTGCCGGGTTTTTCCTGTCGGAAAGCAAGGCGGGGGAACGCCTGGTTGCAACTTTCCGCAGTCTTTTTAGCTGGATGCCCGGCGGGATAATTTTGGCGTCGGTGGTTGTTTCGGCCTTTTTTACGTCTTTTACAGGCGGCTCCGGCATAACGATTCTTGCCTTGGGCGGCATTTTGTACACGATTCTTAACGGGCATTTGAAATACAGCGAAAAGTTTTCCGCCGGGTTTTTAACGTCGGCAGGTTCAATCGGGCTGCTTTTCCCGCCGAGCCTTCCGCTTATTCTTGTGGGAACGACCTTGCAGACAAACATTTTCCATATGTTTGTCGGCGGCATACTTCCGGGGCTGGTTCTTGTGGCGGCAATCGTAACATTCGGCATAGTCGTTTCGCTAAAAGTAAAAATCCCCGTGGAAAAGTTCGAGCCGCGCCGCGCCTTTGTCGCAGTAAAAAACTCGATTTTCGAAATTATTCTGCCGTTTTTCCTAATCGGTTTTTTTGCAACCGGGGTGCTTTCTCTTGTGGAAATCGGGGCGTTAGCTGTCATTTACATCTTCATCGTGGAAGTTGTCATACACCGGGAAATAAAGTTAGGCGAAATCAAAGGGATTTTTCTTAAAGCCATTCCCATTATCGGGGGGGTGCTTTCCATACTGGCGGTGTCGCGCGCTTTTTCCTTTTTCATTGTGGACACGCAGGCCCCGGCGAACATTGCAAACTGGATGCAGGGCGCGATTACCTCCCCCGTTGTTTTTCTTTTGCTTTTGAACCTGTTTTTGATTATTGTCGGCAGTTTTATGGATATTTTTTCGGCCATTCTTATTGTGTTGCCGCTTTTGGTTCCGCTGGCCGAAGTGTACGGCATACACCCGGTGCATCTTGGAATAATTTTTATCATCAATCTTGAGGCGGGCTTTCTTACCCCGCCTGTCGGGATCAATTTGTTTTTGGCGGCTTACCGTTTCAAAAAAACCTTTATCGAAATTTGCCGTTATGTGATACCTTTCCTTTTAATCCAGTTGACGGTCGTGTTTATCGTAACTTATGTTCCTTGGCTGTCAACCGTTCTTATCAATTTGCTTCAGTGATTTTTTGCGCGGGGCAAAATGGCTGTAGGGAACAGGGGCGGGTAACCTAAAAATGGATAAAAATGTTTTTGAATATGCAAACAAACTTAGCGGATCGCTGGCAAAAATCTCCAAACTGCCAGCCCTTTCCGCCGGCATTCTGGAAGATGCCGCCAAAGCGATTGCTCTGGAGGGCTGCCACGCGCTTAACGCGCACCGGGTGGGGATATGGCGCATAGACACGGCCGCGCCTGCGGCCGCGGGCGCGGCACAGCAGGTTCTTAAAAACATTTCGTATTACGACATGGATGCCGGGGAAAGCAGCATTCATCATGATTTTTACCTGCCAAACAGCGCAGCTTATATGGAACTTTTGCGATCGGAGCGTCTTATCGTTGTTAGCGATTTCAAAAGCCCCAACCCCTTGACCGATGTGTACGGCCACACCACGCACAATATATGCGCTATGTTGGATGCCCCCATACGCATAGGCGGCAAACTTGTCGGCACTGTTATAATAGAGCAGGATTTCTGCGACGGCTTTCCTGGCAAACGTAAATGGATGATAGAAGAACAGAACTTCGCTTCTTCACTTGCGGATTTTATGGCTATCGCGATAGAAGCCTCCGAGCGGCGCACTTTGTTACAGCGCACGGAAAGCATGATGAGCAACCTGCCCGGCATGGTTTACCAGTGTTTGCACGACCCCCCGGATTTTACCTATACCTTTGTAAGCGAGGGCAGTCTTGCCCTGACAGGTTACAGCCCGCAAGAACTTTTGGGCAAGTCTGCCGTAAAGTATTTTGACATGATACACCCCGACGATGTAAAAAAAGTCGCACAGCATAACGAGCAAACGCTCTCTATGGGTTTGCCGCTGGACACAGTTTTTAGAATTGTCATGAAGGACGGCGCGATAAAGTGGGTTTGGGAAAGAAGCCGTATCGCCGAGTTTAACCCGGACGGCACGCCGCGTCTTCTTGAAGGTTTTTACACCGACATTACCGAACAGCGGCGCATTGAGGCCGCCGCCCTGGCCAACCGTGCGAAGTCTGCATTTTTAGCGAACATGAGCCACGAAATTCGCACACCGATGAACGCAATTCTTGGAATGACCGAGCTTGCTTTGCGTAACAACCCGAAGCCGGCTGTGCGCGAAAATCTTAACAACATAAAAACCGCCGGCGGCCAGCTTTTGTCAATCATTAACGACATTTTGGATTTTTCCAAAATCGAAGCCGGCGCGATAGAAATTTGCGAGGAAAAATACGATGTTTCTTCGATGATAAACGACATTGTTACAATGATTCATGTGCGCATTGGGGAAAAGCCGATAGAGTTTATCGTTGACGACGACCCGGAGCTTCCCGCCGAAATGATTGGCGATGTAACACGGATAAAACAGATTGCCATTAATTTGCTTTCCAACGCCGTAAAGTTTACAAGGAAGGGGCACATCATTTTTAGCATCAGCGCGGAAAAAGCGTCTTTTGACAAAAACGGCGACACATACAGGCTTAAAATGAGTGTAACGGATACCGGCATGGGCATACGGGACGAAGACATTCCGCTTCTCTTCCAAAACTTTACTCAGCTTGACACCCGGAAAAACCGAAGCGTGGAAGGCACTGGGCTTGGGCTTGCTATCGTAAAAAGCCTGATCGAACTTATGGACGGGGAGATCAATGTTACGAGCAAATACAACGAGGGAAGCTGCTTTTCGTTCCACATTATGCAGAAGGCGGCCGGTAGCACCGGCAACGACGGCTATGTGTTGCCGCCGCAGAATGTCTGCCATGTTGCAATCTTTTGCGAAAATCGCAAAAAGGAGCTGTTTTTACGCGACAAGTTAAAAAAAATGAATGTGGCCTGCGACATAATCGATACCTTTCGCGGCTTGGAAAAATACTCCCATGTTATTTTCGATTACAAGTGGGTTTTTTCGATTCAGCAGCTTGTGACCCCGGAAACAAGGCTGATCGCTCTTACCAAAAAGTTTGTTGACAGTGAACGCCTGCCGGCAAAGGCGCAGCTTGTTCATACGCCGCTTACAAGCATTGTCATGTTCAAATTGTTAGAGAAAAATAACAGCCGGCAGGATGCCGACATGGATGTAATGGGTGCGGGGCTAACATTGCACAATGCGCGTTTTTTGATTGTCGATGACATTGACATAAATCTGATTATTGCGGAAGAAACTCTGGCTTTCTACAACGGCGAGGTCGATTCGGCCTCCGGCGGGCTGGAAGCTGTCGATATGGTTACAAAAAAAGATTACGATATTGTATTTATGGATCACATGATGCCGGGGGTGGACGGGATTGACGCTACAAAAATGATTCGCGCCATGCCGGAAGCAAAATACAAAAAACTGCCGATTGTCGCCTTTACCGCCAATGTTGTAGGCGAGGCGCAGGATTTGCTTTTGGAAAGCGGAATGAGCGACTTCCTTTCAAAGCCGCTTGAGTACGCCCAAATCGAGCGTGTCTTGCGGAAATGGCTGCCAAAGCACAAATGGAGCACCGCCCAAGCTCCCGATCCCGCCGAACCGGGAAACGGCCAATAGCTTGCCGGGCTGGGGATAGGATCACACGAAGGCACAAAGACACGAAGGCACAAAGGGTAGGGGGCTGGGCGGAACTAGGTAAGGCCGCGTCTCTTTCTAGCTTCAATATTGAGCATAAAAAGGGATGATGTAGAAATTAAGCGGCGCTTTCTAAACTGTCCGCGAACCAAAGGTTCGATGTGCCTTTGTGCCTTTGTGTGAGGCTTTTTTCGTGAAGTATTTGCCGGCGGCATTGATTTTTTTGGAAATGTTGGTTATAATTAAAGCACGGTAAAAGATGACGATTGACTTTCGGCACAAGCCCCCTTCACAAAAAACGCGCATCGCTTTCTCTTTTTTGGCGTTGCTCGTCTTTTTTTTCGCGCCGGCCTACTCCCTGTTCTCGCAAGAGGATGCGGCGGCAAGTGCTGAAGCACTTGCCGTTGCAACTGCCTCGGCAGTTGCAGATTCCGGCGATGGCACGGTTGTAGGGGTGGAGGTAACGGGGCTAAGGCGCACGCGGGAGCATATCATCCTTTATCCGCTTCAAAGGTTTGTCGGAATGCCGGCGGCAGAGATTGATTTTGCCGAGGTGCGCGGGGCTGTTCTGGACACCGGCGTTCTGGATACCGTCTCCGAAGAGCTTGTTCAAACCGAAGACGGGCTTATCCTATACGTTACGGTGTGGGAAATGTGGTCTATCTTCCCAGCCCCGGTGTTTTTCATGACAGGCGGCGGCGACTTCAACTTCGGTTTTTTTTTCGCGGATGCCAACGCCTTCGGCGCGCGGCACATGATGGTGCTCGGCGGTATGTACGGAACCTTCGGCTGGATGGGCATGACCTTGTTCCAATACAGGCCGACCCGCAGCGGTCTGCCGGAATTGCTTTTCCTTACGATTTACCAAGACAGCGACGTGCGCAACCTTGACCGGTACGAAACCGTGCACCGGCGTTACAGCACAAGCTCCCTGCGCTTTCTTTTCGGCATAGAACAGCCCCTCAGCGAAAACCTTTCGGTTTTTTTTAACACAAGGTTAAACCATCTTACCATAAGGGAAGACGAGGCCTCTTTTAACCACCCGCAGAGCGGGGCGACGCATTTGCGTTTTAACCCAGGGGTGTCCCTGCAAACAAGAAGCCGGGACGCTTACTTTCTCTCCGTGCAGGGGCTTTCCCTGGGCTACTATTACAATTGGGGCATTCCGGGCAACTCCTTCCACGAAGTCGAGTTCCAAGGGGTTTTCGAGCGGCCTATAGCCTACCGCCTGCGCTGGAGCATTCGCAGCGGCGCGGTCTGGCGGTCGGGCAGCGACCCCTTGGCCGAAGACGGCCCGCAATCCGCCCAGGTGCACATTCTGCCGGGGAGGTTTTCGGCCATGCACTATGCGGGGCTTTCGCTGGGCATGGAAAGGGTTATCGCCCGGTTCAACTGGGGGTTCTTTACCGTCCTAGGCTCCATGCAGTCGGTTTTTTCTTACGGCCCCATCGGGGGGCGGCAGTTTGACTGGGGGCCAACCGGGGAACTGCGAATGTACTTAACCCGCCTGCCCCTGCCAGCATTCGGCCTTAACACGGCCTACAATGTAAGTTCTCGGCGTTTCCAACTTTCCATTACAGTCGGCATGGAAATGTAGCGGCGGCCTCTTGAAAAAAATGGCGAAAAATGGCAAACTTAAAAAGGCAAATCGTTTAGCGGGGTGAAAGCCGCGAACCAACACGGCCTTTCGTAAAGCCCGGCTTAACGAAAGCCAATATCAAAAGAACGGAGGATTTTTATGAGTTGTATTGAACATTTGGAAGCGCGCGAAATTATCGATTCACGCGGGAACCCCACTATAGAAGTGGACGTAATGCTGGAAGACGGAAGCATGGGACGGGCGGCCGTTCCTTCCGGAGCTTCCACCGGGGCCTATGAAGCCGTGGAGCTTAGGGACGGAGATGCCAGCCGGTATCTTGGCAAAGGCGTTCAAAAAGCGATTGAAAACGTGAACAACATTATTGCGCCGGAGCTTTTGGGGCTGGATGCCTTGGCTCAAGTCAATATCGACCGCACCATGATCGAGCTTGACGGCACGGAAAACAAGGGCAAGCTGGGCGCAAACGCCATTCTTGGCGTGTCAATGGCGACCGCCCGGGCGGCGGCGGAGCATCTGGGCATACCGCTTTACAGGTATCTTGGGGCCTTCCATGCCAACCTTCTGCCTATTCCTATGGCGAACATCATAAACGGCGGCAAGCACGCGGACAACAAGGTTGACTTCCAGGAATTCATGATCATGGCCGTAGGCGCGACCAGCTTCCGGGAAGCGGTGCGCTGGACTGCCGAGATTTTCCACAGCCTTAAAAAACTGCTTCACAGTGCCGGCAAAAACACCGCCGTAGGCGACGAGGGCGGTTTTGCCCCCGACATCGGCAACGAAGAGGCGCTGGATTACATCATGAAGGCTATCGAAAAAGCCGGCTACAAGCCCGGCGAGCAGATCGAGATTGCTCTTGACTGCGCCAGCTCCGAGCTTTGCGACGAAGCCGGCAAAAAGGGCTTTTACAAGTTCTGGAAGTCCGAGCCGGACAAGCTTTACAGCACGGACGACATGATCGAGCTTTTCTCCAAGTGGGTGGGCAAGTATCCGATCCGTTCTATAGAAGACGGCCTGGATCAGGACGACTGGGACGGCTATGTCAAGCTGACAAAAGCGCTTGGCCAGAAGGTGCAGATCGTGGGCGACGACTTCTTTGTTACCAACACCAAAAGGCTGAAAGACGGCATTGACAAGGGCGCGTGTAACTCGATTCTGGTAAAAGTGAACCAGATTGGTAGCGTTACGGAAACCTACGAAGCGGTTGAAATGGCGAAAAGGGCCGGCTACACGGCGATTATTTCCCACCGCTCGGGCGAGACGGAAGACACCTTTATTGCAGACCTTGTAGTGGCGTTGGAAACCGGGCAGATTAAGACCGGCTCCATGAGCCGCACCGACCGGGTGTGCAAATACAACCAGCTTATGCGCATAGAAGACCAGTTGGAAGGCGTAAGCGAATACGCTGGCCGGAATGCTTTCTACAACATCGGCAAGTAAGGCCTAACGCCGTGGATCGCGCCTGCGGGCGCGGTTCACGGCGAGTGTTTTTTGAATGTTTTTGACTCCGCCTGATCCGGGCAAGGCAGGTTTTGGAGCAGGTTAAATTGGCTGCCGTGCGGCAGCGCCGGGTAAGAGTAATGTCAGATAAAAGCGTTGTACCGATAGATCAAATTTTGCCGAATAAATTGTCGCTGGTAGTCCTTATGGGTCGCCCTATTTTTCCGGGCATCTTTACTCCCATAATGATCGGAAACCCCAGCGATGTAAAGGTTATCGAAAGCGCGGTAGCGGGGGACGCCCTTATCGGCCTTTCGCTTTTGCAGCACGAAACGGAAAACCCCGTCATTGGCGACTTGTACAAAGTGGGGACGGCCGCAAAAATCGTAAAAAAAATCAACCTGCCGGACGGCGGGGTAAACATATTCATCTCCACGGTTAAGCGTTTCCGGATAAAAAAAGCCCTGCACCCGGCAAACCCCATGATTGCCGCCGTGGAATATCTTGAAGACGAAGAAGACAACACTTCCGAGGTAAAGGCGCTCACCCGCGCGTTAATTTCCGAAATGAAGCAAATCTCGGAAAACAACCCGCTGTTCTCCGAAGAAATGCGGCTTAACATGATCAATATCGATCATCCGGGGAAAATTGCGGACTTTATCGCCAGCATTCTCAATGTTGACAGGGCGGAGCAGCAAAAGGTTCTGGAAACCCTCAATGTGCGCAAGCGTATGGAGCAGGTGCTCGTGTTCATAAAAAAAGAGCAGGAGCTTTTGCGCATCCAGAAAAAAATACAGAAAGAGATTAACGAGAAAATTGAGAAGTCCCAGCGGGACTATTTTTTGAAGGAAGAGCTTAAGGCGATAAAAAACGAACTTGGCATGACGACCGACGCGAAAGGCTCCGATTACCAGCGTTTCAAGGAAAAGTTCGACGGTTTTAAGTTCGAGGGCGAGGTTAAAGAGGCGGTTGACATGGAGCTGGAAAAGTTCAGCCTTATGGAGCCGAACTCCGCCGAGTTTATTGTTACCCGCAACTACCTTGACGTTATCGCCGGCCTGCCTTGGAACGATACGGAGCCGGAGACTTTCGACCTAAAAAGCGCACAGGGCATTCTGGAAGAAGACCATTACGGGCTAAAAGATGTAAAGGTGCGTATTTTGGAGTATCTTGCCGTGCGCAAACTGCGCAAGGACAACAAGGGTTCGATTGTGTGCCTTGTCGGGCCGCCGGGGGTGGGCAAAACATCGGTGGGCAAGTCCATTGCCCGCGCCCTGGGCAAGCAGTTTTTCCGTTTTTCCGTGGGCGGCATGAGGGACGAGGCCGAAATAAAGGGGCACAGGCGCACTTACATTGGCTCAATGCCGGGGAAAATTATCCAGGGGCTTAAAATCGTAAAAACGAAGGCTCCTGTTTTCATGATTGACGAGATTGACAAAATGGGGGCAAGCTACCAAGGCGACCCTGCCAGCGCGCTTCTGGAGGTGCTGGACCCGGAGCAAAACAACGCTTTTAGAGACCATTACCTTGATTTGCCCTTTGACATTTCAAATGTGTTTTTTATCGTAACGGCGAACACGCTGGACACGATCCCGCCGCCGCTTTTAGACCGCATGGAGGTTATCCAGCTTCCCGGCTATATCGACACGGAAAAGCTGGAAATCGCCAAGCGTTACTTGGTTCCCAAGAGTCTTGAAAAAAACGGGCTTAAAAAAAATCAGGTAAAATACACGAAAGACAGTCTTTTGCATATTGCCAACTGTTATGCCCGCGAGGCCGGGGTGCGCAATTTCCAGAAAAATCTGGACAAGATTCACCGCAAGCTTGCCAAACAGCTTGTCGAGGCCGACGAAGCTCTTGACAAAGAGCCGCCGGGTTTAACGGGCAAGCCCGTTAAACCTGCGCAGTTTGCCATCGAAAAAAAACTGGTGGAAAAGCATTTGGGCAAGCCGCTTTTTCTGGAGGGGGACATCAAAAAAGCCGCCCGCCCGGGTGTGTCGGTAGGGCTTGCCTGGACGAGTATGGGTGGCGACACTCTTTACATTGAGGCCGCCGCATTGCCCGGCAAGGGGGGCTTTACGCTTACGGGAAAAATGGGCGAAATAATGAAGGAAAGCGCGGCTATTGCCATGACTACTGCCCGCAAAATTGCCGTGGAGCGTTACAATGTGGAAAGCTCGTGGTTTGAGGACAACCAAATCCACCTGCACATCCCAGAGGGGGCTACTCCCAAGGACGGTCCTTCGGCGGGTATCACTATGGCGACGGCCTTGCTTTCTCTTTTGCGGAACAAGGTGGTTACAAGCCGGCTGGTCATGACCGGCGAGCTTTCCCTTACCGGGCAGGTGTTGCCTGTGGGGGGTCTCAAGGAAAAGACTGTCGCGGCGCATCGCAACAAGGCGCGTATAATGATTATTCCCAAGCATAACGAGCGGGACTTGGACGAAATCCCCGACCATGTAAAAGAGGGAATCGAGTTTCACCCGGTGGAAAGGCTGGAAGAGGTGCTTTCCCTGGCTTTGCCGGACTAAAAGGCGTGTATGAAAATAGAACTTTTTACCTTTTGCGATTTTGCCCAGGACAACAACGGAAAGCTGACCATCGTGGGCACTTTCGACACGATTGTTTCCCGGAACTTTCCCTGCGTGCATCCTCAGCTTTCCGTGGTAATACGCCTGCGTTTTGACATTTGGGAGTTTTCCACGCACAATTTCCGCATTGAAACCCGCGATTTGGACGGCGAAATGAACATGGAAGCGATAAGCGGCAATCTGGAGGTAAAAGGGGTGGGCAACGCCACAGCCGTCTCCCACCTTGTTTTTACCATTTCCAACCTGCACTTCAAGGACTCAGGCATTGTCAACTTCGTGCTTTTTATCAACAACAAGGAAACCGGCTCTATCCCGCTCTACATACGAAGCGGCTGAAGCGCCGGCGCTTTTCAAAGGAGATTTTAAGATGTTGATAAACTCTGGCGGTTATTTTCATACTTTAGAACAGGTGAAAAAGCAAATCCGGGATGCCCAATACCGCGCCGTTTTGGGCGCAAACCGCGAGCAAATCATTCTCTATTGGAATATTGGCAAGGTAATTATCGAAAATACAAAATACGGGGCAAAGTTCGTTGAAAATCTTGCCCGCGACATAAAATCGGAATTTCCCAACGCAAAGGGCTACTCGGCAAGAAATCTGAAATATATGCGCAAATTCGCCGAGCTATTTCCAGAAATTGAAATAGTGCAAGCGCCACTTGCACTATTGACGTGGTATCACTTGCAGCTTCTTATGGATAAAACGACGGATCGGGCAGTATACCTATGGTATGCCGATAAAGCCCTGGAAAGCGGCTGGTCGCGCAATACGCTGATGCACCAAATAAACATAAAGCTGTACGAGCGTCAAGTTTTGGCGGATAAAACGGTCAATTTCCAGAAAATTTTACCGGCGCAGCAAAGCGAGCTGGCAAAAGAAACATTAAAAAACCCCTATGTGTTCGATTTTATAGAACAGCACGAAGGCATAGTCGAGCGGGAAATTGAAGACGAGCTTGTCGCCAATATTGCTAAAACTATTATGGAGCTAGGCACGGGCTTTGCTTTTTGCGGGAATCAGTACCATTTTGAAGTCAGCGGCAAGGATTATTACATCGATCTTCTGTTCTACAACACAAAACTGCGTTGCTATGTGGTGATTGAACTTAAAAACACGGAGTTCAAGCCGGAATATGCGGGCAAGTTGAATTTTTATCTTTCGGCTGTTGACGATCTTCTTAGATACGGGTCGGATAACCCATCCATAGGCATTTTGCTTTGCAAGGAAAGAGACAAACTGACCGCCGAGTATGCGTTGCGCGACATAAACAAGCCAATCGGCGTAAGCGAATACAGGCTTTCCGACTTTGTGCCGCAGGAACTGGCGGATACGCTGCCGTCAGCCGAGGACATTGAAAGGCGGATAAAAAGCAAATACAGCATTGAGGACGATGAAGAAGCACCCCCTGCCAGCCAAAGCTGACAGGGCTTACCCGCCGGGTGCGGCCTTCTCTACATAGTTGCGGCTACCCTTACCTCTTCCCTGTCCGCTAGGGTAATCTCCAGAGTGCTGGCGAAGCCGCCTCGGATAATGTCCACGCTTACCGTGTCCCCCGGCCTGTTCGCTTCCAGCGCGGAGTACAAATCTTGCAAGGAATTCGTCCTTATGCCGTTTACCGCCGTGATAATGTCGCCGCCAAGATAAATCACGCTGCGCCCGTACTGCACAGGCTCCGTGCCCTGCCGCAAGCCGGCCCTTTCGGCAAGCCCGCCCCTTCTAGTGCGGGAAACCATAAAACCAGAATCGACAGGAATGCCGGCGTGCCGGACAAGATTGGGCGAAAGCTGGACAACCGTCGCGTCAATCCAGCCCCGCCGCACCTGCCCGTGCTGAATAAGCTCCGGCACAATGCGCATAGCTGTATTCACCGGAACCGCAAAACCAATCCCCACGGAGGCACCGGTAGGCGAGTAGATCACAGTGTTAATCCCGATCATGCGCCCCTGAGTGTCAAGAAGCGGCCCCCCAGAGTTGCCGGGATTAATGGAAGCATCCGTTTGAATCATGTCGCGGATAATCCGGCGGTTGGAAGTCTGAATCGGCCTGCCAAGCCCAGAGACAATCCCCACAGTCAAAGTCCTCTCCAGCGCGAAAGGATTCCCGATAGCCAGCACCCTTTGCCCCACCCTAAGATTGGAAGAATCCCCGTAAGGGACAGTCGAAAGCACCATCCCCGCCGGCGGCTCGAACCTTAACACCGCAAGATCGCTTTCAGGGTCAACCCCCACGACCGTGCCTTCAAACTGACTGCCGTCGGAGAGGGTAACAAAAACCCGGTGGGCGTTCCCGATAACGTGATTGTTCGTAAGCACATAACCCCTGGAGTCGATAATGGAGCCGGAGCCGGAACGCCCCCTTTGCGGGACAGGCTCGAAAAACCAGTTTACCCCCATCACCTCCGTTGTAATGTTGACAACGGCGGCGTTAAGCCTTTCGTAAATGGCGATATTTTCCTGCTCAATTTGGGAAAAAGCCGTCAAACCCATCATGTCCACTTCCATAGCCAGATTATTGTTGGACTGCTGGAAATGCGACCCCCCCGGCGGAATGCGCACGATATTTTCTTGCAAAGCCGTATTGACCGCCGCGGTGCCGGGCCTTAAAAAACCCAGACCTATGGCTAAAAGCAAGACCAAAAGACTGCTTGACAGCGAAAAAATCAAAACTTGAGAGCGCGTATAGAGCTTCATTTTATACAACCCCGCTTCTTTAGGCCTGCCCCGAACCCGGTTGGTTTTGGAGCCGCCTCAATTATATGGAAAAGAATTGCAAAACGCCCCGGCAAGCCCTTGCATTTTGCAACCTCCTTAATATATTATAGGGTAAAATAAGCCGATAATAAAGGGTAAACTGGGGGTTTTATGCTGATTAGGTTGTTTTTTGCAATTGCGTTTTTCGCGGTCGGGGGCTTCTCTTCGCTTTTCGGACTTGACGTGCATACAACGAGAATACATGATGATTCTCGCTTGCGTTCAAGCCTAAGAGACGCTTGGCTTACGGAAAGCCCTGTCCAAGTTATGGCTTGGCCTTCCATTATACAGAGCCTGCCCGGCGGCGAGCGGGTGCAGGTGCGCGTGGAGCGGGGCAGCGACGAATTCGTCGTCATTTTCGCAAGGGAGCTTCACAGAGGGCGCGTCGCCACAGCGCAGAACGCCGCCGTCCCAAGAGCGCCCACGGGGCAGTTCCCCGGCTGGGCGCAAGGCTCGTGGATGCTTACACGTAGGATCGACACCGGCGCGCCGGTCAGCGTGCGTACTTTCCTGCGCAGCGACCCCTTCACCTTCGTCCAGTTCCGGCCGCTCAACCAAGAGAGGGTTCTTATGGACGTGGTTGTCTACGGCAGTTACCTTGTGTATGCCCTGCCGCTGTCGCTTTCCTTTGAACGCCTTTACACCATGCCGGTAAACGATGTTCTGCGCCTTGCGGGGAACCGTTTTCCGCGCCGCTACTTCGACCCCAACCCGGGCGACTTTTCCGCCCAAAGACAGCTTGTAACCCAAATCCGCAGTCGCCTTGCGCCTTTGCGTTTTGTGGACGACGGCGCGTTAAACGAAAGCGGCGAGTTTGTCTTTATTGCCACCGGCCAACAGCAGAACCCCGGCTTGAACGACGGCGGGCTTAACTGCTCTGGCTTTGCCAAATGGCTGATAGACGGCATCCTGCGCCCGGTAACGGGGGAAAGGCTCGCCATTCCGCCCCTAAAAGCGCCCTTTGGCGACAGGGGGTCGGGGTTTACAGAACGCTGGGAAGACCAGCGCGATCCCTTCTTCGGCCTTGACTGGATTCGCAATCTTGCTTCGACTGCCGGCACCGTCTTGCGCTCGCAGGCGCACAGCAATCTGGAAGAGATCGAAGTAAGGCGGAATTTATTCTCGCGGGTCTTGGTTCCTGCCGGTACGGGCTTTGTGCCGCGCTCCTTCCCCGGCTTTTTGCCGGAGGCCGGCTTTGGCATAGAGGGGCTTCACGGCCTGCTTTACACCCTTGCGATAGACGAGCCGGGGCGTTTCTTTCTTGCCGCCGTGAACGTTGAAATGGGGCCGGCGACTACGCCGGACAATCTTCGGGGTGCGCCGCGTCTGCGCCAGTATTTTCACGTCGCCGCCTTTATTCCATTTTTTGACGAGTACGGCGACTTTAGGATAGCGGTTTTTGAAAGTGCGGCGGAAACTTCCTTTGCCGCTTTTAGGAACCGTTACCCGGCCGGCCACCATGTCAATCTTGTGCGTGTCCCGATTGTAACGGCCTTCGACCCGTAAGCTGAGGTGGTTGCCCGGCGGGGGAAATTATGAATGCCGATGTTTTGCGTCAATCGCTTTTAGAGTTCTCCAAGGCAAGTTTCTCCCGCAGCGGCGGCCCGGGGGGGCAGAATGTCAACAAGCTGAACACGAAGGTAACGCTCAAGGTGCGTCTTTCCGACTTGGCCGGGCTAAGGGATGCCGAACTGGAAAGGGTCAAATTGATTCTGGCCAGCCGTATTTCCAGCGAGGGCGAGCTTGTCATTGCCTCCAGCGAAGAGCGTTCCCGGCAGGTGAATCTTCAGCGGGCGTATTTTCGCATGGAGGCTTTGATCTGCGGCGCGGCGCGGCTTCCCAAACGCCGCATCGCGACGGTTACGCCCAAGGCGGCCAGGGAAAAACGGCTAAAAATGAAAAAGCGCAATTCGGAGCAAAAAAGCCAGCGAAAAAAGCCCGGCGCTAGCTGGCCGCATTCAGATGACGCGGATTAACGCGGCCGGGGATGAAGAAGAGGATCACACAAAGGCACAACACGACAAACGCATGAACGGCACGAACCTCGGAAATATCTCACACAAAGGCACAAAGACACGAAGGCACAAAGGTTAGGATTGAGCTACGGTAAGCCCGCGTCTGTCTCTTGCCTCATAAAAAGTATAAAGGGGAGTAGGGTAGGGGTACGCGGAGCTTTTGTCGCGTCCTGGTGTAAAATTGACACTAGGAGGAGAAAGTGAAGAAGGGTTACATAACCTACAGCGAAGCGTTTAAGATGAAGGTAGTAGAGGAGATCGGGCAAGGCAGATTTGCCACGATAGCGCAGGCGCAGAA
>WRKI01000315.1 GCA_009778155.1 Spirochaetota bacterium
CCCCCCCCATGTAACTTCTGGCTTATACAAGGGTATTTTAGTTTTCTCGAAATTATCTGTTTCCCAAGCAGTTTGCGGAGTTATCCGCTCAAAAATATATCCTCATTTTGTGAAAAGGAGTCAAAGCTATGACAAAGAGTGAAAATTTGGCTATACAGCGTATCGCCTCTTTTTTTAGCAAGTACAGCATTTTTGTAATTTTGGCCGGCGTTTTTATTCTAAGCTCTCTGTTGAACCCTAATTTTTTATCCCCCATGAACTTAACAAACATTCTGCGCCAAAACTCGGTAGTCGCTATTTTGGCGCTAGGGCAAACCATGCTTATCATTACAGGCATGATTGACCTTTCTTCCGGTGCGGTAATGGCGGTTGCCGGGGTTATGTCCATTTTTGTATTCCGGGCTACCGAATCGCTGTTTATCGCTTTTGCGGTCGGGCTGAGCGTAGGTGTGTTGTTCAACGCTATTTCTGGCATATTGGTCAGCGTGTATAAAACGCCGCCCTTTATTGCGACTTTGGCGGTAACAATGATCGCACGCGGCTCGATACTGTTTTTTACCGGAGGGCAAAATCTTTTACAGCTTGGGCCTTTTGTCGTTTTCGGGCAGGGAACTCTTTTTTACATTCCTATACCCATTTTGTTCATGTTTTTGATAGTGTTTGTAACATGGTACATTTTGAATAACACAAAGTTCGGCCGCTCGCTTTACGCCATAGGCGGCAACGAAGAAGCGGCTAACGCATCTGGCATAAAAATTGCCCGGACAAAGTTTACCTGTTACTTGGTGAACGGCCTTTTTGTAGGGCTTGCCGGAATAATTTTCATGTCGCGTGTAAATGCCGGCCTGCCCAACGCGGGGATAGGCCTTGAATTCGATGCCCTTACTGCGGCGGTAATCGGCGGCACAAGTTTTTCCGGCGGCATAGGAACCGCAATGGGAACCCTTGCCGGGGCGTTTATCGTTGGCATTCTCAATAACATTATGAACCTTGTCGGTGTCAACTCGCATCTTCAGCAGGTTATTAGGGGTTCTATCATCGCGCTGGCCGTTATAATGGATATTTCTGCAAAGAACAAGAAGGGGCGGCCAAAGAGAAATTTCTTGCTGTCCAAATAACGCTGGCAGGAAAGAGAACAATTGCGGCAGGGAAACTTTGCCGCGAAAAATGGAGAGTTTTTAAGCATTTGCTTGAAAATAAAATTTAACGCAAGGAGAAAATTATGAAGAAAGTCGTAAAGCTGGCATTGTTGCTATTGGTTGCATCTTCCATGACATTTCTTGGCTGTGGCCAGAGGCAAGATGACGGTGTCATGCGTGTGGCCTTTATTGCAAGGACGCAGGGCGATTCTTTTGCAGCTTGGCTTGCAAATTCGATAAGCGAGGAAGCGGCGAGGTTCCCCAACCTTAATGTTACCATTATGGACGGGCAGGGAAATGACGCATGGATCATGAGTCTTGTTGAAAACAGCATTGTAAATCGCTTCGATATTATCATCGTGCAACCTAACAACAGCGAGGCTCAAAGGCCGGCCGTCCAGCAGGTTGTAAACGCCGGCATTCCTGCAGTTACGGTCAATCTTAGAATACCTGGAATGGAAGATGTTTCGCACAGCGTCGATGCCGATCCCTTTGAGCAGGGTGCTGTAAACGCAAGGCTTGGTTTTTACCAGATACCCCAGAACGGGTATGTTGTGGTTCTTAATGGCCCCGCCGGGCATATGCATTCCATTGAACGCCGCAGGGCTTGGCAGGAAGAGTTCTTTGACAGGCGGCCGGACGTAACGATTTTGGGCGAACAGTTTGCCAATTGGAACAACGACGAAGCTATGAACTTTATGGAAGACTGGGTGCAAGCCCACGCGCAAATCGATGCCGTTATTTCCATGAACGACAACATGGCCGCAGGAGCCATAGAAGTTATACGGGGCGATGCCCGCTTCAGCAACTTGCTTGTGTACGGTGTTGACGGAACGGCGGAAGCCGCGCTTCTTATAGAAGAAGGATTGATGACGGCAACCTCTTTCCAGAATGCTCATGAGCTTGCGCGCATAACGATGAATCTGGCAAACGATATTCTTACAGGCAATGTAACGGGTTATGTAAATGTGGATATTGACTGCCCTCTTATTACCGCCGAGAATGTCCACCTTTTAATTGATGCCCATGTCGCAACTGGTGCGATTATTAGGTGATGTTGAAGTAGGCTTGGGAAAAACAGCCCGCAAGGGCGCAAGCGGCGGGGGGTAATCCCTCGTCGCGAAAAATGGAGAGTTTTTAAGCGTTTGCTTGAAAATAAAATTTAACGCAAGGAGAAAATTATGAAAAAAGTCGTGATGGCAGTAATGATACTGCTAATGGTCAGTTCTATGGCGTTTGCCCGCGGGCAGAGGCAAGCCGACGATGTCAAGCGGGTGGCATTTATCGCACGCGCGCAAGGCGATGCTTTTGCAGCATGGCTTGCAAACTCCATAAGTGAAGAAGCTCAAAGGTTTCCTAACATTCAAGTTACAATTATGGACGGGCAGGCGAATGACGCATGGATCAACAGCCTAATCGAAAACAGCATTGTCAACCAGTTTGACCTTATCATCTTGCAGCCTAACAACGGCGAAGCCCAGACACCGGGCGTGCATCAGGTGGTAAACGCGGGGATTCCGATAATCATCACCAATCCGCGCATTCCCGGCCTTGAAGGAATTTCGCATAGCGTAGATGCCGATCCCTTTGAGCAGGGGGCGGTTGGCGCAAGGCTTGCATTTTATCAGGTTCCCCAGAACGGGCAGGTTGTAGTTTTGAACGGCCCTCCCGGAAATATGCACTCCACAGAAAGGCGCAGGGCATGGCAGGAAGAATTCTTTAACAGGCGCCCCGATGTAACAATCGTAGGCGAGCAGATTGCCAACTGGAACAATGACGAAGCGATGAACTTTATGGAAGACTGGGTGCAGGCCCACGCGCAGATCGACGCTGTTATTTCCATGAACGACAACATGGCGGCAGGTGCAATAGAAGTTATACGCGGCGATGCCCGGTTCAACAACTTGCTTGTGTACGGTGTTGACGGAACGGCGGAAGCCGCGCTTCTTATAGAAGAAGGCCTTCTTACCGCAACATCCTTCCAGAACGCGCATGAGCTTGCTCGCATAACGATGAATCTTGCTAATGACATTCTTACCGGTGCTGTAACTGGTTTGGTAAATGTGGATATTGACTGCCCGCTTATTACCACCGACAATGTGAATCTTTTGGTTGATGCCCATGTAGCGACAGGTGCACTTACCCGGTAACACCGGTATTTTGCAAAAACTTGTTCGGAAACTGCTGGTTCCCTAACGCTTGCGGTTTCCGGACAAGTTCATTTTCAAGCCCCAAGGAAAAATTGTTATGAAAGCGTTGGTTTTGGAAGCGGAAAAAAAACTAAGTTTGCGCGACTTTCCCATACAGGAAACTGTCGGAGCGCATGACGTAAAAATACAGGTAAAGGCCTGCGGGATATGCGGCAGCGATATACACTACTATTTGGAAGGAAGGGTCGGCGATTTTATCGTAAAAGAACCGATGATCCTGGGACACGAAGCTGCCGGCATGGTCATAGAAAAAGGCTCACAGGTTAAAAATCTGGAAGTGGGAGACATGGTGTGCATGGAGCCCGGCATTCCAGACATGACAAGGCGCGAAGTTTTGGAAGGAAATTATCACCTTGATCCGGGGATTGTTTTTTGGGCAACCCCGCCTATCCAAGGCTGTCTGAGGGAAACCGTGGTGCATCCGGCGCGGTTCTGTTTTAAGTTGCCAAAAAACATGAGCGCGGCAGAAGGTGCAATGATGGAACCTCTGGCGACAGGCATTGAAGCGGCCAAAAAAGCGCAAATCAAACCGGGGGATGTGGCGCTGGTGATAGGCTGTGGAACTATCGGCGTAATGTGCGCGATAGCCGCGCTGGCAGGCGGTTGCAGCAAGGTTTTTATCTCTGACATAAAACAGGAAAAACTGGACATAGCGGCCACTTACGAAAACATCGTGCCGGTGAACACGTCAAAGATAAACCTTACAGATTTTATAATGAAGGAAACAAACGGGCTGGGCGTGGATGTAGCTCTTGAAGCCTCTGGAAGCCCCAAGGTGTATCCGGATTTTTTCCGCGCTGTAAAACGCGGGGGAAAAGTTGTGCTTGTAGGAATGATGAACGGCACTGTTCCCCTCGATGTTGCGCTTATTCAAGTGTTGGGTTTAAGCATCGAAACCCAGTTCCGTTACACGAATACTTTTGATCGTGCAGTCGCGTTGGTTAATGCCGGCAAAATCGACATAAAGCGGCTTATAAGCAAAACATTCAAGTTTGACGACTCAATCGCGGCCTATGAATACGCGGCGGCCGCGCATCCCGATGTTGTCAAGGTTATGATAGAACTGTAAAAAGGAGCGAGAGATGATATCCTACAAAGGAGCTGATCTTGATTTTTCGTTGGAAGGGCAAACCGCCATTATTACAGGCGGTGCTGCCGGCATCGGTTACGCTACGGCGGAGTTTTTCGCAAAAAAAGGCGTAAATCTTGTGTTAGCCGATCTTAATGCGGATGTCGATAAAACCGCAAAAAAACTTGGGGCTAAAAATATTGGCGTTCAAGGAAATGTATGCGATGCCGCATACCGCAAAAGCGTTCTTGATGCCGGGCTTAAAGCTTTCGGAAAAATCGACATACTGATAAACAGCGCGGGCGTGGTTGCTCTGGAAAAAGCCGAAAGCATAAGCGAGGATTTTTGGAACAGGACAATCGATATAAATTTGACCGCCAGTTTTATGATGGCGCAAGTCTTTGGAGCCTACCTTATAAACAACAAACTGCCCGGCAGTATCGTAAACATTGCGTCTCAAGCCGGCACAATCGCTTTGGACAAACACGTTGCGTACTGCGCAAGCAAGGCGGGCATTATTTCCATGACACAAGTTTTGGCTTTTGAGTGGGGCAAGCACGATATTAGGGTGAACTGCGTGTCTCCTACCGTTGTGCTGACCGAACTTGGCAAAAAGGCATGGGACGGCCCTGTCGGGGATGCTTTCAAAAAAGAGATGCCCTCCGAGCGTTTTGCCGAACCAGACGAGATTGCCGGGGTAATTGCTTTTCTGTGCAGCAACACTGCCGCAATGATAACAGGGCATAACTTGTTGGTCGATGGCGGCTACACCATTAAGTAAGGAGAAATCTATGCAGCGGATATTAAACAACCCCGACGACATTGTTGATGAAATGCTCAAGGGCTTTTTGAAAGTTCACAGCGACATTGTGGCACCGACCGACAATCCAAGGGTCGTTAAGCGAAAGGACATTCCCGCCGGGAAAGTCGGCGTAGTAACTGGCGGTGGCAGTGGCCATGAACCGGCCTTTATCGGCTACATTGGCGAAAATATTTGCGATGCTGTTGCGGTGGGGGAAATATTCTCTTCTCCGACGGCGGCGGCTTTTCTGGATGCATTCAGAGCTGCCAATCAGGGCAATGGCGTGGCCTGCCTCTACGGGAATTATTCTGGCGACAATATGAACGTCAAAATGGCCATGAAAATGGCCGAGAAAGAAGGCATTCATGTTAAGACTGTTGTCGCAAATGACGATGTTCCATCCGCCCCCAAAGACCAACTGGACAAACGCCGCGGCGTAGCCGGCGAGATTTTAATGTGGAAAGTCGGCGGAGCGCGGGCAGCCGAAGGGGGCAGCTTGGACGAAGTTATCGCCGCCGCGCAAAAAGCGATAGACAGTACCCGAAGCATAGGCATCGGCCTTACTCCCTGTACCTTGCCGGCTGTCGGTCATCCTAACTTTGAAATCAAAGCTGGAACTATGGAAGTCGGCATTGGGCATCACGGCGAGCCGGGTATCGAAATCTGCCCGCTTGAGACTGCGGCGCAAATAGCAAAGCGTATGGTGGACGCGGTGCTTCCCGATTATCCGTTTACCACAGGGGACGAGGTGGTAGTATTTGTGTCAGGACTTGGTGCTACGCCCGTTATGGAACTGTACGTTCTCTACGAAGAGATTGACAAACTTCTAAGCGCGCAAGGCATCAAAGTGCATCGCGGATATTCTGGTAATTATTTTACTTCCCTTGAAATGATGGGAGTAACATTGACTGTTATGAAACTGGACAGCGAGCTTAAAAGGCTTGTTGATATGCCATGTTACAGCATGGGCTTGAGGCAAAAGTAGGGGGCGCTCTTGGCTGGAATGAAAAACAGTGAAGGCAAAACTGTTCTGCTGGAAATAGTTGCCGCGATACAGCAGAACAAAGATTACCTGAGCGAAATTGATGGGCTTATAGGGGACGGCGATCACGGCATGAACATGAACAAGGGCTTTACCATGTTTGGCGATCAAATAAAGGACAAAGATATTAGTTTTACTGAAGGCCTTGACCAGTTGGGGAATATGCTTTTCTCGAAGATAGGCGGCTCGATGGGCCCCATTTACGGGACGACTTTTATGGCGATGGCAGAAGCAGGCAAAGAGCTTGAAGAAATAGACCTTAAAGGTTTTGCCGCAATGCTGGATGCGGGCTTGGCTTCCTTGCAGGATGTGGTTCCAGCCCAAGTCGGCGACAAGACGCTTATAGACACGCTATCGCCTGCCAATGAAGCCGTTCAAAAAACGCTCGCGCAGGGAGGCGGATTTGCGGATGCGTTACGCGAAATGAAAACCGCCGCCGAGTTTGGCCGGGATTCTACAAAAGAGCTGGTGTCAAAACACGGGCGTTCCAGTCGCCTTGGCGAGCGTTCGCGGGGCGTTCTGGATGCCGGGGCCGTTTCGTGCTGCATTATTCTTTGCACAATGTCAGACGGCATATTGAAACAAATAGGAGCTTGAGATGCAAACGATTGTGATTGGTTGCGACAACGCCGCTGTTCCGATGAAGGTCATGCTGGTCAAATTTCTTGAATCGAAAGGCATTGCCGTGGAGGATATGGGTTGCGCCGATGCCAATGATCCTTCCAACTACCCGACAATAGCGCAAAAAGTCTGCGAAAACATAATTGCCAGTGGCTATAAAAAGCGCGGGGTTTTGGTATGCGGCACTGGAATCGGAATGTCGATTACAGCAAACAAATTCAAGGGCATACGCGCCGCTGTGTGCCACGATAATTTTTCCGCCGAGCGTTCCATACTTAGCAACAACGCCAACGTGTTGTGCATGGGCGAGCGCGTGATCGGACACGAGCTTGCGAAAAAAATAGCCGGGGAGTGGATAAGCCTTGAATTCAAAGACGGCCCTTCAAGCCCCAAGGTGCAGGAAATAATCGACATCGAAAGCCAAAAGATGAAGTAGGCTAACCGCTTGCAAAGTCGCTTGCATAGTTTGCCCGGCTTTGCAAGCGGCCCAATCCATTAAAAATCCCCATTGACCCATGAAAATATCCCATTTTACATTTTGCCCCACTTGTGCAATAATAGAGATGAAACAACACGGCGTTGGACTTGTTCGTAAGTTGCGAACAAAGCATTTTGACAAGCATATATTGGAAGGATTATAACATGAGCGGAACCCTGAAAGTCAGAGGCCTAACCATTGGCGGCGGCATACCCGGCATAATCGTCCCCATAGTAGATAAAACCCGCAAAGAAATCATTGACAAGGCCGAAACCCTGCGGCCAATGCAAATCGACATGGTGGAATGGCGAGCCGATTTTTTTGATGACATTTTTGACACCCAGAAAGTGCTCCATGCGGCACAAGACCTGCGCCACACCCTGGGGGAACTGCCCCTTTTGTTTACCATCCGAACCAAAAAAGAAGGCGGCAACAAAGAAATCGATACCGACACATACACAAAACTAAACACCGCCCTAGCCCAAAGCGGAAACATCGATTTAATTGATGTCGAATGCTTTTTGGGAAACGAAATCGTGAAAAAAAACATCGAGGCAATACACAAAGCAGGCGTTTTTGTCGTGGGGTCAAACCACGATTTTCACGCGACACCGCCCAAAGACGAAATTGTATCGCGGTTAAGAAAAATGCAGGAAATGGGAGCCGACATCCCAAAAATCGCCGTCATGCCCGGCGACATGAACGATGTTTTGAACCTGTTAGCTGCAACGTATGAGATGAGCCAAAAATATGCGGACAGACCAATCATCACAATGTCCATGTCCGGGAAAGGAACCATAAGCCGATTGAGCGGCGAACACTTCGGCTCCAGCATGACCTTTGGCTCAATAGGGCAAGGCTCTGCCCCCGGCCAAATTCCTGCCCGGCAACTGGCGGAGGTTTTGGGAATTTTGCATAACGCTTTGTAAAACCGTGCGCACAGCGCAACGGCCGGGCAACCTTGTTGCCCAAAGGAGCTTTGATGAATTTGCAGCAACTGTATTATTTTCGTGAATTGGCAAGTTGTGAGCATTATACAAAAGCCTCTGAAAAACTGTTTATCACACAGTCCACATTGAGCCATTCCATAGCCGATCTGGAAGCGGAACTTGGCATAAAACTTTTTGAAAAACAAGGCCGCAACATAAAACTGACAAAGTACGGTGAAATATTTCTTGAATATGCGGCAAAATCCTTAGACACATTGGAAGAAGGCAGAGCCAAGATAAACGATTTGATACACCCGGACAGCGGAACAATTTCGTTAGGCTACTTTAGCTCGCTAGAAGAGTTTTTACCGTACCTTGTAGACTGCTTTTATGCGGAGACAAACAAAATGCAAACACTGTTCCAGTTCCAGCAATTACCCAACAATCAAATCGAAGAAAGACTGCTGGCAGGGAAAGTCGATTTAGCCTTTGCCACACACATAAACAATGACAAACTGCATTGCCATAAAATCGGAACCCACAACCTTGCCCTGATCGTATCCAGAAACCACGCACTTTCCCAAAAAGATTCCGTGGACTTATCCGAACTACAGGCCGAAAGTTTTATAACTTACGACTACCAATGCCGCATACGTTTTTACATAGATGAAATCTTCGACCTAGCCGGCATAAAACCAAAAATCTTTTTGGAAACCACCCATGATGCAATTATCTACAAGTATGTGGCGGCCAACTGCGGCGTGGGACTCGTCCCCGAACCGTTTGTGATCAAGAACCACAACGTCAAAAGCCTGCGCATAGAAAACGAGATGCCCCTTAGAGACATTTTCATCATTTGGAAGAACGTCAAACACATATCCCCCGCCGTAAAAAAGTTTCTAAACTTTGTCGTAAAACTTGAGCGGCCTATAGACGAGTTCCGTAACGCCGTATCAGCCCACTAGCCGCAAAAGCCAATCTATGAGAAAATCCAATGAAAATGCAAAAAAAAACCATTGGACATTTTCCCGGTTTTTGCCTATGATTACATAAAGTTGATGCTTAATTTGTGCAGTTGCGTGGGGCAATTTGCCGCACGGGAAAAGATTAGTCCAATTTAGGAGGCTTATTTATGAAGAAAAAGATTTTGGCTCTGTTTTTTGTAGCCAGTATCGCAGTCGGCGCGGCTTGGGGGCGGGGAGCGCCAGCGGCAGATCCGGAAAACTTCCCCACAAGGTCGGTAAACGGCATAATCCAATGGGGGGCAGGCGGCGGCACAGACCTGCTCATGCGCCCCTTGGCATCAATCGCCGAAGGCTATCTGGGCGCGTCAATCGTTGTGCGCAATATGCCCGGCGCGACAGGCTCCATCGCCTTTCATTATGTGTACGACCAGCCGGCAGACGGCTACAACCTCTTGATGGGCGCGGAAAACCCCGCCCTTTACACAGCCTTGGGCATAAGCAACCTTACCTACGAAGACTTTGAGCCAATCCTCATCATCGGCGACGAGTCCGTTGGCATCATCGTCCGCGCCGACTCACCCTTCCAGACCCTTACCCAGCTTATAAACGCGGCTTTAGCCAGCCCCGGCACAGTAACGCTCGGCACAAGCGGAAGAGGCGGAGTGCCTTGGGTTGTCGGAGCTTTTATCACCTCTGCCACAGGCGCGGTTTTCAACCAGATTCCATACGAGTCTGACGGAGCGATACTAGCGGCGCTTATGGCAGGCGAGATCGATTTTAGCGTAGTCGCCATCCCCGCCGGGTTAGAAAGCCACTTGGCAGGAACGATGAGGTATATCGCAATGATGACAACCACCCCTCCCCCCGCCCTGCCGGATGTTCCGTTGGCAATCACCGAGTTCCCCGCTTTTGAACGCTACCTGCCTTGGGGAATGTTCCGCGGCGTGTTTGTCAGAAACGGCACAGACCAGCGCGTAATCGACAGGCTTTCTGCGGCATTTTTGTCGGCCGCTCAAAGCCCGGCATATCAAGAGTTTTTGGCAACGCGTCATGTGAACTTTTTGGGCTACACCGGCGCACAGGCAAGAGCGTATGTTAGAAACTGGCAGCTTAGCACTGTAGGTGCGCTTGAATCTAGCGGAGCTTTGGATTGATGTTGAGAGTGTAAACTAGAGTGATAGTGCCCGTACAGGATAAATTGTCTTGTACGGGCAAGTTGGCTTGCTGCAGCAAGTTGGCTTGCTGAGACAAGTCTTGGCAAAAAAAGCGGGGGAGAAAGCGTGAGTAGCGAAAGCATAAACGAAAATGTTGATAAAGATGATGTTGGCATTGGTACGAAAAATCAGATTGAGGAAAAAACCCCGGCCGCAGGCGGCGAGGCGGAGTTAAAGCCCGGTGAAAAATTTTTTACCGGCGTGCTGCTGTCGCTGGGTATTTTCTTTTTTTGGCACGCTTGGCAGCTCTGGCAGCAAGTAAGCCCGCCCAGGGATTCATCTGCGGCCGCTATTCCCTTAATAATGACCGGCCTGTGGGTTGTGTTGACGCTGTATATTTTTATCCAAAACATACGAAAGAAAACCCCCTTGAGCGGCCTTAAATTGGGTGGCAAAGTTTGGAGCGGCTTGTTATATCTTTTCCCAAAAGATGTATTGATCGTGCTTGGCGTTATTGCTGTTTATTGCGCGCTGCTGCTGTTAAGATTTAGCTTTTTTGTAGTAACTGTGCCGTTTTTGTACGGCATTATGTGCTATCTAACCAGAAAAAATTTCCTAAAAAACATACTGTGGACAGCGATAGTGATCATTTTTACAGTCGTTGTGTTTGGAATGTTGTTTAACATACGGTTTCCGTAGGGTGCAAGGGGTATATTTGTGGAAGCGTTATATTTTTTAACGGCGGTTTTCCGCGAGCCTTTTTTAATCGTTTTGGTCGGAATCGGCACATTTGCAGGCGTGTACATCGGGGCCTTGCCCGGAATTTCCGGAACAATGGCCATTTCTTTGTTAGTGTCCCTAACATTCGGCTGGCCAGTAGGCCAGGCAATGGCACTCATGGTTGGCGTCTTTGTCGGTGTTGTGTACGGGGCCGCCCGCCCAGCCATTTTGCTGAACATTCCCGGCGGCCCCTCCGCCGTGGCGACAGCCCTGGACGGATACAATTTGGCAAAAAAAGGGCTTGCCGGAAAGGCAATGGGTGTTTCCGCCGTGTCGTCCTTTTTTGGCACAATGGCGGGGATTCTCGCGCTGGCCATTTTTGCCCCGCCAATCGCAGGTATCGCGATGCGCTTTCGCTCTGTCGATTATTTGATGCTTGCCTTTTTGGGATTGGCAATGGCCGGCAGCCTTGGCTCTAAAACAATGGCGCGTGGCATAATCGCCGGGGCAATAGGTCTGCTTATAGGCACTATCGGCATCGATCCGCAAACGGCTGTGCGGCGTTTTACTTTCGACATTAGACAGCTTAATGCAGGCGTGGACTTTATAGTAGCAATGGTAGGGCTGTTCGGAGCCTCCGAAGTGTTACTCCAAATTGCGGATAAAAAGGGCAAGCCGATAAAACAAGATGTCAAAAAAATCGTCCCCCCGTGGCGCGAAATACTAAAGCATTTCCCACTAACAATACGCTCGTCCATAATTGGCGTAATGGTCGGCGTATTGCCGGGGGCTGGCGGCGACATAGCCGCGCTTTTAAGCTACGACCAAGCCAAACGCTCCGTAAAAAAACCGACAGCCCCCTTTGGCGAGGGAGCAGTCGAAGGCATTATCGCCCCGGAAACAGCTAACAGCGCGGCAGTCGGCGGGGCCTTTATTCCAATGCTCACCACAGGCATCCCTGGCGATGCTGTAACTGCTGTTTTAATAAGCGCCATGTTCATACACGGTCTGCGCCCGGGGCCGGGCTTTATGGCGCACACCCCGCAATTTTTCTGGCTCATTATCGCACTCTTAACATTGGCGGCATTCTTTCTTTTGGCAGCAGGCCTTACCGGAATAAAAGTTTTTACAAAAATTGTGGAAATCCCAAAAGGCATACTCATGCCCATTGTGTTAGTGCTTTCGATAATCGGCGCTCTTGCCATGCGTAACAATGTTGTAGACATTGTTTGGATGTTCGGCTTTGGCGTTATCGGCTACATTTTTAAGCGCTTCGATTATCCCGTAGCGCCAATTATTTTGGGCCTAATCCTAAGCAACTTGTTCGAGAGCAACTTTCGCCGGGCTGTAATGTTGGACGGTTCCATTCCCGCCATATTCACCGGGATTTTGCAAAGCTACATATCGATTTTCCTCTTTGTGATGGTTGTTTTCCTTATGTTTACCCAAACCGATATGTACAAGCGTTGGCGTAAAAAGTTAGACGCAAAAATTCAGGCGAGGCACGGGAGCACTAAATAGTGCTTGCCTTTGGAAGGAGTGATACTATGGCGAAAGAAATTACAGCGGAACAATTGCAAGAGTTGGACACCTTGTTTAGCCGGGCGGCGGCCGCACAAAAAGTGCTGGAAACTTACGACCAAGCCCGGCTGGATCGTTTGTGCCAGGCCGTCGCATGGGCGGTAACGAACAAACAAACTGCCGACAAACTTGTAGACATGAGCATCGAAGAAAGCGGCCTTGGCGATCCGGTAAGCCGCCGAAACAAAAGATTCAAAATTCGCGGCATTTTGCGCGATGTTTTACGCGAAAAAAGCGTAGGCATAATCGAAGAAATACCAGCAAAGGGAATCGCCAAATACGCAAAACCCGTCGGAATTGTCGCATCCTTAGTTCCGACAACAAACCCCGATTTAACGCCGGGCGGGCAGGCGTTATTTGCAATAAAAGCACGGGACGCTATAATTTTTTCGCCGCATCCACGTTCAAAAAAAACTACATTTGAAACAGTCCGCATCATGCGCGAGGCTTTGGAAAAAGAAGGCGCGCCTGCCGACATTCTTCAGTGCATAACATTGCCATCCGTTCCCATGACCGGCGAACTTATGCGAAGGGCGGACTTGGTTGTCGCCACAGGCGGCCAGCCTATGGTCAAAGCCGCGTATTCCTCTGGAACGCCGGCTTACGGTTCGGGGGCTGGTAACGCGACAATGATATTCGACGAAACTGCCGATGTAAAACAAGCCTGCCACAACACGATGCTGTCAAAAACATCCGACTACGGCTCCGGCTGTTCTGCCGACGGAAATGTAGTTGTGCATGAAAGTATTTACGAAGCTGTACTCGAACAGCTTCAAGCCGAAGGCGGGTACTTTGCAAACGAGGCGCAACGGGAAGCTTTGAAAAAAGTCATGTGGGACGCGGAAGGGCATCGCTTGCCGGACACCGTGGCAATATCGCCGCAAAAAATGGCGGCCGCCGCCGGTTTTGCCATACCAGACGACCGCAAGTTTATTTTTGTTTTGGGCGACGGCATAGGCAAACAGTATATGTTTTGCCAAGAAAAACTTACAACGCTTTTGGCCGTGCATAAATACCAAGGCGAGTTTGAAAACGCGCTCGACATGATGCGAGCCATTTACGAGGTCGGCGGCAAGGGGCACTCGGTCGGGATTTTCAGTTTTGACGACAGCCACATTCACCGGCTAGCTCTTGCCGCGCCTGTTTCCAGAATCATGGTGCGTCAGCCACAGTCAAAAGCCAACGCCGGCTCTTCAACTAACGGTATGCCGATGACATCTTCTATGGGTTGCGGAACATGGGGCGGAAACATCGTGTCGGAAAACATCTGTCTAAAACATTACATGAACACAACATGGGTCGCAAGGCCAATCCCCGAAGATATGCCGCCGCCGGAAGAATTGTTCGGGGAATTTTACGACCCGGCTTTGGACAAATGAGGTTTGCATGGGTTATGAATTTTCTTTAGGGCATTTAACCGCGCTGGAATGCCCGCCGCCTGAACTTGTGCGTATCGCCGGCGATTGCGGCTACGAGTTTGCAAGTTTGCGCCCGGTTTTCTTCGGGCTGCCGGGCGAGGCGAACTACGAGCTTGCCAAAAACGCACGGATGCTTAAAGACACAAAACAAGCCGTCTCCTATACCGGCGTAAAAATTCACGACATTGAACTTTTTCGCATAGCGGCCGACAGGGATGTGCGCGATTACGAGCCGGCATTGGCAGTGGGCGCGGAGCTTGGCGCGAAAAATCTTATCTCCAGTATATGGGACGACGATTTAAATCGCGCCGCCGATCAGTTTGCTCTTTTGGTCGAGCTTGCTTTTAAGTACGAAATCAACGTGAATTTGGAGTTCCCTTCTTGGTCTAGCGTTTGGGATATGCAAGGGGCGCTTGCCATTTTGAAAGCGCAAAGCAGAAAAAATGTCGGCTTGCTTGTAGACACCTTGCACTTTAGCCGTTCAAGGATCGCGTTAGAGGAGCTTGACAGTGTTCCAGCAAGTTATATAAATTTTATCCACCTGTGCGATGCGCCGGGGCAAATACCGGATCGCAGTAACAAAGAAGCGTTAATCCACACAGGCCGCGATGCCCGCCTTTACATTGGCGAAGGCGGTATCGACATTGCCGCTATTTTGAACCGGCTGCCTGCCGTTGTGTGTTCAATCGAGCTTCCCAATTTAGAGCGTGTTAAAGAATACGGCGCAAAAGAACACGCCCGCCGCTGTTTGGCATCTGCCAAAGAATACTTTGCCAGCAAAAATGTTAGGGGGAAATGATGGCGGACTATACAGCTAACATGAAGTTGCCGGCTCGTGTAAGTATTTGCGAAGTTGTTACACGCGACGGTTTGCAAAACGAAAAAGAAGTGATGGCTACAGAGCGTAAAAACCTATTGATACAAGCCGTAGTTGCCGCAGGCGTTAAAATTGTCGAGGCCGGCTCTTTTGTAAACCCCAAGGCTGTACCCCAAATGGCGGACACGGAACAGGTTTTTGCAAATATAGCTTCAAATTCAACACAAAAAGACGTGGAATACCGTGCTTTAATCCTGAACAAGCGCGGCATAGAACGGGCGTATGAATGCGGCGTAAAAAAAGCCAAGTTGACACTTTCGGCAAGCCAGTCCCACCAGAAGGCCAACGCGAACCAAAGCCACGATGAAATTTTTGCAAACTTTGCGGCAATAGCCGAATTCGCAAAGCTCAACGGAGTAACGCTTTCCGGCGCAATATCCACCGCCTTCGGCTGCCCCTTCGAGGGAGCCGTGCCGGTAGAGGCCATCATCGATATAACAAAACGCTACGATGAAATCGGCGTGGGCGAGCTTTCGCTTTCCGACACAACCGGCATGGCCGATCCCGCCTTAGTTTACAGAAATGTTTCCATTATGAAAGAGCGATTCCCCGGCATCGTTTGGAATTTGCATTTTCACAATACACGCGGCATGGGGCTTGCCAACGTATTGGCAGGAATGCAAGCAGGCGTTAGCCGATTTGACGCATCCCTGGGCGGGCTTGGCGGCTGTCCCTTTGCTCCGGGAGCCAGCGGAAACATCGCCACCGAAGATTTAGTTCATATGCTTGACTTAATGGGCATAGAAACAGGCATAGATTTAGGCAAACTGCTTGAAGCGGCAAAAATGCTCCAAGGCTTTGTAGGCCGCGAGCTTGCCTCCGCCGTGTTAAAGGCCGGCAGAAATAGCGACTTGCATGAACGTGTTTTAAAACTTGATTAGCGCGGGCTGTAAGCCTGTGAAACATGGCCAATATATAGGAGGAATGTTATGAAAAAATTACTCGCATACCAAATTGTTGACTATTTGGAGCGGCGCGGCGTGGAGTATGTCTTCGGACTTTGCGGCCACACGGTTATCGCAATGTTGGACGCTTTGGAAAAAAGCAAAAAGATCAAGTATGTGAATGTGCGACACGAACAAATCGCATCGACTGCGGCGGACGGCTATGCGCGAATAAAGAAAAAAGCCGGCGTGGTTTTATCCCATTTGGGGCCAGGGCTTACCAACGCAACCACAGGCGTTGCAAACGCGGCCTTTGATTCAATCCCAATGGTTGTAATTGCCGGCGACGTGCCAAGCTACTACTACGGGCGGCATCCGCATCAAGAAGTGAATATGCACTGCGATGGTTCCCAATACGATATTTACAAACCGTTTGTAAAACGCGCATGGCGAATTGACGATCTGGAAGCGATGCCGGCAATACTGGACAAAGCCTTTCGTCTTGCAGAAAGCGGAAGACCTGGCCCCGTGTTAATTTCCGTGCCAATGGATATGTTTTCCCGCGAAATTGACACGGATTTGTTTGCGCGAACATACAAAGACAGCCACGATACAGGCCGCCCGGCGCTTGACCCCGCGCTGGCCGTGCAGATCGCCAAAGAGTTATGCGAAGCGAAAAATCCCCTGCTTCATGCCGGCGGCGGTATCTTGCTTTCCGGTGCCAGCAAAGAACTTGCCGCGCTTGCCGAGTTTCTTAGCATACCAGTTTCGCGTACGCTTATGGCGCACGGTTGTATCTCCGACAGGCATCCTCTGTTGCTTGGACAGACAGGTTTTTGGGGCTTTGAATTCACACATAAAAAAACTTGTCAGGCGGATGTAATCCTGGCACTGGGCACTCGCCTTGCCGAGGCGGACAGTTCCAGTTGGTACGATGGTATAACATTCGACAGCGGCAAGAGCAAGTTTTTGCAGATAGACATTGACCCCACCGAAATTGGCCGCAATTACCCGGTGGCAATCGGCGCGGTGGCAGACTTAAAACTAGCACTCTCGCAAATTTTGGCAGAGGCGAAAAAACTTGTGCCGCAGGGAATAAAACGGCAGGCTTTGCTTGACGAAATTGCCGCCGCAAAAGCCGACTTCAAAAGCAAAAACGCCGATATATCGAACGACTCGCGTTTCCCAATGACACCGCAACGCATACTAAAAGATGTGCGCGAAATACTGCCGGATGACGCGCTAATTTTTACCGATGTTGGCTGGAACAAAAACGGCGTTGCCCAGCAGTTTGACATTCTTGTACCGGGAACGATACATCATCCGTCGGGGCTTGCGACAATGGGTTTTGGTTCGGCGGCAATACTTGGCGCGAAACTTGCGGCTCCTAATAAAGTTGTGATAACGCTGATCGGAGACGGCGGTTTTGGAACAAACCCGTCGGTGTTGGCTACGGCGGTGGAGCAGGGCATTGCCGTCATTTGGGTTGTTATGAACAATTCGGCCTACGGCACAATCGCGGGGCTTTCAAATCATCATTACAAAACACAGTTTGGCTGCGAGTTCAAAACGCCGGATGGGAAAGCGTACAATCCCAATTGGGCTGATGTCGCAAAAGCTTACGGCGTAAAAGGTGTAAAAATTGAAGCCGCAGATGATTTTTCCAAAGTTCTAAAAACAGCGATAGCGGCTAACGAGCCGTATCTTATTGACGTTGCTATGGAAAATATTCCTGTGCCGACGCCCGGCTGTTGGAACATTAACGATATTTTTACGCCGAAAGACAACATTGTCGAAGGCAAGCTGAAAAAGTAACACAGGGGGAAGGCAATGAAGCTAATTTCTGCTAACACAAAACTTGTCGGGCTGATTGGGATGCCGTTAGGCCAAACATTCTCGCCGCGTTTGCATAACGAAGCGTATTTGGGGCTTGGCTTGGATTATTTTTATTTTCCAATAGAGCTGGCGGATTTTAGCGCATTGCCAAAACTTCTTGCGGGGCTTCGACTGATGAATTTCGGCGGCATGGCTGTTACCAAGCCGTACAAGGTCGAAATTCTAAAACATCTAGACGACATCGATGAAAATGCCAAGATGATAGGCTCCGTAAACACGATTCAAATAATCGCCGGCAAGTGGAAGGGCTACAACACCGACGGCATTGGAGCGGTTACATCGCTGCGGCAGGAAATCGGCGAGCTTGCCGGGCGCAAATACCTGAGCTTCGGCTCCGGCGGTTGCGCCCGCGCCGTGTGTTTCGAGCTTGCCAAAGCCGGGGCGGCAAAGATTGTTCTTACCGACATTCACGAAGGCTCCCACGAATTGTCAGGTGAAATAAACCGTTTTTTCCCAGGCCTTGCGAAAGGCATCATCGCGGGCAACCCGGCCGGTGATGCTGCGATTGAAGCCGCCGTCAAAGATTCCGACGTGCTTATTAACAACAGCGGCCTTGGGATGCAGCCCCATTTGGACGAAACACCCCTGCCCAAAAACTGGATACAGAGCCGCCACATTTGTTTTGACGCGATTTACAATCCCTTGCAAACACGTTTCCTGGCAGATGCGGCGGCGCAGGGCTGCCAAACAATAAACGGCCTTGATATGTGCAAATACCAAGGCACCGCCCAGGTGGAATTATGGACGGGGCGGACGGGCAGCGAAAAATTTATGCACGAGACGTTAGCTGCAATAATGAAGGAAAAAGGTGCTTGAGGCTAAGGAAGCACTGATTAGCGTCGAGTTAATCAGCGTTTCCCTAACTCTGGTTAGAAAAAATTTTATCGCCCAATAAATCCAACCCCCAAAGCTAAGGCGTTTCCATTTGCGCCGAATAAATTCAATCTCCTAATTCTATAAGTTGCAGAGATAAAAAGCCCTTCTCCGCGAACTCCAAGTACGAATTTTAGACCAGCTTCAATAGAAAATTCATCTTCGCCAAAGCCATCTACATCGCCAGAAGAAACTCCGCTGTCATCAAAGGCCATTCTGTGATTAAAACCAATCCCTATTGGCACTCTAAAGTGTATGCTTAACGGAATAGAATAACCGATAAGCCATTCAAATCGGTTTATCTCTCCATCACCGCGGCCAGAAAAACCAAAATTGAATGCCCCATACCAACTAAGCAATCCCAGTGTAAATCCGACAGGCATATCATACACATGATTGTACCCAATGAAGAAAACATATCTTAATGCATCTCTTTCCCTTTGCCGCGCGGCTGCCCTTTGCTGTCGCTCATGCTGTTGCTGTTGCCGCTCGGCGGCGATCCGCGCTTGCTCCTCTTGCCGTCGTTGCGCTTCTTGCTGTTGTCTTTGCCGCTCGGCATCGATCCGGGCTTGCTCTTGCTCATGCCGCCTTTGCGCTTCTTGCTGACGTTCTTGCTGCTGCCTTTGCCATTCTTGAGTAAGTTGTATTCGTCGCTCTTCAGCAATCCCAGCCTGCTCCTGTTGCTGTCTTTGAAACTCCGCGATTCGCGCCATTTCCCTGGCCTCCAAATCGCCGGCATCAATCCTCATGCCTAAATCGCCGGTAGAAACCCCGTTGACCGCCGCGATCAAAATTGTCAGTGTTGGCGTTAAATCGTCTATATTTATGTTGCGGAATATCGCAGTTTCCTCCACGCTGCCGGGCGGCGTTAAACTTGCGTCCCCGGAGTTAAACCCGATTTGTTCCGTGTTAAACGTTACGCGATCTCTTCCAATCGTTCTGCCGTATTCGTTTATCAGTTCCACGTCAACCCTAAAACGAAAAGACCTGTTGCCGTTAAAAACAATCGCAGATCGATCTCGCGGTGTAATATTCATCAAAGGCCAGCCGGCAAAACCCCAAGCGTCGCGGCGGCCGGTTTCTTCAAGCCCCTCCACAAGCGCGTTGAGCGCGTTAAACCCGGCATACGATGCGTCAACCGACATTCTCATGCCCAAGGTCGCAGTGCGCCTTGCAAAGTTCGGCTCCCCTACTTGAAATAAAGCCGGGTCAAAAATCAGTTCAAAAGGCGGGTTTTCGTTGAAAAAAAGCGCGGTTTCCCGAAACACTTCCAGCCAGCGATCCCGCGCCAGTATGTCGTTCAGTATCATTTGGCTGATAGTTCCGCCGCTTATGTCAGCAGACAGTGTGTTAAGCTGTGTTAAAACTTCCAAGTTGGTAGGGTCAAAGGCCGCCGCCTGCGTCATGTTGAATAACGCCTGCAATTCGTCCCCCGCACGCATCGCGGCAATGCCCCTTGCCATTTCCGCCTGCGCTCTTGCAATCTGGCTGTTACCCGCCATGAGCGACTGCCTTCCCGGCTCCGTAAGCTCCACGCCCATTTGCGTAAGCAGTGCCAGCGCCGCGCTGTTGATAATATCCGCTCTTCCTTGAAACTGCGCGAAGGAGCCTTCCGCCATAAAAGACGCCCTGATTACGCCTGTTGCGGCTTCTGTTATGGAAAGCTGCAAAGAATACCGCCCCCATGCGATGTTTTGGATTGTTCCAAAAAGAAAGTATTGCGTGTTTGTCAAATTTCCTATGGTGATAAAGTCTTGGTCGGAAAACCTTCCCCCTGCGGCCAAGTCTTGCTCGAAAATTATCCTGTCCAAGTTTTGCCTGTCTATAAGTCCGATGTTAGAATATCTGTTAAAAATGTTGTTCAGCAAGCCTTGTATGTGCAAAGGCAAAAAGGCCGGCACGATGCCGTGTGTCTCCGGGGCAAGCACTGCAAGGTGTATGCCGCTGCCGCCGTCCCCGGCGAACATTGGCGCGGAAGGGTCTATTCCCCGCCCGTCCCAAGTGCCAAGGGCTGTAATACTGCCGCTTTCGCCGGCATTTCTGCTCGCCCTGCCAGAGGAAGCGCAGCCCGCTAAATAAACGCAGATGACGGCCAGCATAAAAATCCGTCCGCATCTTTTTACCAGTGCTTTATTTCCCCTGCGTTTATGCTCTAGCCCCAGAAAATCTGGGGGGGG
>WRKI01000316.1 GCA_009778155.1 Spirochaetota bacterium
CCCCCCATTCAACTCATGTTATTACGCTTGTAGTCCCTTGTTATAACGAAGAAGCCGCCCTTCCATTGTTTTACGAGCAGGCGACAAAAACGCTCAAAGAGCTGGACGACTCCGGTTCCAGATATAGCTACAAGATCGTATTTATAGACGACGGATCGAAAGACAAAACCCTGCACATTATGCGCGAGCTTGCGGCAAAGGACGAAAATGTCCATTACATTTCGTTCTCTCGAAATTTCGGCAAGGAAGCCGCCCTGCTTGCCGGCTTGCAGGCGGCACAGGGGGATTTTATCGTTACGCTGGATGCGGACGGGCAGGACCCGCCGCATCTTATTCCGCAAATGCTGGAGGCGGTAAAATCCGGGGAATATGACTGCGCGGGAAGCCGCCGGGTAAACCGCATCGGAGAGCCGCCTATACGGTCTTTTTTTGCAAGACGCTTTTACGGGCTTATGAAAAAAATTACCGAAATAGAAATAGTGGACGGGGCCAGGGATTTTCGCCTAATGAACAGAAGCTACCTTGACGCGCTTTTGGAATTAACGGAACGGAACAGATTTTCAAAAGGAATTTTTCCTTGGGTGGGCTTTAAAACAAAATGGTTTGAATACGAAAACATAGAGCGAAGCGCCGGCAGCACAAAATGGTCGTTCTGGAAGTTGTTTTTGTATTCCCTTGACGGCATAATAGCGTTTTCGTCAAAACCCCTTGCAATAGCTTCCTTCATGGGAATTTTACTGTTCGTTCTCTCTATTTTTTTAATTGTTTTTGTAATTGTCAGAAGATTAGTCTGGGGCGATCCTGTGGCCGGCTGGGCCTCAATGGTTTGCATAATACTTTTTTGTTCAGGCGTGCAATTGTTTACGGTGGGTATTTTGGGACAGTATATATCAAAAATTTACACGGAAGTAAAACGCCGCCCGCAGTACATTGTCCGGGAGGCAAAATGAAGTTTGTCGAATTGCTGGAGCGAAAAGCGGTAAAATATACACTGCTTGCGCTATCTGCGCTAGGTTTTTTAGTAAGTATAGCGAGTATGCAGGCGCAGGTTATAGATTTTTTTATCAATATTATTGAAACCAGAATACTAGGCAGAGAGCTGGCAGACCCCGGCAGGTGGATCGAATATATATTTGGCACAATGTACGGCTTTTCTGTGTTTTTTGTAATAATCTGGTATTTTTTTATCAAAAAAAACTTTGCCCTTTCTTCATGCCTTTTGTCCGCCGCCCTTGCCGCATATATATATGCCTACTATAGTTTGTTTGCGGCTAATTTTGAAGCTATGGAAAGACTCAGGTTTCCGCTGTTCGCCTTAGGCTTTGTTATTGTTTTCCATATTTACAGTTGGCGGCACCGTTCTGATTATTTGCAGGCGGTTTTTAAAAAAGCCGGCAGCAATTTGGCTGAAAACAAGATAGCCAGTTCATCCGCTTTTGTTTTTTCCTGCGGCGGCTTGCTTGGGGCCTTGTTTTTCATACACATTTTTGGCACTGCGGTTTTGGATTTTACCTATACCGATTGGCTCATGGTAACAGTGGATTTAACGCATGATTATCCGGGCATGATGGGCAGGGATTTATCGCAGCATTATCTGGGCTGGAGGTTTTTGCGCAATTCGGCGTGGCATTTCCCGCTGGGGCTTATGGACAATATTGCGCATCCTTTCAGAATATCAGTAATCTACACCGATTCCATTCCTCTTTTTTCAGTTTTTTTCAAAATACTGTCGCCCGTCTTGCCAGAGAGCTTTCAGTTTTTTGGATTGTTTGGGATTTTGTCTTATATCCTGCAAGGCGGGCTTGGCGCGCTCATTATAAAGAAGATTGGCGGTAACACGCCGCAGTCAATTGCCGGCTCAATGTTTTTTACATTGTCAACAACCATGATATGGCGTATGTATGAACATACTTCTTTGGCGGCGCATTTTATCATACTGCTGTGTATGCTGGTTGCCCTTCAGCACGAGCATTACAGTTTTGCAAAGCGCGTAAGGGCATGGAGCCTTTTGTTTTTTTTGTCGGTAGGAATTCACCTGTATTTTGTGCCGACGGTAACGATTTTTATGTTCGTCTGCCTTTTGCGGGAATATAATTTTTCCAAAAAGCTGAAAGAGCAATGCCTTGTTGCCGGTATCTCTTTTGTCATACTGTTCGTAACAATGTTTTCTTTCGGGGCTTTTTATTTTGTCAGAGGCATGACCATAGGCGACAGCGACCTTGGGATTGCCAGCGCAAACCTGAACGCTTTTTTCAATCCTTTTGGAATGTCGCGTTTTATCCAAGATATGCCCACTGCCGCAGGATTTCAATTTGAAGGGAATTCATACCTCGGGTTAGGCCTTATTCTGTTCATTGTTGTAATTATCGGGCATACGATAAAAACAGGCAATGGCTCCCGGCCATGCGGGGGGGCGCAAAGCCACGGCGCAAAAAAAACGTATATACTCGGCCTTGCCGTACTGTTTTTGCTTTTCTCCCTGTCGCCTGTTATAACATTTAACCAATACCATCTTTTCACATACCCCCTGCCGCCGCCTATTGGCAGGATTTGGAGTATTTTTAGATCAACTGGCAGGTATACATGGCCAATAATATACATCGCCATAACCGCCTGCGTGTGGTGGGCTGTTACGCGCTTTTCCGCCAAAAAATCGCTTTTGATTTTATCCATTTTTTTGTTCTTCCAATTGGCTGATCTGCACAGCCCCTTTGCCGGCATAGGAAATCGTTTTAGGACAAGGGTAACATGGCAGACAGAATTGCCTTCTTCAGCATGGGCTTATCTTGCGCTTGAGCATGACCACATATTTTTCATGCGCGATTATTTAAGGATAAATTCCTTTCTGGATTTGGCGGCAAACCACGGCATTACCGTCAACGACGCTTATTTTGCCAGGGAAAACACCTATTTGATATCCGCGAACAAAGAAAGGGAAGCGGAGCATTTGCTGAATAATGGCCCGAGGGCTGGCCTGCTCTATGTTTTTATGGATTTGGAACACGCCTATTTGTTCCGGGAAACTGGCTTGAATTTTTTCCGCATAGACAATGTCGTTATCGGCACAAGCGCAGAACGCCAGTGGCTTGACGCTTACGCGCTGGCTTGGTAGCGCAAAAACTGAGGCCTTCCCGGAAGAAAGGCTCACACAAAGGCACAAAGTTTAATAACCCTTTTCTTAACTTTGTGCCTTTGTGTCGCGAACCGCCGGTTCAATGAACCGCTGGTTCGATGTGCCTTTGTGTGATTAAAATGGGAGTAAATTCCGAGGTTTGTGCCGTTCATGCGTTTGTCGTGAGCCTTTTCTGCTTGACAGCCGCTTGGGTTTGCCATACACTTAATATATGGCAAAAATTCTTGCGATTGTAACCGCTGTCGGCATTCTGGCGGCGGCAAGATGGATTTTTAACTCGACGGCAGGCTTTAACCGGGGGCTGGACTTGGTTCAGACTGTCTCTCTTGTTTTTTTCATTGCTCCGCTTGTGCTGGCCGCCATTGTTGCCATAGTCCTTCTTGCAAGAGGGGGCGTCGCCAGGGTTCCCGCGATAACGTTATCGGCAGTAATCGCGGCAGTTTCGCTTGCGGTTACTTTTGTCCCCTCCATAAACCCAGCACCTGTGCGCAATATTGTCAACGCCGATTCCGTAAGGCCGACAGACGACGGCCTTTACGAATACAGGTTTGAAATTGTAAACGCCTTCCAACGGAATGCCACAGCCCGGCTTTTTGTCAGGGATTTGAATGGCGGCGGGGAAGCGTACATTCCGGTAAACATACTCGACGGCAGTTTGGGCGGGCTAAGCCTCCCGCGCGGGAATTTTTTGTGGGGCAGAATGGAAGCGAGCGGGGAGCCGGGGCAGTATATTTTCAGCTTGCCCGCCGGCCGTCCATTTCAGCAGACATACATTGATGGGGTCAGTTTTCAGTACCAAAGAATCGGCGGGATTGGAGAGGCTGTCTTTCTGATACAAATGGAAACAAAAAGCGCAGTCGAACTTTTTAGAAAGATGGATTATCGCAGTCATGCAAGACGCATCAACAATGATGACGGCAGTTTTCTGTTTTCGTACTATCTTGAATTGTTCGACACATTCGAGCGCGGTGAAAAAACCGGCAGCGAAGTTTTTCTTAACGTGATAATGCCTCAGCTGCGCAGAACTTACGCCGTCCCCCTGCCAATCGATGCGGCGCTTCTGGAAAACAATATCTTGCGAAACCGGCTTATAACAGAGCGCACACGCTGGATTGTCTTGGAGCAGACGGAGTCGCCGGGGCAGTTTGCCGCTCGCACCACCTCTGATTTGTCCAGCGACAGCATGAGCTTTTTGATTGACACGCTCTCGCTTACCGCCACAAGGACGGACGTGTCGGCGCAGTGAGCGGCCGGCAAAAGACGCGGGCGGGGGGCGCAATATCATCTACCCCCCTCCCCCCCCTAAAAAAGGTCAGGGTTTTGGAACCGAAAGGTCGTCCGTATTGTCGTTGAACACAAGAGCTTTGCCGGCCGCCTCGCACCATTCCCTTGCGATGCAGGCATAGCGTATTTTTTCTTTGATAAGGAACTTGTGGTACGTCGGATCCCGCCAACTGTTGTACATATCGGCTTCGTTTTTTCCCGGCTCGTACTTGAAGTAAACAGGCGCGCAAATTCTGGCTATTTCATCGGCTTCCAAGTTTCGCTGATGCCCGCCCATTGAATCGACAATGCTCATGTACACGTCAAGAGGTATATTGCACGAGCCGCGTATGGAGGCCAGCATGGGAAGCGGAAGATCGGCCAGCGGGTTGAAACTGTCCGCGCCCAGCCTTTCCAAGAGCCTTGCCGAGGCCGCATTCGCATGGCCTGCAAAAACCGACACCTTAAAAACCACATCCGATGGAATAACCTTGTCTTGGCGCATTTTGCACACGACTTCCAGCAAGCCTTCATCGCAGATAAGAAAGCCCCTTATGCCGGCATTCAGACAGCGGTCGAATTCCTTCAGCCACATATACAGGTTGTCCTGCCCGCGTATGCGCATACCGGAAACAAAACCTTCCGGGGTAATGTACTGCCGCCCTAAATCCCAGCCCCTTGAGGGCACGGGGTTCAATACAACCTCCGTTTTAAGGCCGGCTCCGATTTGCGCATAATGCTTCAGTTCGGCAGTTTCAAGCAGTGCCGAGCCTCCCACCGTGCCTATTACGCGATGTACCGGCAGCTTTTTGTTCTGCGCCTCTTTTGCCATCACTTCAAAGATTTCGGCAGTTTCCACGCCGGCAATCTCCATGCGGTAGTGCGCTCCCGACGGAAATGTTTTTGCCGAAGACGGCAGATCGTACAAGTCCTTCAGCGGCATTTTAAGATTGTCGCTGAAATAGCTTTCGATTTTTTTCATGAACATAACATCCTCCTTGGGGGTATCCCCCGTTTTATTTTTCGTTTCACAGCCGCCCCCCCCTCCCCTGCTGGCGTTTTTTTCCGTCCGCAGAGCGGTAGGGGTTGCGGCTGTTTTTAAGATAGCTCTGGTAGACCGCGCTGCTTTCATAATATCCGCCAAGCCCCTTGAACGACGAGGACTCGTCGCACCGGTAAAGCTCCATAAGAAGGGGGAAAAGGGGGGAAGCCATGATTTCGCGCGTTCTGTAAAGGGGCAGGCGGGGAAGTGCCGCCGGGATCATGTGGTTTTTTATGAGATAGCAGACATCGCTTGCCAAGGGAGCGGGGAAGCCGAGCCTTTCAAGAAAACGCCGCGCCTTTGCCGCCCCAAGCTCAGCGTGGCCGTCAAAGCGCAGACGGCCGGCGGAGCCGGCGGCCGTTTTTCCAAGGTCGTGCAGCAAAAGCCCCAGGGAAAGCGTCAAGTCGTAGGAACCGCCGGCGGCGGCTTTGCGGTGGCGGAAGGTTTCCATCGTGTGGCTGAAGACATTGCCTTCCGGGTGGAACTCCTTGGTGTGCTCCACATCGTCCATGTCCGCAAGGTCAGGCCACACCCGCCTTAAAAAACCGGTGTTTTTCAAAAGCTCAAAACCGAGGCCGGGGTTGGGAGAAGCCAAAAGGCCGCAAAGCAAAAGCCGCTGTTCTTCGGTTCCCGGCCCCCGCCCCCCTCCTTTGGCGGCAAACATGGCCGCCGCCTTTACGCCCTGCCTTTGGGTTTCCGTGCCGAAAGGAAGGTAACGGGCTAAAATAAGGGCGGCATCGGCCAGATGCCCCCCGTCCCCCGCGCCCCCGCGCGCGCCGCCCAGAATCTCGGCAAGAGAAAGACGCTCCCCCCGGCGCAAGGCGGCAAGCAGGGGGTAGGCTCCCCCCCTGTCCAAAAAACTGCCGGTGGCAAGGTCTTGGTAGAAATCCAGAATGCCGAAGGACGGGGCGCGGCTTTCGGCAGGAAACAGGCTCCCCTGCTGTGTGCGGACGGGCGGCTTTTCTGAATCGGCGCAGAAAAAGTAGTAAGCCTTCCGCCCTGCTTGAAGAGCGAACTCTTCTCGAAGAGCGGACTCTTCAAGAAGAGCGGCATCGGCAAGCTCGGTTCCGGGAAAGCGCAAGTTTTCAAACAGACGCGCCAAATCCGCCGTGTCCGCGCTGGTAAATATTTGAAGGCTCGCCCCCGCCTCCCGGCCTAAAAAGGAGTCCGCCGCGCTAAAGCCGCGAAGGTAAGCGGAAAACCCGGCAGCCTGCAAACGCGCGATTACATCGGTTTTGACCATAATCCCCCCTTTTCAGCGTTTTAGAAGAAAGGCTCACATAAAAGGCGCAAAGGTTCTATGCGCCCCCGTTTGTCTACATAAATAATTATGCATCTTTATTTCACTCTTGACAAGATCGCGTAAATGTGGCAGTATGTAAGAGTCCTGCATCAGGGCCCGTGCGAGTATGCAACGCCTAACCCCGCCAGGTCCGGAAGGAAGCAACGGTAAGCGAATGTCTGCTGCGCCGCGGCCCCCCTGATGCAGGGCTTTTTTTCGGCTTTCAATCTGGATAAGGGGGCTATTATATGGAACAAAATGAAAAATACTCGATTCACATGGACGAGCGTTACGGTTTTTTGAAGCTTATCGATGTCCCGGCTCTTGCGGCGGCTTGCAAGGAAAAATGGTACAATCAGACGCTTTGCAGGGTGAACGGGAATGTTGTGCGCTTGGGGGTTTTTAACGAGGGGGAGTTCCACTGGCACAAGCACGACAAAGAAGACGAGTTTTTCTTCGTCTTGCAGGGTTCCTTCCATATTGAGCTTGAAAACGAGGCTTTCAAGCTCGGCCTGCACCAGGGTTTGACTGTCCCCGCCGGTGTCCTTCACCGCACTTTTGTAAAAGAGCCTGCCGTGGTATTAATGGTAGAAGGCGACACGGTAACCCCCACCGGGGACAAATAGGGGGAAAGCCGCGCGGCTCATTTGGGGCTTGCTTTACCCGGCGGTGGAACTGGTCGATTCGCGGATAATCAGCTTGTGGGGGATAATAATTTCGGGGTAAACATTGGTCGCGACACCCATAAGGCGGCGCAGGTTGGTTACCGCGTGTTCGCCAATCTCCTCTATTGGCTGGTGAATGGTGGTCAATCGCGGGATAAAGTATTTTGCGTTTTCAATGTTGTCGAACCCTATGACCGAAACGTCATCCGGCACGCGGATTCCCGCGTCTTTTAACGCCCGGATAGCCCCCATTGCAAGCTCGTCGCTGGCGGCAAACAGGGCGGTAAAATCCCTGCCGTGAAGCAGCATCTCCCGCATCCCGTACATCCCGTCTTCAGTGCTGTACTGAGCATCGCAAAAACACCGGCTTTTATCAGGCTCAAGACCGGCGGCTTCAAGGGCATCATAGTAGCCCTTTATGCGCTCCAGCCCGAAGGAAAAACCGCTGCCTCCCAAAAAGTTAATTTTCCTGTGTCCCAGGCCGATCAAGTGGTTTACCGCGTCAACGGCCGCTTGACGGTCGTTTATCATAATGGTAGGAAAATCATCGTTATTGATAATCGTTGACACTACAGGCAAGCCGGCCAGAGCAATGTATTCGCAAAAATCCGGGGAGCTGATCTCGTCTAAAAGGATAATCCCGTTGGGGGTGTCGGATTTTATACGCTGCAGGCACTCCATTTGGCTGGCCTTGTCGCGTTTTATGAAAAAAAACTGCGTATTGTATCCAAAAGAAGTCAAAAACCGCTGAATTATCGAGAAAAGCTGGCGCTGGAACATATTGAAGGTGTCAGGAATGACCACCCCGACAGTCAAAACCCCGTCGGCGGAGCTTCGGGGTGTTTTGACCGGCAGAACATAGCTGTTTTCTTCCAGCAGTTTGAGAATCTGCGCCCTTTTTTGAGGGTTTATGTACTCCTTCCCGTTGAGCGCCCTAGATACGGTAGATGCAGAGACCCCCGCCTGTTCAGCAATGTCTTTGAGCGTTGCCATATCTAATTATGCAATGTTTTGGCGGCTGTATGCAAGCAGGGCAAGATTGAAAAAATTGAAAACTGTTAGAATTCTCTCTTGACAGCCTGAAATAACCATGCTAACTTTGAATAGATTGCTGAATGTTGCAGAGATTTTCTGCAAAAATATGAAACACATGGAGATTGCCATGACGGATGGAGGCCAGGTATGAATAAAGTGAGAATAGGCTGCGCCGGCCTTGGGCGGCTGGGAGTCCGGCACGCGGCAAATATCGCCGGCAAGGTGCGCGGGGCGGAGCTTGCCGCGCTTTGCGATCCCGATGCCGCAAAGCTGGAAAAAACGGCGGGTATGCTCGCCGTGAAACACCGCTTCACTTCCTTCGAGGATTTTATCGCCTGCCCGGAGGTTGACGCGGTGGCGCTGGCCTCTCCTTCGGCTTTGCACACGGAGCAGATTGCCACAAGTCTGGATGCCGGCAAGCACGTCTTTTGTGAAAAGCCGCTTGGCATAACGGCGGCACAGTGCAAAAAGGCTGAAAAAGCGGTCATGGCGCACCCGGACTTGGTTTTTATGCTGGGCTTTATGCGACGTTTTGACGAATCGTACAAATACGCGCGGCAAAAAGTCTTGGCGGGCGACATAGGAAAGATCGTTCTGTTTCGATCTTACAGCCAAGACCCGGAAAAGTTTATCGACGGCGCGATTGCATACGCGCCCCACAGCGGCGGGCTGTTTTTGGACATGGCTGTCCACGACATAGATTTGGCGCGGTGGTTTACAGGCAGCGAGCCTGTGTCCGCGTACGCGATAGGCGGCTGTTACGCGCATAATGAATTCGCCGAACACAACGACGGGGACAACGCGGCCTGCCTTTTGAAGTTCAAGGACGGCTGCATGGCTTTTCTTTTTGCCGGACGCACGGCTCCACACGGTTACAATGTCGAAACAGAAATTGTCGGCACAAAGGGGACGTTGCGCATAGCTTCCGTGCCGCAAAAAAATTTGGTGGAGGTTCTGGACTCGCACGGGGTGCGCCGGGAATGCAGCGAAAATTTTCTTGAGCGTTTCGCGGCGGCATACATAAACGAGGTTCAGGAGTTCGTTGACTGCATTATCGAAGAGCGTAAGCCGGAAGTTACGGTGCAAGACGGAACGCGGGTGTCGGAAATCGCTTATGCTTGCAAGTCGGCTTTTGAATCCGGCGAGCTTATGCGGTTTTAACTGTGAAAATTTTATCAGGGGGTAACATGGAAACGTTAAAAGTCGGGGTTATAGGGACGGGGGCGATTGGGCAGGATCACATCGCGCGCATAACGAACAAACTTGTCGGGGCGAAGGTTGTCGCCGTAAGCGACATAAGCGGGGACAGCGCGAAAAAGGCCGCAAAGCTCTGCGGCGCACGCGTGGAAAAAGACGGAGGGGCGATTGTCGGAGCCGGCGACGTGGATGCCCTCCTTGTGTGCAGTTGGGGCGGCGCCCATGCCGAGTCTGTTTTGCAGGCGATTGCCGCGGGCAAGCCGGTGTTTTGCGAAAAACCCCTTGCCGCAACCGCGCAAGACTGCAAAAAAATAGTCGATGCCGAAGTTGCCGGCGGGAAGCATTTAGTGCAGGTCGGCTTTATGCGCCGTTACGATGCCGGTTATCTGCAAATGAAACAGCTCATCGATTCCGGCGAAATGGGCGAGCCGCTTTTAGTACACTGCGCCCACCGCAACGCGGGCGTGGCGGAAAATTACAATACGCCAATGGCCGTGAACGACACCGCGATACATGAAATCGACATTTTGCAATGGCTGATAAACGACGAGTATGTATCGGCGCAAGTTATCACCGGCAAAGGCACAAAACACGCCCGCCCAAATCTTAAAGACCCGCAAATGATGATCCTTCGCACAAAGGGCGGCATTGTCATAGATATAGAAGTGTTTGTCAATTGCAAATACGGCTACGACATCCAGTGCGAAGTCTGCTGCGAGGAAGGCGTTATCCGAATGCCGGAACCTTCCTTCCCGGTTTTACGCAAGGATCAAAAAGTTTCGGTACACATTGAGCAGGATTGGAAACAGCGTTTTGCAAACGCCTACGACGTGGAAATTCAACAATGGATTGAATCTACGATAAAGGGCGAGGTTAAAGGGCCTACGGCCTGGGACGGCTACATTGCCGCAGTTACGTCGGACGCTCTTGTCAAGTCGCAAGAGACCGGCGCGGTTGAACCTATTATTACGGGCGGCAAACCGTCTTTTTACAAATAGGAGGATTGAATGTTTGACGCAAACAATGTATCGCTCGGCATCGCGCCTATCGCGTGGACTAACGACGATCTGCCTGACCTTGGCAGGGAAAACACCTTCGAGCAGTGCGTAAGCGAAATGGCGCTTGCCGGTTTCGCAGGCTGTGAGGTTGGCTGCAAATATCCCGCCGACACCGCGATCTTGAAAAAAGCGCTCAATTTGCGCGGCCTTCAAATTTGCAACCGCTGGTTTTCGTCTTTTTTGATTTCCCGCCCATTTGAAGAAACCGAAACGGCCTTTGTAAAGGAGCTTGCTTTTCTAAAAGAGATGGGAGCAAAAGTAATCGGGGCATCGGAACAAAGTTACAGCACGCAGGGGCAGCCGGTTCCCGTTTTTGAAAAACGCCACATTATGGACGGGCGAGAATGGGATGCGTTATGCGAAGGCCTTAACAGGCTGGGCAGCATCGCAAGGGATGCAGGCATGAGGCTTACATTCCACCACCACATGGGCACTGTCGTGCAGACTGCCGGGGAAATTAACAGCATGATGGAAAACACCGACCCCGCGCTTGTCTTTCTGTTATACGACACAGGCCACCTTGCCTATTGCGGCGAGGATTATCTGGCGGTATTGGAAAAATACGCGGGGCGCGTGGGGCACGTCCACCTGAAAGATATACGCGCCGATGTCGTAAAAAAAGTGCGGGAAGAAACCTTGAGCTTTTTGGACGGAGTGCGGGCTGGCGCGTTCACAATCCCCGGAGACGGCTGCGTGGACTTTGATTCGGTTTTCAAAACCCTTGGCGAAAACCGGTATCACGGCTGGATGGTTGTGGAGGCCGAGCAGGACCCGGCAAAAGCGAACCCCTTGGAATACGCGATCCGAGCGCGGAAGTTCATACGGGAGAAAATTCGCTTGTAAAGGATTAAGGGATTGGGTAAGGCTGTTATGAACAAAGACTGTAAAAAGGATACTCAGCGTTTTACGGAATATGAAAACGGCATGGAAAAAGGGGTATTGAAAAAATCCAGTATGTACCTGCATCTGCCGTCGCAGTTTGCCCTGCAATCATTGTTCTACGCCCCCTACGCCGGGCGTTTTTATTGCGATTCCTCTTATGCCGTTTCGCGTGAAAATTTCGATTATTTTCTTCTAATGCTTGTCGATAGCGGCTGTCTGCATATATCCTGCGAAGGGAAAAATTATAGTGCGAACCAAAATGACATTGTAATTCTGAACTGCAAAAAAACGCATTTGTATTATTCCAAGGGGGATGCGTCTTTTTACTTTTTCCATTTTGATGGGGCCGGCAGCGCGTCATTCTACGATCTTATTGTCGCAAAGCAAGGCCCCGTCATACAGCTTCAAAACCCGGCGGCAATACTTGATTCAATGGCCGCGATTCTTAGCCTTGCCGAGAACGGCTATGAAAATGAGTTTAAAATATCGGCGCAGATACACTTAATTCTAAGCGAGCTAATTTCCCATAACGGCGCGTCAAATGATTATCTTGCGGAAAAAATTGCCAAAGCGATAAAATTCATTGAGCGGCATTTTACAAAAGATGTCTCTGTGGAAGATATTGCGAATTCCGTTTTTGTAAGCAAGTATCACTTTATAAGAATGTTCAAAAAACACACCGGCATAACGCCTTATGCCCATATCGTAAAGCTACGCATTCTATATGCAAACAGTATGCTGAACAATTCCGAACATTCAGTTGAATTTATAGGGGAAAAATGCGGGTTTAACAGCCCAGAGCATTTTATCCGCCTTTTTCAAAAATACATGGGCTGCACCCCGCACAAATACCGGCTGCAGAACAAGCCGGCTAAAAACAGCATCGTATTGCCAGAGGGCCTTGAGGGGGCAAAAACATAATGAGCAATATGTATCAATTTTTAAGCAATAAAAACACTTGCAGGGTTTCTGTATTCATGGAACCATTATTCAAGGCGGACAATTTGCTAGGGCAAATCTTAAAAAAGGAGGCGGTTAGTATCTTATGGCGGACATTCTCTTTAGTTTGAAAAATGTAACAAAACGCTTCCCAGGGGTTCTGGCGTTAGACAACGTCAGCCTTGAAGTGCGGCGCGGCGAGATACACGGCCTTGTCGGGGAAAACGGCGCGGGGAAATCCACCCTTATAAAAATTGTTACGGGAGCCCACGCCCCCGATGCTGGGGAAATAATTTTTAACGGCAAAAAGATGGATCGCATAACGCCTCATCATTCCATGTCGGCCGGCATCGCCTGCATTTATCAGGAATTAAACCAAGTGCCGTACATGACCGTTTACGAAAATATATATCTTGGGCGCGAGGAGCTTTCCAACAAGGCTTTTGGAATTACAAACATCGCGCTAATGCGAAGCGAATCGAAAAAATTACTTTCTACATTGGGTTTGGAAATTGACCCTGACACTCAGGTAGGCGCGTTGGGAGTTGGCAAACAGCAAATGGTAGAAATTGCGCGGGCGGTAAGGGCCAGCGCAAAAATGATTATCATGGACGAGCCTACGGCAAGTTTAAGCTCAAAGGAAACGGAAGAACTGCTTAGAATTATCAAACACCTAAAAGACGAAGGGGTCTCTGTTATTTATATCTCGCACCGTCTTGACGAAGTAAAAGCTATTACACAACGCATTTCCGTTTTGCGTGATGGAAACATGGTGGCCTCGGAAAATACCGAAGATGTTAGTATAGACGACATTGTCAAACTAATGGTCGGCCGGGACATCACAAATAAATATCCCAAGGTAAAGACAAAGGCCGGCAAAGAATTGTTAAGGGTCGAAGGGCTTACCCGGAAAGGCGTAATAGACAATATTTCTTTCGCGGTGCACGAAGGGGAAGTGCTGGGCTTTACCGGCCTTGTCGGGGCGGGTCGGACAGAAGTAATGCGCGCCCTTACCGGAGCAGACCCTCTGGACGCGGGAAAGGTTTTTGTGCAAGGCAGGGAAATCGCTGTCAAACAGCCAAGGGATTCAATCAATGCGGGCATCGCTTTTTTAACCGAAGACCGCAAGGGGCAGGGCTTGATTCTCATTCAAGATATTGAATTCAACTCTACGATGGTGAACTTGAAAACCTATGTATCCGGCTTGTTTCTGAAGTTGAAAAAATGCAAAGAGGATGCCCAGCTTATGGCCGGCAAATTAAAAACACGCACCCCTTCGATTAGCCAACTGGCGGGCAATTTAAGCGGGGGCAACCAGCAAAAGGTTGTTCTTGCAAAATGGCTTCTTAGCAAGTCCAAGATTTTTATTATTGACGAGCCTACACGCGGCATTGATGTCGGGGCCAAGGTTGAAGTTTACAACCTTATCAACCAGTTGACCGGCCAAGGGGGAGCGGTCGTAATGGTAAGTTCTGAAATGGATGAATGTATAGGAATGTCTGATCGCATCATGGTGATGTACGAAGGCAGGATAACGGCGGAGTATTCGGGGGTGGATATTACGCAGGAAAATATTATGTACGCGGCATCGGGAATGGCGCAAGTGCCGCGTAGCGCGTAATTTCCCTAGCAATAACTTTGGAGAAAAAAATGAAAAACAAAGAGCAGGTGCAAGAAAAGAAAAACATACTGTCGGCGCTGAATATAAAAAAACATTTTTACAGCCTTAGCGTTTTGCTGTCGCTTTTGTTGCTTTGCATTGTATTGAGCATTTTATCGCCGCATTTTCTTACGGTTACAAACTTGGTAAACGTGGCCGGCCAAGCGTCAATAAACGCGATTATTTCGATAGGAATGTTTCTGGTAATTATGACCGGCGGCATAGACCTTTCCGTAGGCTCCGTTCTTGCGCTTTCGACAATGTTCATGGGCTTCTTCGCAATTACTTTGAATATGAATCCCTTCCTTGCCTTGATACTGTGCCTTGCCATTGGTACAATGCTTGGCCTGCTTAACGGCTTAATGCTTACAAAACTGCGTCTGCCGCATCCTTTTATTTCGACTATGGGAATGCGGCAAATGGCGCGGGCTGTCGCTCTTGTCGTTACGGGAACTATGCCCGTTCACGGCTTTGCCCCGCCGATTTTGTTTTTGGGAAACACCACAATCGGGCGGATGCCTATTTCGTTTATATTAGTGATAGTTTTGTATGTGCTGATGTTTATTTTTTTGACCCGCACAAGAACGGGCAGGCATATTTACGCGGTGGGCGGCAATAAAGAAGCGAGCCGGCTTTCCGGGATAAATGTTGACAACACGCTTAACTTGGTTTACGCCATGAGCGGTTTTTTTGCGGCGCTTGCCGGGATTGTCTTGGTAGGACGCGTGAACGCTGCCTTTCCGCTTGCGGGGATTGATATTGAAACAGATGCAATTGCCGCTGTTATTATCGGGGGTTCCAGTTTCTTTGGCGGTATCGGCAAAATTGGCAATACCATTGTCGGCGTGTTATTGATAACGGTTCTGCGAAACGGATTGAACCTTTTGGGTGTTACCTCTGCATGGCAGACATTCTCGATAGGGGCGGTGATAATTGTCGCTGTTTTTATTGACGTGCTTCGCCAGAGGGCGCTTAAGCAAAAGTAGCTTAAGCAAAAGTAGGGAAAACGGACGGCAGTTTGCTGTCCTAAAAATATTAAAGTTCATGTGGAGGACGAAAATGAAGAAGAGAATTTTGGCGATTTTTCTTTGTATGGCGTTGTCGATGGTTTTTGTAGGAAACGCTTTTGCCAGAGGTTCCGCTCAGGCGGCAAGGCCTCAGGTAGCTATTGTGCTTAAAACCTTGGCATCTCCTTACTGGCAGAGCGTGTTAGCCGGCGCAAGGGAAGCGGCGGCCATATACGGCTTTGACTTAATCGAGCTTGGGCCCCCTTCAGAAGATCATGTTATCGAACAAATTAACATGATGGAAGACATCATTGCCAGGGGCGTGTCGGGGATTGTATTTGCCCCGTCCCAGCCGCCTGCGGCAGTCGGCGTTTTGAACATGGCAAGGTCGGCAGGAATTCCTGTAGCGGTTATTGATACCCCCATGCCTGACGGTTTTGACACTTTCCTAACATTCATTGGCAGCAACAACTACGAGATTGGCGCTTTGGGCGCGCAGGAAATGATGAGGTATCTTTCCGCGGGCGACACTGTTACCATACTTGAAGGCGCTCCTGGGAATGTGGCGATGACGCTAAGGTCGGACGGAGCGGAGAACGTGTTCAGGGCAAACGGCGTAGTTATTCAGAGCCGCCAGCCTGCATTTTCGGATCGGGAACAGGCGTTCAGCATTATGCAAAACGTTTTGCAACTGGGGCCTGTTGACGGCGTGTTTGCCGCAAACGATGATCAAGCTGTGGGGGCCCTTCTTGCCCTGACTCAGAATAACATGACAGCGGTGGTCATGGGTGTAGACGGCAACAGCTTTGCGATAGAATCTGTGCGCGATGGCGGGCTTTTTGGCACAGTCGCCCAAGATGCGGCCGGCATGGGCTTCCTTGGCGTTCAGAGCATTTACAGGTATCTTAACAACCTGCCGGTAGAAAGGCATATTGATGCCCCCACGCCGGTTATTACGCGGGATAATGTAACAGATCATCTGTAAAACCGAAACCAATGGCATACCGTTTTTTCAGGTATGCCATTGGTTTATACGGCTTGCGGCGGCGAACCAATATTTTTCATGTTTCAAAAATAAATTATCGTAATAGAACCTTATATCATGGATAAAATGAATACACTAGGAGGATTTATATGCGAATGACAGTAGCGCAGGCACTGGTAAAGTTTTTGGATCGGCAGTATGTCGCGTTTGACGGCGTAGAAAACAAATTCGTCGATGGTATTTTCACCATTTTCGGCCACGGAATCGCCGTAGGGCTTGGGCAGGCGTTAGACGAAAACCCGGGCGGGCTTAAAATTTACCAAGGGCGCAACGAGCAGGGAATGTGCCATGCCGCAACAGCCTTTGCCAAGCAGCATAACAGGCGCAAAATAATCGCTTGCGCTTCTTCCGTAGGGCCGGGAGCGGCAAACATGGTAACGGCGGCGGCAACGGCAACGGTGAACAACATACCGCTGTTACTTTTTCCCGCAGACACATTCGCAAGCCGCCAGCCGGACCCGGTACTCCAGCAGCTTGAATGCAGCGACAGCCTTGCCGTAACGACAAACGACGCGTTCAAGCCCGTGTGCAAATACTGGGACAGAATAGTCCGGCCCGAACAACTTATGAGCGCGATGATCAGCGCGATGCGCATTTTGACAGACCCGGCAGAAACAGGCGCGGTTTGCATTTCCCTGTGCCAAGATACCGAAGGCGAAAGCTTCGATTTTCCCGATTATTTTTTTCAAAAGCGGGTGCATAAAATCACGCGGCCTCTTGCCGTTGAAGAAGAGCTTGACGAAGTTGCAACGCTTATCATGACCGCGAAAAATCCGCTGGTTATCGCAGGGGGCGGCGTTAAGTATTCAGAGGCCGGCGAGACGTTGGAAAATTTCTGCGCGGAATTTGCCATCCCGTTTGGGGAGACACAGGCTGGAAAAAGTGCCTGCGTCTCAAGCCACCCGATGTGCTTAGGCGGAATTGGCGTAACGGGCACTCTTGCGGCGAACAACCTTGCCGAAAAAGCCGACCTTGTAATCGCCGTGGGCACAAGATTGGGAGATTTCGCGACAAGCTCCAAAAGCCAGTTCCAAAACCCGCAAATACGCTTTGTTACAATAAACAACAACCGATTTCACGCGGGCAAAATGGATGCGGTCATGGCGTTAGGCGATGCGAAGGTAACGCTTCTTGCGCTGTCGGAAAAATTGCGCGGTAAAAATTATAAATCAGATTGGGGGGCAGAAATTCCGCAGGCAAAATCCGCATGGGATGCCGAGATGAAACGCCTCGCCGCCTATTCCTACGGGCAGGGCTTTGAGCCTAGCGTCAAGGACATGGATCCGCGCAGCATCGAGGAATTCCGCAAGCTCACCGGCGGCGAGATGACGCAAACGGCGGCGATCTGCGCGGTTAGGGAATGCATCGAGGCCGACGACATAATCATAACAGCGGGCGGCAGTTTGCCGAGCTGTCTCCAGCGGATGTGGACTACCGACAAACGCGGCGGCTACCATGCCGAATACGGATATTCCTGCATGGGTTACGAGGTTGCGGCGGCGTTAGGCGTAAAAATGGCTGAGCCGGAGCATGAAGTCTACAGCTTTGTCGGAGATGCCGCCTTCCAGATGATGCACGGCGAGATAATGACGGCGGTGCAAGAGCGGCTTAAAATCAACATACTCGTGTTTGACAACTGCGGTTTCGGTTGCATAAACAATTTGCAGATGACGCACGGCGTGGGCAGTCTGGCAACAGAATACCGCTACAGGGATGGCAGAAACAAACCCGACGGTGCGATGATCCCGGTGGATTACGCGCAGGTTGCCAAGGGTTACGGGCTAAAAACATACACGGCGAGAACAATCGAAGAGCTTAAAGCCGCGCTTATCGATGCGAAAAAGCAAAGCGCATCTGTCTTGATCGACTTGAAAGTTTTGCCCAAAACCATGACCGACGGCTACAACAGTTGGTGGAATGTCGGAATCGCTACGAGTTCGCAAAAGCCGGAAGTGCTGGCCGCCTGCGAGCGCGTTATGGAAGGCCGCAAAAAAGCGAGGCTGTACTAATGGAAAAAAAAGTATTCGGCTATCCCGAATTTGACAAAAACGGGGAAAAACCGCTTACAAGTTACGACGGCCCATATCGCGATATGCTCATGGACATAAGAGTCTTTCGCATGAATGCCGGGCAAAAACGTACATTTCTTTACGCAGGCGAGGAAATCGCAATCTTGCTGCAAAAAGGCAAGCTCAAACTTTCGTGGGAAGGCAAGGCGGAAACAGCCTGCCGCAAAAATGTTTTCGCAGAAGGCCCATATTGCCTGCACACGGCAGGCGGCGTTGAAGTTACGGCAGATGCCGGCGAGGACGGCACGGAAATTCTAGTGCAACGCACGCATAACGGGCGCAAATTTGCATCCAAGCTTTACACCCCCGGCGACGCCCCTTGGAACGATGTCTGCCGGGGCAAGTTCGGCGACACGGCCAACCGCAAAGTGAACACGATCTTCGACTACAACAGCGCGCCCTATTCCAACATGGTTCTGGGCGAGGTAATGAACGATCGCGGCAACTGGTCGGGCTTCATCCCGCACAGCCACATCCAGCCGGAAACTTACTATTTTCTGTTTGACCGGCCGGAAGGTTTCGGCGCAAGTTTTGTCGGAGATGATGTTTACAAGATAACGGACGGCAGTTTTTCGGCAATCCCTGGCGGCAAAACGCATCCGCAAGTTGCCGCTCCCGGTTATGTGATGTATACTTGCTGGATGATACGACACCTTGACGGCGAGCCGTGGACAAAGCGTGTCGATGACGAGCGTTACACATGGCTGTATGACGCGAAATTTGAAGAAGAGAAAAACTGAAGGAGAGCAATATGAGTAAAGCCTTGCAAGAAATGACGGAAAAAAGCCGCACGGAATTCTGGAACGATTCCTGTTCGGTATCAGAGCTGGCAGACGCGATAAGCTACGGCGCAACCGGCGGCACGAGCAACCCGGTCATCGTGGGGCAGGTTCTGAAAAAAGAGCTTGAAACATGGAGGCCGCAAATTGTAAAGTTAATCGAGGAGAACCCGGCGGCGGACGAGGACTTTATCGCTTGGAAAATAATAGAGACGATCAGCGTAAATGCGGCAAAACTTCTCAAACCGGTTTACGACAAAAACAAGGGCCGCAACGGCCGGCTTTCCATTCAGACTAACACAAAGTTCTGGCGGGATGCAAAAGCTATGGTAGAACAAGCGACATACTTTGACTCGCTTTATCCCAACAACAACATAAAACTGCCGGTAACAAAGGCCGGCATAGAAGCTGTCGAAGAATTGTCATACCTGGGGGTAAGCGTCAACGCCACTGTTTCTTTCACCGTGCCGCAGTGCATAGCGGTCGCCGAAGCTGTAGAGCGCGGCCTAAAACGCCGCGAACAAGCGGGAAAAGACATCTCGCTAATGAGTCCGATCTGCACGATCATGGTAGGCCGGCTTGACGACTGGCTTAAAGTCGTTATGGGAAAAAAAGGAGTAATAACCGATCCCGCCTGTCTTGAATGGGCTGGGGTTGCGGCGGCTAAAAAAACTTACCGGCTTTACAAGGAGCGCGGCTACAGAACAAGACTTCTCAACGCGGCATACCGCAACCATATGCACTGGTCGCAATTCATAGGCGGCGATATGTCAATGACAATTCCATACGACTGGCAGCAGAAATTTAACGCAAGCGATGTCGAGGTAAAAAACCGCATCGACGATGAAGTTGATCCGCGCATCATCGCCGAGCTTGAAAAAAAATTCCCGGACTTTCGCCGCGCATACAGCGAAAAGGGTTTGTCCCCGGCAGAGTTCGACAGTTTCGGCGCGACCCGCCGGACTCTTTTGAGCTTTCTTGGCAGTTATGACGAGCTACTTGCGCTTATCCGCGGAATAATGATAGCAGACCCCGATGCTAAAGGGGAGTAAGGCAAATAATGCCGATATATTTATTAGGAGGAGAAAAAAATGAGCGAGCCTAAAAAGCTGAAAGCGTTTATCAACGGACAGTTTGTGGAATCCAAAACGGCCACTTACAACGACGCCTACAATCCAAGCACGGGGGAAGTTATCGCAAAGGTTCCCTGCTGCACAAAAGACGAAGTGAACCAGGCGATTGCCGCGGCAAAGGCGGCCTTTCCGGGCTGGGCGGCGACGCCGGTTCTAAAAAGGGTGCAGGTGCTTTACAACCTGCGCGACCTTTTGATCAAACACATGGACGAGCTTACCCACTTGGTGGCCTTGGAAAACGGCAAGGTTTGGGAAGAAGCCCAGGGGGACGTGCTCAAAGCGAAAGAGGCGACCGAACACGCCATATCCGCGCCGTCCCTGCTTATGGGCGAAAGCCTAATGGACACGGCAAGCGGGGTTGACACGGTGTTGTACCGCGAGCCTGTGGGCGTGTTCGCCGGAATCGCCCCCTTCAATTTCCCGGCGATGATCCCTATGGGTTGGATGACTCCCATCTGCATCGCCTGCGGGAACACGATTGTTCTGAAAGCCGCGACCTTTACCCCGCAGACCGCGTTACGCATTGCGGAGCTTTACAAGGAAGCCGGGCTCCCCGACGGGGTTGTCAATGTTATAACTTGTTCGCGTAACGAGTCCGAGCTGTTTCTTTCGCATCCGGACATTAACGGGGTGAGCTTTGTCGGCTCGACATCGGTGGGGCTTCATGTGTACGAGCTTGCGGCGAAAAACGGCAAGCGGGTGCAGGCGTTATGCGAAGCGAAGAACCACGCGCTGGTGCTGGAAG
>WRKI01000317.1 GCA_009778155.1 Spirochaetota bacterium
CCCCCCCATTTTCAGTAGCTCGGTTCGAGGGCGCGTGTACATTCATCCTAGAGGCTGGGAGGTGCCGCGTTGTTTGATGTAAGTTCCCCTTCAAAAATTTATACGACAATTCTTTCAGAAGTGGACAAGTTGTTATTATCCTTTAAAAATCCGGCAAAGGATGAAGAATTGGAGATAGCGTGGAAAAGTGCGAAGCAAAATCTCTCTGTTTCCCGGCAAGAAATTCTGGATTCTCTTTCGGAATTGGAAAAAAATGCCGAGTGGGATGTTTTTACCATAGCCTTTTACGGCGAAACGAATGCCGGAAAGTCAACTCTAATTGAAACACTTAGAATTTTGCTGGCAGAACCGGGGAAAGCAAAGGAAAGGCAAGAGTTTAGCCGTAAGGTTGAAGAATACGGAAAAATTCAGGCCGCCATTACCAAAACACATCAGAACATGGATAGTGTTACGAATAAATATAAAGATAAATTTAACGACATTGACAATCAGTTGAAAAATATTTCTCTTCAGTTGCAAAAAAACGCAGAAGAAATACAATCGTTAAAAAATGAAGTTGACAAATTAAATTCTGCCGCGCAACTTGAAAAGAAAGGCTCTGTAGCTAATTTCTTTAAGTATTTGTTCAGAAAATTGCCTTCCCAAAAAGCGTTAAAAAATACATTAAAGGAAATTGCGGAAAAAGAAAGCGGTATTGTGATTGTAAATGGCCAGCAAAATGAACTCTTGCAATCAAAGGAAAAACTAAACGATGAATTAAACGGGCAGGTTAATGAAATTAAGGAAAAGCAAGAACAGCTAAACAATGAAGCCAGCCTTTTGTCAACACAAATAAAAGCGCACAACGACGGGCAAATTATCGGGGACGGCCGATCTGATTTTACCCGCGATGTTACCAGTTATCGATTTGAAGCCAAGGGTCAAAAATTTGCCCTGCTTGATCTTCCCGGCATTGAAGGCAATGAAAGCCTTGTTTTAGGCAATATCAATGTGGCTGTACAGAAAGCCCATGCGGTGTTTTATGTAACAAGCAAATCCACGCCGCCGCAAACAGGAGACAAGGGGACTGAAGGAACATTGCAAAAAATTAAAAAGCATTTAGGACATCAGACCGAGGTTTTTACCGTATTCAACAAAAGGGTAAAAAATCCTAACTCCCTAAATGAGCGACTTGTAGATGAAGATGAAGCAGGCGGCCTTCAAGCTCTTGATAAAATAATGCACAGCCATCTGGGAAAACAATACGGAAGCACTTATTCATTAAGCGCATACCCGGCTTTTTTGGCTGTTGCCAATTGCTGGCAAAACGACTTCGCCTCCAAAAAAGAGAAGTTTATCGGGCATTTTGCATCGCCTCAAACACTTATTGACCGGGCAAAAGTTCAGGCATTTTCTGCATGGCTCACAACCGATGTAGTGAGTAACTGCAAGGCAAAAATAAAAAAGTCGAACCTTATGAAAACCGTCGGTGTATTGAATCGCACAGTAGCGGGAATCCATGAAATTATAAAACAGTCCGCTAAGGCTCATAAAGACATCGTCGAGCGTGAAAAGTCTACTCGTATTCAATTAGATGACGCTAAAAAAATATTCAAAAAACGCCTTAAGGCAGCAACTAACACAGCAATTCAAAATTTTAAAAATGATGCGCGGAATAAAATATATGAAGATATAAAGCAAGAAATGAACGATAGTGATTTTAAAGATGCGCTTGAAAAATATATAAAAGAAGGCATTGAAAATTTACAATCGTCCTTAGAAGAAGAAGTCAACCGAATTATCGACATATTTAAAGAAGATGTTTATGATATAATGACTAAGCATCAGAAAGACGCAGAAGAACTGCTTGCATTATATTCTAAAACTGGGAAATTTGATAAAAAATTTGAATTGAATATTGATATAAAGAGCGGAATAAATTGGTTTGAACATTTGATGAGTTTTTCTGGCTCTGCTGTGGGCATGATCGTAGCGTTAAAGGCTGTATTGTTCGTTAAAATACTGGTAGTAATTGGCTTAGTTGTCGTTGTAGCGAAATTTATATATGACCTTTTTCGTAGTGCTGAATCCCGAAAAGCGCAACAAAGAAAATCAGCGGATGAAAATATTGAAAAAATAGGCCAGACTGCGCTGGAATCAATTAACAGTAATCTTGCGGAAGCCTATAAATCATTGGACACAGGCATTGGCGACATTAAAGAAGAGCTGGCAAAGACGCATGACCGTATAATAGAAGTAAATAAAATATTGGCCAATGCCGAATCAAATCTTACCAGATTGGCGGCAGCCATTAAAATTGAAGGAGAAAAATAAATGGAAACGATTCGTGAATTCAAAAAACAGCAGGCGCAAACAGTTGAAATTTTAAAAAAACTGCTCGACTTTCTGCGAGAAGGCGAAGAGTACGGGGTGGAAATAGAGCAAAAACTAATGCAAAAAATTGAAGCGGGAATTAAAGCCACGGCAGACGAAAAGCTAAAGGTTGCTTTGATCGGCGGTTTTTCCGAAGGCAAAACCTCCATTGCGGCGGCATGGGCGGAAAAATACGACAAAAGCACCATGAAAATTAACCAGCAGGAATCCTCCGACTCGGTGGCCGTTTATTCAATGGACGACTTTGATCTTATCGACACCCCCGGATTGTTCGGTTTTAAGGAAACTTCCAGCCGGGAAAAATACAAGGAAATTACTAGAAAGTATGTAAGCGAAGCGCACTTGGTTCTTTATGTAATGAACCCGAACAACCCTGTAAAGGAAAGCCATAAAGAAGAATTGGTTTGGCTGTTTAAGGATTTAAACCTGCTTCCCAGAACGGTCTTTATATTGAGCCGCTTTGATGAGGAAGTTGATATTGAAGATGATGATGACTACGAAAAAGGGCTGGCAATTAAACGGCAAAATATTACAAGCCGGCTAAAGGATTTTGATTTAATTTCGAATGACGAATTAACCATAGTTGCGGTTTCTGCCAACCCTTTTGAAAAAGGTATTGAATATTGGCTTTCACACTTGGACAATTTTAAGAAGCTTTCGCGCATTGGGTCTCTTCAAAAAGCAACAACCGAAAAAATAAAGGCTGCCGGTACCAGCGCGGCTCTTATAGAAGAGTCTAAAAAAAGCATTATCAGCGATATTCTTATACGGGAACTCCCTATTGCCATAGCCCGGGACGAAGAAACAAACGTGGAATGCAACAAGCTACAGCAATTATGCAATAAAGAGGAAAGCGAAATGAAACAACTCAATGACAGGCTTAGCGAAGCACGAGTTGCATTGCGCGAATTCATAAAAAATTTATACTCCAATCTGATATTGCAGGGAGAAGGCCTATCGCTAGAGACTGCTTCTGATTTTTATCAAAAGAATATAGGCAAAGACGGGATTGTTCTATCGACGAACATAAAAAATGAATTTGAACGGCATCTTGATATTGCGTATAACGAGATTCACAAGATGCAAATTAGTTTGGATGCAGGAATCCAGCAATACAATACCATCATGGGGCAGATGGCAAAGGGGGGTATAAAAAAAGGAGCAGCGTTTCTTAGTAAAGGTGTAAATATCACCAATGAGACTGTTAAGAACGCACGCAATTTTATAGCCCCAACATTCAAATTTAAACCTTGGGGAGCGGTTAAGTTAGCTGGTAAAATTAATGCAGCTCTTCCAATAATTGGAGCAGGAATTTCTTTAGCTCTTGAGGTATGGGATGCCTATAAAAAGGATAAAGCAGCCAAAGAATTTAGGCAAGGTGTTTCTGAAATGATTCTTGGGTTTGAAGAACAGCGAGAGGAATATCTGGCTTTCATTAACGATGATGAAAAATTCATCAGTGAATGTTTTCCCAATTATCCCGACGTTAAAAAGCGGTTGGAGCAGATACATACAGAGTTGCAGGTAAGGCAAGCACACCACGAAAAGTTCAAAACATGGCGGAAACACGGGGAAGCAATAGCGGCCGAATTTAAAGCTATCTCGTAAAGAGCCGGCAACAATCCCCGTCTTCACCGACGGGGATTGCCCCAGTGAACGCGCATTCTACCAAACCCCGGCAACAAGCAACAGAATCCCGACAAAAGCTATCGTGCAGGCCACAATCGGTTTAAAGCCAATGTCCATTTCGCCAAGCTTTTTCAAAGCCTTATTCCCCTTGACAACGTACTTGTAAATGAACAAACCCACAACCACCGAGCCAAAAAATGTCAGCAGTTTGTCCGGCGAAGTCCAGGGGGCAACCGTTATACTCAAATTGTCGGCGGCAATAGTGCTGCTAAACAAAAAGTTTATAAACTGTGCGCCAAAAAGACCGCCGGCCAAACAAAGCCCCCCCATTAGCAAAGACGGAGCCGACCTCCAAATATCCGCTTGGGGGAACTGCCCTTTAAGACCAGAATCCTCGCCAAACAACATGGAACCGTATTTTATAAAAGAAATAATCGTGCCCAAACTGATAATGTTTATAGACCAGGCAATCCACGGGTCTACAGTGTAGCCAAGATAGTATTTGGAAATACTGCCAATGAAAAATGGCGCGCCCATAATACCCAAAATGGCAAAGCCCATTGCCAACCCCACAAGCGGCATTCGCTTTAACACACCCCGTATCGCATAAACATCCAAAGTGCCGTAAGAATGCCGCAAAATACCCGCCGTTAAAAACAAAGTGGATTTGAAAGTACCATGAGCCACAATATGATACAGCCCGCCAATCATCGCATAATTGTCCAAGGCAGAAAGCCCAATCGTAATTAACCCCACCTGAGACACCGTATGGTATGCCAAAACCATTTTTGCATCAGTCTGTGCAATAGCCATTATAACCCCAGTAAGCCCGGTTGCAATGCCTATAATAAGAAAAAAGTTGTAGTGGGCAGTATCGCCAAACATCGTCTGCAATCGCATAAAAACATATACAGCCGTTTTAACTTGAATGCCGGAAAGAATAGCGACCACGCCCGTAGGCGCGCCGGGATACAGCCTTGCCTTTGGAACTACGCTAATAAAGGGGATAATGCCCGCCTTAAATGCCAAGCCCGTCATAACAAGCGCGTAAGGCAAAACCAAATTGGCTTGGTCTACATTTGCTAAAACACCTTCCAAGTGAAAAATATCAAAGCCGCCGCCTATCAGATAAATGTAAGCCAGCCCTAAAAGGTAAAGTTGCATAGCGACAATGTTCACCATAAGGTACACCATACCGGTAAACATATTGCGCCGGTCTCTGTTATACATCATCAAAATAATAACAAGCACCGTGCTTACTTCTACCATTACAAAAATGTTAAACAAGTCGCGTGTAAGAAAAAGCCCCACCAACGAGCCTTCCAGCAAAAAGAGCAAACACCAAAACAACCGCTGATTGGCCTGTCTAAAACTGTATATGCTTATAGCCGAAAACAGCAACGCGGTTAAAAAAACAAAAGTGGCGGATACATCATAAGCGTATAATAAAATCCCTAAAACCCCGTCGTAGCCGCCTACCGGGGTAACAATGCTGGTTTCCCTTGTGATTAAAACCAGCCAAAAAGTAGCGATTGTAAAAATCGATTGAAAAACAATGGCGATTGATTTAGCCCCTTCATTTTTGGAAAAAACAAATAAAAAGACTGCAATGAAAACCGGAACAACCACAAAAATCGTAAGCATATTTACACCTCTAAGTCCTTTTTGCTATCTTCGTAGACAATGTCGCTTAGGGTTTTGTCTTTATCTTTCATAACCTCTTCCCTTGCCATGTTGTACATGGTTTCCCAGTCTGTTGTTTTGTATCTTTTGTGCAAAGTGTTTAGCATAATAATATTTATGGCAGTAACACAAAAACCGATAATGATCGATGTAATCATCAAGGCCTGGGGCACGGGGTCTGCAAACTCGTAAAAATGCAGATCAAGATGATAATCTGTTTCCAAGATAGGGGGAATAAAACCGGCACGACTGCCCAAGGCTATCCAAAAGGCAATTACAGAGCCGGTAAGCACAAGAGTATACACAATAGACTTTACGATATTGTTCGTCGTAATCATACCGAAAATCGATATGAGAAAAAGAAAAATGGGAAAAATCTCCACAGGCCTTACGCCAAAAATTTCCATGAAAAACACATCCTTCCGCTACATTCTTTCGATAGCGATGTAGCGATAAAACAATATAAAAAAGCCGCAAGCTACCTTTATACCAACCAAAGAGTTTGCCGCAATAAGGTGAATGTTTTGGTAGGTGTAAAAAAACTCGTAATAAAAATTGCGTATAAACGTGGCTGTGTCCAAAAACACGGTAAGAGCAGATACAAAGATAAGAGCGATAAAAACAAGCTCTTCCAGTTTAAGCACCTTTTTAACCGACAGATCGTAAATGTCGTGTATCATGTAACGGCAGATAAAAAAGCAGGCCACGGCCACGCCGCCTTGAAAACCGCCGCCGGCAGACAAGTGGCCGTTTGTAATAAGATACACGCCGAAAATAAGCAAGATCGGGCTAATAACACGGACGGAGTAAAAGGCCACCCGGTCTTTTTGAACCTCGCTGGTTTTTCCCCTTTTTACATAGTCTTTGTCAAACCAAGACAGATGATTTACAGCCATAATAGCGATAACAAGCAACAGCGCCTCGAAAAGAGTGTCGTAAAGCCTGTAACCCATCAAAATACTGCCAATAACATTCCGCCCGCCAACATCCGCGCTGGCGCGAAGAAGGAATTGATCGCGCAAATAAAAATTGGCTTCCACGTTAGGAGTAAAGCTGATAAAAAGAGCGCCAATCCCGCCCACAAATATAATGGCGCAAATAATTTTAAGAACATCGCGTCCTTTTTTTGAAACGGCATCAAGCTCCCGGTTTTTTAGCCCTTCTTTGGCCCCCTTGCCGTAATACTTTTCGGCAACAACAATGAAAAAGATAATCGCGTAAGTTCCAATTGCAGCCTCTGCCATTGCAACATCGGGACTGCCCAAAGTCAAATATACCATAGAGATAAGCAGGGAATATATACAAGTGTATACGATAATACGATAAACCCTGCGCTCAAATACTATCATAAACACGCTTACAAAAAGCAGTAGCGCGATAATATATGTTATGTTGACATCCAGATACATTCGTCCTCCAAGTTCGCTGTTCTTTTACCACACAGGATTCAGATCAATCCTTGTCGTCATCGTCTTCCTCTAAAACCGCTTCGTCATCCTTTTCCGCTTTTAACTGCCCAGACAGCCGGTAGCCGGAGCGGTAGGCGGAGCGCACCATAACGTGCGCTACCAATGGATTAAGCACCAAAACGATAACCAACAATAAAAGCAATTTAGCGGAAAATGCGCTAAATCCGTGCCGCACAATAAAACCCACAAGAAGAGTTATCATGCTTACAGTGTCGATCTTGGCAATAATCAAAAGACGGTGGTAATAGTCTTTGAAGCGGAAAAGCCCGAAAATGCCAAAAACCATGAGCACCAGTGCGATACTTATTATAACATTGCTGATAATTTCTGAAACAGCCATTAAGCCCCGCCCCCTTTGGGCGCACCCTCTTTGGACAAGGTCTGTTTGGCAACAGTCTGTTTGGCAACAGTCTGTTTGGCAACAGTCTGTTTGGCAACAGTTTGCGTTGAAGACTTGCCGCCTCTCCGTATTTTGCCCAGCCTATGTTTGGACAAAAAAAGCGCAATAAAAATTGTGCCAATAAAGCCAAAGAGAGCGTAGATAATGGCAAAGTCCAGCAAAAAGGTCATGCCGGTAATCGAGGCAAATAAAATTATTATCATAATGGTTTTGGCTACCACAAGATTCATGCTCAAAAGCCTGTCCCAAATGCTAGGCCCCCTTATGGCATAAAAAATATAGATGCCTACCACCGCGAATTTCGCCCACAAAACATAAGTAAGAAAATCTTCCATATTATTTAACTTACCTCTTCATCATTATCATCGTAGTCGTCTGTATAGCCTACAGCTTTTTCTTCGATTTCTGCCCTGGCCAGATAGTCTTCCATTCCGCTTACAATCCAATCGTAAAAGGCAGCCCGGTGCTTTGGATCGTCGGCATCAAGCTTTTTGTCGTACATACACAAGGTCATTATGGTGTCATCGTGCATATCGACAGAAATTGAGCCTGGCACAAAGGTTATAGAATCCATAAGCAAAACCCGTAACGTTTCCGACTTCAAATTAGTCCTAACATTTATAAAAGCAAATTTCCCGCCAACAATGACAAACTTCAACATCTGAAACCCGGCGGAATAAACCTGCCAAATGACGTACAGTGGGAAAAAGAATAGTTTCTTAATATTGATGGTTCTAGCCGCTTCTATTGGCGGAAGGAACATATCCGAAAAATAAGTGCAAAAAGCCCCCAGCAAAAGCCCAAACGCCAAAGATTGCCAGCTAAGACTTTCGACCAAGATAATCCAAACGGCAGCCAAAGCCAGCAAAACAAAAAAACCGTACCTTCCCACGAACCTTCTCCTTCTGTATACCCCAGAGCCGCGCAACCCCAGCTTTATACATATATAGGTAGCATTTAATTAAATTGTACAATACGGAGGCCACGCTGTCAACTTATTTTTGTTTTTTTTGCCGGAAATTTCGAGAAAAACGCTTCTCCTGCCTGCTCCCTCTAGTTCAAGTGAAAGGCTTCCACCAAGTTAAGGGCGTTTTCCCGGACGACAAAGTTGTGGAAGCTCTCTATAGCCACCCGCCTGCCAGCCCTGTTGTAAAAAACAACGTCAAAGGAGTGAACCCCCGGCTCCAGATTGATCCCCGTTACATAGGCGCGGCCTGGGAAAAACCGCGATGTTCGCAAATCCGCCCGCTCGCTGGTTTCGGCAAAAACTTGCGCCAAAATGCTCGCCACCCCCAAAACCAGAGCTGTGTCGCCGCTGGCCTCGTTTGCCGCAACCCCCAGCGCCACCGACCCCGCCGCCTTGGTAATGGCGCGCATCACCGTTTTTAGATAGATAAGATCGCGCCTAGCCCTGAAAGTTTCCATTGCCACAGCCTCGATGTCTTCCAGCAACTCCAGCCGAATGCGCTGGCCGTCGGAATGCACAAGATAAATGCTCGCAACCTCCGAGCGCCGGCTGACCATGTGCGGCAAGTCGATCCGCGCCCAGCGCATCCCCGGCAGGGGAATCCGCATCGTGGAACTTTCCTTGATCGGAGCCAGCCCGCTAAAGGCAAGCACATTAAGCCGCGCCACGCCCCTTGGGACATAAAGCTCGTATACAATAGTAGAAGGAATTGGAAAATTGTAAACGGCCGGGGCGTTGGCAAAAGCCACCCTCAGCCACTCGCTGGCAATGCGCACATCGTCTTCCATGCCGGCGGCGCGGTAAAACAGCATGGACAGGTATCTTGCAAGCGCGGAGTCGCTAAAGTTCACCGGGGCGCTGGGGTCAAAAGGAACGTGGCCAAAATCCTCTTGCATCGCCCTTTGCTGAAGCTCGGACATCATCACGCTGTACTTGGTCGCAAGGTGCATCAGTTTCAGGTTCATCCGGCGAATCTCGACCATTGCGCTTTCCAGCATCCCCATATGGAAAAAGTTCAGCGCGTTAAAAATGTTGATGTAAATGTCTTCAAAGTCCTCGCCGGGATAGTCCCTAAGCGTGTCGTTAATCAGAAAAGTCGCCATAACTTGGGTAACGCTTACCGTGAACGCCGCTTCGATTTCTTCCTCTGCGCGGGTAAGCAGGCGGATAGATTCGCCGTGCATTCTAGCCCAGTGGCTCAACATCCCCCTGTCAAGATAGTAAAGGATGGTGTCCCTGTTGCTGTACAGCCTGTCCCGGTTTCTTTCAAGATGATCGATGGCCTCGACAAAGCGATGCTGGCTAACGTCCGAGTCCAGCCGTGAAAAGTGAGATCGGGTCGTGGCGCAGGAGCTAAAAACAAAAAGCAAGGCGATAGCGCAAACGGCGCGGACAGCGGTGCGGCCGGGCAGACTTTTCCCTCTCAGCTTGTTTTGATCTTTTCCCATTCCCCAATTCTAAACCATTTCCGAATACTTTTCAACCGCCCCTCGGCGATTTTCCCCGCCCGGCAAAGGAGATTTTATGCAGGCGGTTTTAGCTTAACGCTCAAACTGAACCCTAAATTATCCAGCACCTTGGCCACGGTTATAAAAGACGGATTCCCTTGCGGGGATAAAGCCGTGTACAAGCCCTCCCGGTTAAGGTTCAGCTCTCTGGCTATCTGCGCCATGCCTTTCGATCGGGCTATGTATCCGATTGTCTTAAAAAGGAATTCCGGGTCGTTTTCTTCAAGGGCGACTTCAAGGTACGCAATAACATCTTCCTTGTCTTCAATGTCCCCTGCCGGGTTCCACTTTTCAAATGCAACTTTCTCTTTTGCCGCAGTTTTCACTTTAACTCCCTTTGTAAGACTTGGCGATTTCCTTCGCCTTGTCAATGTCCGCCCGCTGAGTGGTTTTGTCGCCGCCGCAGAGCAGGATAATGATCTCCCTGCCAGTGTCCTTGTAATAGACACGGTAACCGGGGCCGTAATCGATACGCAGTTCGGAAATGCCTTCAAAAAAGCGGCTGTCGCCAGAATTGCCTTCAGCGAGTCGCATTATACGGGCGTATATTCTGGCTTTTGCCCTTTTGTCATTCAGTTTGCGAAACCACTTTGCATAAGGTTCCGACGTGAGTACATCCTTCACTTTTTAACTGTAGGTTATAACACACGTTTTGTCAAGTTCCCCGGCGGCTTGAAAGAGGGCGCGAAAAAAGATAAACTCCAAACGTACCCTTTAAGGAGATTTTATGCAGGTTAAATACACCTACAAGCAGGACGGAAAATTTCTAATCGGCCATATAAACGAGTACCCGGAATACCCCACGCAGGCCTTCAGCTTGGAAGAGCTGGAAGAAAACCTGAAAGACATCCACAAGATGATCCTTGACGGAGAACTTGAAGCCTGCTAACCCTCCGCCGGGCGTTAGCCCCGGTTGTAGGGCTGGCGCATACCCTTATTCCTGCGTTAGGTAGTCAAAAAAGTGATAGAATAATGGGGCTATGCCCTGTACTGTTTGGCTGTTTTTGGTAAAATGCGAATCATGGTAGTCCCCCCAATTTGTTATAAGTTCGCTATAACTGTGTTCTTCAACCACGGTTTCAAAAGTGATATTCGTTTCGCGGGTTATCGCATCCCTTAGTTTGCCAGAAACAATATTTTGAAACTTTTCGTAGAGAGTGCTTGATAAATCTGCGCCCAAATCGAGGAAAAGCCCGTAATAAAATGCAAAATGGCAGGTTTCATGCGAAAGAACCAGCTTGGAAAAAATGTTTTTTAAGTCCTCCGTAATGTTCTTCTTTTTCTTTGAAGAATCAATGTAGACAAAGAACGTATATCCTCTTTTTTTCAAGTGAGAGGCGGAATCATCACATAAAACCCCCACTGCGGCAAGATCGCCCGGCAGGTCTTCCGCTATTACGGCAATCGAAAAAAATTCTTGCGCACATGGGTTGATCAATGTGCCAAAGTCCTTTCCGGCACATCCGGCGAAATCCTGCCTTTGATCGATATATTGGCCTGCCAGCGTCTTCAGCAGGCCTTTAAAAACAATTGGCGGAACGCTCATATTTGGGATTTTCGGCGGGCTTCAAGCCTCTCGTAAGCGGCGTGCCCGTGTTTTTCCATCAGCTTGGCCGCCAGCTCCACCGTTTCCGGGCTAATCCCGTCAGAATCGCCCGCTGTAACGACATCGACTATACCTTGCGCTTTTGCCGCACGCAAAGCCGCTTCTTTGCGTTCCACAAATGACTGCTTGCTATTTCCCATAAAAATCACCGTTCCCTTGCCACGACAAAGCATTTCGCGCCGACAACCGCGTCTTGCCACTCCAAACGGGGACGGCAAAACTTTTTATAGCCGGCATAAAAAAACGTCCCCCCACTGTTACACTTCACAAACCCGCAGGGGCTTGGAGAGGTGCGGGGGAGTCCTATCAGATTAAATATAAGCCAAAAAAACAGCTTTGTCAAGCAGAATTTTCGCCAGCCCCGCCCCCGGCAAGCCCCGCCGGGACATTTTCTCCTCAAGCCTATTTTTTGCGCTTTTCAAGGAGCTTTGTTATTACAAAGGTGATAACCACCGGCCAAAGGAAAGAAAACACGGCATTGGCGTCTTTGTGCATTTGGTAAAAGACAGCCGCATCCGGTTCAACCAGTTGCTTGTATCTGGAGACTAAAAAGACAACGCCGATCCCTATAAAAACCGTTGCCGAGACGACAAGCAGAACAAAAGGGTGGGATATAAGTTCGTAGCCGTGATCGAACTTGGCAAGCCAATTCCGGTATTTTTTGCCCTCGTCCGCGTATTCCTGATCGAGCTTGTCGCCGCCGTCATCCGGGCTGGCATCCAAGCCCCCCGGTCGCCCTTCTTTTTCTATTGATTCAAGAATTGTTTTGTTGATTGCCACGGACAAGCCCTTGGAAATATGCCTTCATGTCGTTTTTATCAATGGGGCTGTTCATAACTCCCCTGCCTTTTTCAAGGGCAGTCTCCCACGGGCTGCCGGGGCGGTGCGACCAGTTTGATAAATCATTCGCGCTCCATCGCCCGTAAGTGTTTAAGACAGCGTCAACCAGCTCGGTTATTTCTTCTTTTTCCGAAAGCTCTTCTGGAATGCCTTCATACTTTTTCGTGAAAGCATCCGTCTCTTTTTTGAGCCATGTATGTATGCGCGGGTATACCGGGCCGTAATTCCAAGCCTTGGCGCACTCTTTTATAAGATTGGAGCCGGCGGCTAAAAGATAGCCGTCGCATATAAACAGTAGTTTTTGCAGTTTTGTCTCGCCTAATAAAAGCTTGCCCCCCGCCGCTTCATTCACAAAACTGAAGCGATTGATTATGTGTTTGGCAAAAACCACGCTGTCCACTTCCATAATTTGCCCCGTGTGTTCCCATAATTTTCACCAGCCCTTCCTGAAAGGCCGGCACCTCCCATAATGCTAAAGATAGCCCAAAAAAACGGCTTTGTCAAGCCGCATTTTCGCCAGACCCGCCGCCGGCAAGCCCCTCGGTTAGCCTTGCCCGCCAAGGCGCAAAAAAATGCGGGAAAAAATCGGTTTTTTTGAAAAGTCATAATTCTGACACAATTGCCCCCCATAATAAAAACATAAAACAGGCGCGGAGGTCTTTGGAACCTTCCCCGGTTAGTCTTGCCTATTGACAAAACCATGAAATAGGCGCATTGTGGAGGTGTTGCAAAAACAATGGACTTGTTCGACAACTGAAGTTTCCGAACAACTTTAATATCAAAACAACGTGGGAGTATAAAATGAAAATTAAAATCAAACTGGCGGCCGTTTTTTTGACCGCAATATTGACATTGGCCGCTTGCGGACGGGGAGGCGCCGGGCAGGCGCAATTTGATGCGGAAGCAGAAGGCCTGCGCATAGTAACAACGATTTTTCCGTCCTTCGACTTTGTCCGGCAAATCGGCGGCGACCGGGTGCAGGTCGTCATGCTCCTGTCGCCGGGCGCGGAAAGCCACTCCTTTGAACCAACACCAATGGACATGATCACCCTAAGCAACGCCGATTTCTTCCTATATTTGGGCGGGGACGGGGAAACATGGGTTCCCCCCGTACTCGCATCCGTGTTTGCCGCGCAGGGACACCAAGCGCTGGCAATGTCGCTCGTTGACCTAGTCTACGAAATAGACGAAGTCCCCGCGCATGGCCACGGCCACGGACACGACGGCCACGACCACTCCACAGACGAACACGTCTGGACATCGCCCCAAAGAGCCATCCTGCTCGTGGAAGCCCTGGCAGACGTGCTTTCCCAGCTTGACCCGGCAAACGCCTACTTTTTCCAAGCAAACGCCGCCGCCTATATCGGCGAACTTCAGCTTTTGGATCAGGAATTTATCAGCATAGTAGCCGCCGCCGGGCGGAACGAAATGGTCTTTGCCGACCGCTTCCCCTTTCGGCACTTTGCCATAGATTACGGCCTAGACTACTTTGCCGCCCTAGACGGCTGCTCCGTGGAAACACAGGTAGACCCGGCAACAGTGGCAAGCCTCATCCAGCTAGTTCGCGAACATGACATTCCGGCAATTTTTTACAGGGAACTCTCCGGGCGCGAAATCGCAAACGTCATTGCCGAAGACACAGGCGTAGCAATGGTCGAACTGCATTCCGCGCACAACCTCAGCCCGGCCGACTTTGCCGCCGGCGTAACATTTTTGGACATCATGTGGCGAAACACAGAACGCCTTAGAGAAGCCCTATGGCAATAATTGCTTGCCGCAATGCCGCTTTTGCCTACGAAGGAAGAACAGTCGCGCAAGGAATCAACTTTGAAGTGAACCGAGGCGACTACCTCTGCATCGTGGGCGAAAACGGCTCCGGCAAAACCACCCTCATGAAGGGACTCTTGGGCTTGATGCGCCCCGCCGCCGGCACAATCGAAACCGGCGAGGGGCTAAAGCCCACCGAGATCGGCTACCTGCCCCAGCAGCAGCCGGCGCAAAAGGATTTTCCCGCCAGCGTTTACGAAGTCGTAATCTCCGGGCGGCTGAACAGCCGGGGCCTCCTGCCTTTTTACTCGAAGCAAGACCGGCAAATCGCTTTGGAAAACATGGAAAGACTCGGCGTATTGGACTTGCGAAAAAAAGCCTTCCGGGAACTCTCCGGCGGGCAGCAACAGCGGGTGCTGTTAAGCCGCGCCCTTTGCGCCACATCCAAAGTACTCGTTTTGGACGAACCGGTAACCGGCCTTGACCCACTCGCCTCGGCAGACCTCTACCAGACAATCCGCCAGCTTTGGCAGAACGGCATCACCATCATCATGATCTCCCACGACATACACACGGCAGTAGCGCAGGCCGGGCACATCCTTCACCTGCACAACCGGCAGCTATTCTTCGGAACCGCCGCCGACTACAAGCAGAGCACCCCAGGCAAACGATTTATGGAAGTACAGGAGGACGACAATGTCGGTAATACTTGACATGATGTCCTTTACCTTTATGGTAAGGGCAGTAACAGTCGGATTAATGGTATCGCTGTGCGCATCGCTCTTGGGCGTAAGCCTAGTGCTCAAACGCTACGCCATGATAGGCACCGGCCTTGGCAACGTGGGCTTTGCCGCGCTAGTCTCCGCCACGGCCTTGGGCTTTGACGGCCTGGCCGTGTCCATGCCCATCGTTTTGGTCGCCGCAATCGCGCTTTTGCGACTAAGCGAAAACAGCAAAATCAAGGGGGACAGCGCGGTCGCGCTAATCTCTGCCGGCAGCCTTGCAGTCGGAGTCGTCATCGTGAGCGAAACCACCGGGCTAACCACCCATGTTTGCAACGCCATGTTTGGCAGCATACTCGTCATGACACGGGCGGACACCCAACTCAGCGTAATACTCAGCATCGTCGTAACCCTGCTTTTCATCCTGTTCTACAAACAGCTTTTTGCCGTAACCTACGACGAAACCTTTGCAAAAGCCACCGGCACCAAGACCGAAGTCTACAAAACCCTGCTCGCCCTCTTGACAGGCGTAACCGTAGTTTTGGGAATGAGAATGATGGGCGCGCTCTTAATCGCCAGCCTCATCATCTTTCCGCCGCTAACCGCCATGCGCCTGTGCAAAAGCTTCCTTTCCGTGGTGGTTACATCCGGCGTGGTAGCTGTGATATGCTTCTTTATAGGGATAGTGCTGTCCTTCCAGTTGGGAATGCCGCCGGGAGCCAGCGTAGTTTCTGTAAACTTGGCCGTGTTTTTACTTTTTGGCGGCCTGTCCATGATAAAAAGAATCGGAATCGGAGGTAAAGTATGAAGAGAATGAACATAGCTTTTGCGGCATTCGTAGCGGCCGCGTTTTTATCGGGCTGCGGCCAAGAGAGCGGCCCCGGCGACGGGACAATCGTACTAGACGAGCGGGTATTCATCCAGCAAGTAACGGAAATAACGATGGAGATGGACAACTTTGTCGGGCAAACCGTCCGTTACGAAGGCTTGTTCGGCACAATTTCAAGCTCCATAACCGGGCGGGAACACAACTGGGTGATCCGCCTAATGGTCTGCTGCGATCCCCTTGGGGAACCCATCGGCTTTTTTGTGGACATAGGCGAGCGGGAGCCGTTTCCAAACGACACCTGGGTAGAAGTAACCGGGGTACTGGAAGCATACTTGGGCTTTGGCTTTAGAGTGCCGCAACTGGAAGTGATCGAGATCCGGGAAGTAACCCCAGGCAACGCTCACGTTTGGTAGCAGCCGGCAGGCGGTTTTTCGGAAGCAAACTGCAAAACTAACCGAGTTTTGCAGTTTGTTCATTGATCTGCCGGTTGACAGTAAGGCGGATTTTTTGTATATTGTAGTGGATTAGGGAGCGGCGGCTTCTGTTAAGAAGTCCGCTTTCGTTTGAAAGCGCGGTTTCCTATAAAGAAAAATTGTGAACGTGGAGGAGACAAAATGAAAGTTAAACCCTTGGCCGACCGAGTCATGGTTAAACTGGAAAAAAACGAGGCTAAAACTGCTGGAGGGATTATCATTCCGGACACAGCCCAGGAAAAAACCCAGCAAGGCTCTGTTGTCGCAATTGGCGACGACAAGGATGTTATCAAGGTAAGCGTAGGGCAGAAAGTCATGTACGACAAATATGCCGGCACCCAGGTCAAAATTGACGGCGAGGAATGCCTTATCCTTAAAATGTCCGACATTATCGCCATTGTAGAATAAGGCCTTTCTAATGGCGAGCCGGTATTTTACACCGGTTCGCCGCTAGAAAAAAAACAGAAACCTTGTGGCGGGTTGTGTTGTTTTATAGAAAGAAAACTGTAGCCGGGTTAAGTACCCGCGGGTTAAATACCCACAACAAAAATCCTCTGTACGGTGGTGTGCGTATGATTTTTAGAAAAAAGTTCATTTTCGGGGCGTTAATCCTTTTGTCAACCGCTTTGCTTTTCTCTTCCTGCCAGCGGCGTTTGGGCTGGGGCGTTTTATTATGGTCTACGGAAAGCCCCTATATAGTTTCTGGAACAGTATTGCCCGTGTATATGCGGTCGAACATCAACAGGGTTTGGGTCGTCGGCGTTCCCCAGGAATTTAGGAACGGCGGCCCGGCAAGAATCGAAGTGCCCTTCGCGCACCTTGAAATGGTCGGCGCAAGAAGAAGCAACGCCATTGCATTTGCCGAAAACTTTTCAACTTACGCCCTAGTTTATGCGGAAAACCTGCACCCCGGCCTGCCCATACGCAACGCCCCCAACAATTCCGCAACAACAGTGTACCGGATGCTGGTAGGCGAAATAATCAAAGTTCTGGACAGAGCCGAGGGCATTATGCCCATAGGCGCAACCGGCCAGCCCCTGCCCGGCGAATGGTTCCGTGTGCTTGCCATAGACGGAACAGTCGGTTACAGCTTTTCCAACCGCCTGCGCCTTTTCGAGAACCACGGCGGGAGCTTGGACGACAGCTTTTTCGCCGACACATTCCAAGACCCGGCCTTGGACGCGGTTATGGCAACCGTCTGGTCGCCGGAACTTTACGCCCAAATGATCAGCACAAGTCGTGTGGACATAAACCAGCTTGAAAACCGCTGGGGCTTTGATCCCGGCCGGGACACAGGCATCGCGCGAATCTCCCTGCCCGGGTTGGATTTAAGCTTTTCCTACGCCCGCATACTGCCCGATGGGGAAAACGCTTGGATTTTTGACGGAACCAGCCTGAGCATGAGCCTTCGCACAAGCACCAACCTGACAGTTCAGTTTACAGAAAGCACAGGCGATATGCGCACCCTTCAGTTTGTCGCCCTGCCGGCAAGAATCGACGACCTTATCGCGCAGGAGCGCAACCGCCGGGCAAGCTCCTTTGCCCAGATTTACAATCACGGCCCCGTGTTTACAAGCGGCAACTACGGCACTATTGCCCTGTCGCCCAGCGGCGAGTTTTCTTGGACAGGCTTTGACCGTTTGGTTCCCAGTCTAATCCCGCCGGAAGCCGCCGAAACAGGCCGGGTGGAAAAAGACCTTTTCCTGACCCCCTTTTTTGAAAACCTTTACAGCGGAGCCTTCACCTTTCATTTTCAAAACGGATCGGGGGCGGAAATCCCCGTGCGCTTTATGTACACGCTAGACGAATACGGCCTGCGTTTGGAAGCCGTGCCGGACTTTGCCCTTGACAACGTTACGGTTTCACGGCGGGCGGCCGCCCCGGTGGTGATGTTCTTCTTTATGGATCAAGCGTCTTAAACCGTGGCCGCCGTTGCAATTGCCGGCGCGTCGCTTACGGCGCGCCCGGCAGGGGTGCAATTTTCCCGTGTTTCGCTAGCCTTTGGCGACAGGGATATTCTTAAAAACGTAAGCCTGAACTTGGCCTCCGGCTCCCGCGCCTGCCTTACGGGGGCAAACGGAAGCGGAAAAACCACCTTTCTAAAAATCATCGCCGGCGAGCTTGAGGCGGATTCTGGCGATGCCGCCCTGCAAAAAGGCACACGCATTTCGTACCTGCCGCAGTCCGGGGTTGTCCACAAAGGCAAAAGCCTGTACGCCGAGGCCGAGGGCGCATTTGCCCACATCCACAACATAATCGCCCGCGCCGAAGAAATCGGCGGAATTTTAGAGAGCCACAAGAGCGCGGGGGCCGCCACGGAAGCCCTTGTGGAAGAACAGCACCGGCTGTTGGAACAGGTTGAAAACTCCGGGTACTTTAGGCGAGAGGCGGCAATCGAAACCGTGCTTTGCGGCTTGGGCTTTTCCCCCGGCGACTTCCAGCGGGACACCTCCGAGTTTTCCGGCGGCTGGCAAATGAGAATCGCCCTGGCCAGAATCCTTTTGGAAGCGCCGGATATCCTCCTCTTGGACGAGCCGACAAACTACTTGGACATAGAAGCGCGAAACTGGCTGGAAAGCTGGCTAAAAACCTTCCCCGGCGGCTGCCTCTTGGTCTCGCACGACCGCTATTTTTTGGACGCGACAATAAACGAGGTTTATGAACTTTTTCAAGGCGATTTGAAACGCTACGCCGGCAACTACAGCTCCTACGAAAAGGTTCGCAAAATCGAACTGGAAAGCCTCGTCAAACGCTACAAGGAACAGCAGGCGGAAATCGTCAAGACCGAGGCGCTTATCCGGCGCTTCCGCTACAAGGCGAGCAAAGCGGCCTTTGCCCAAGAGCTGATCAAGCGGCTTGAAAAAATGGAACGCATAGAAATCCCGGAAAGCCTAAAAAAAATCAGCATAACCTTTCCCCCGCCGCCGCACTCTGGCCGGGTGGCCCTTTCGCTGGAGGGGATTTGCAAGGGCTACGGCGAGCGGCAAGTAATCGACGGGCTGGACTTGCAGTTGGATGCCGGCGAGCGGCTGGTAGTCGCAGGCCCCAACGGTGCGGGCAAAACGACCCTGCTTAGGATTATCGCCGGAGCCGACGCGGATTTTTCCGGCAGCATCAAGTACGGGGCGGGCATTAACGCGGGTTATTTTTCGCAAGACGCGGCCGAGGCCTTGCAAGGCGGCGAGCAAGTTATCGAGTTTCTGGAGGCCGGCGCTTCGCTCGATTTGATCCCCCGCCTGCGCGATATGCTGGGCGCGTTTCTTTTTCGCGGCGACGATGTTTACAAAAGCGTCTCCGTGCTTTCCGGCGGCGAAAAAAGCCGTCTTGCTCTTTTGAAGATGTTGCTTAAGCCGATGAACCTGCTCGTGCTGGACGAGCCGACGAACCACCTTGACCTTAACTCCAAGGACATTCTTTTGGACACTCTGTTGCGTTTTACCGGCACGATTATTTTTGTCTCCCACGACCGCTCCTTTATGGAAGCTCTCTCCACAAAAACCCTGGAGCTTTCCCCCGGCGATGCCTCCCACGCCGGGAACGCCCGCCTGTTTTACGGCAACTACGCCTACTATTTGGACAGGCTCCAAAGCGACGGCTTGGCGGAACCTGCCGATGCCAAGCCTGATGCTGTGCCTGCCGGCGGCGGCCTTGCCAAGCCTGCCCAAGAAAAACGCCTTTTGGACAAGCAAAGGCAGTCGCACTTGCGCAAGCTGGAAAAGCGCGAGGCGGAACTGTTAAAAACCATCGAAGGTTTGGAAGCCGACAAAGCCCAGGCCGAGGCCGCCTTGACTCAAAGCGATGTCTACACCAACGGCGAAAAAACCAAGGCCGTAAAGCTAACGCTGGCCAACCTTGCGACGGCCATCGAAGAAAAATCCACCGACTGGGAACTTCTGGCGGCGGAACTGGAAGAAGCCCGCCGGGAGCGGTGAGGGGGAGGCCCCTACCGGCTGTCTATTCCCTGCACGACAAACGCATGAATGCTAGAACCTCGGAAGTACCTCACACAAAGGCACAAAGGCACGAAGTTAAGATAAGGAAGAAACGCCCGCCCAGCCAACAAGCCCCTGCCGAATAAGCTAGCCGGCACTGGCCAGCGGGCTAGAGCCGGCGAATCAAGCCCTTGCCGGACAACTCTGCGGCTACCGCCCAGCGACTGGGAAACTCTGGCGGCAGAACTGGAGGAAGCCCGCCGGGAGCGGAGAGGGGGGAGAAACATCGCCCGGCTGCCCCTGCCGGTCTTAGCCAGAGAGCGAAACCTTAGCCGGCAAACCCCTGCCGAGTAAGCTAGCCGGCACTGGCCAGCGGGCTAGAGCCGGCGAATCAAGCCCTTGCCGGACAACTCTGCGGCTACCGCCCAGCGAATGGGAACTTCTGGCGGCGGAGTTGGAGGAAGCCTGTCGGGAGCGGTGAGGGGACACTTCCGGATGTCTATTCTCTGCACGACAAACGCATGAATGCTAGAACCTCGGAAGTACCTCACACAAAGGCACAAAGGCGCAAAGGCACAAAGACACGAAGGCACAAAGTTAGGATAAGGAAGAAACGCCCGGCCGCCCAGCCAGCAAGCCTCTGCCGAGTAAGCTAGCCGGCACTGGCCAGCGGGCTAGAGCCGGCGAATCAAGCCCTTGCCGGACAACTCTGCGGCTACCGCCCACCGACTGGGAAACTCTGGCGGCAGAACTGGAGGAAGCCCGCCGGGAAAGATGAGGGGGGAGGCATCGCCCGGCTACCCAGCGAGGAAGCCTTTGCCGGATGCCCATGCCGGCTTTAGCAAGAGGCTGAAACCTCAGCCAGCAAGCCCCTATCGAACACCCAGCCGGCCCCGG
>WRKI01000318.1 GCA_009778155.1 Spirochaetota bacterium
CCCCCCCGTATGATTTAGTATACAGTTTCAGCTTAATCTTCCAGATTCTCGCTCTGGTTTCTCCCATTGGGGGGCTTTGGATTGTTTTCTTCCATAAAAGGCGCTTGCAGGCGTATACTCTGACGGCGTATTTTCCCCGTAAAGAGCCGCCGGGCGGCAGGCGCGGGGCTTTTTTCGCCGTATACCCCAAAATGACAAAAAAAGAGGTGTCTCTATGCTGAAAAACGTTTCTTGCGTCAAAGAAAACGGAATCGTAACCCTTACAATAAGCAGGCCGCAGGCCTTGAACGCGCTTAATTCAGAGGTAATGGCGGAGCTTGAGCAGGCGGTTTCCGGCTTGGAAAAAGATGAGGATGTCCGGGTGATGATCCTCACTGGCGAAGGCCGTGCCTTTGTGGCCGGTGCCGACATAGAAGAGCAAATGCCCATGGGCTTGGAGCAAGGCAGGAACTGGTCAAGGCGCGGCTCCGCCTTGTTTCGCAGGATCGAACTGCTTGAGTTCCCGACGATAGCCGCCGTAAACGGCTTCGCCCTCGGCGGCGGCTGCGAGCTTGCCATGTCTTGCGACATTATCATCGCAAGCACCGCCGCAAAATTCAGCCAACCGGAAGTCGGCTTGGGTATAACCCCAGGCTTTTCCGGCACCGTCCGCCTGCCAAGGCGCGTGGGCTATGGCCGCGCTATGGAGATGATCCTTACAGGCGACATGATCACGGCAGCCGAAGCCGAGCGCATAGGCCTTGTAAACCGCGTAGTCGAGCCGGATGCCCTGCTGGCCGCCGCGCAGGAAATTGCCGGGAAAATTGCCAAACAAGCGCCCCTTGCCGTCAAGTACTCCAAGGCGGCTGTCGCAAGGGCTATGCAGGTTGACATCGACACCGGCATAGCGATAGAAAACGAATTGTTTGCCATGTGTTACGCGACAGAAGAGCAGAAGCTGCGCATGGAAAACTTTATAAATCGGAAAAAACAAAAATCAGCAAATTAAGGAGAGTTGTATGGAAAACAATGAAAGCGGTTCAAACAGCGTTCAGGATCAAATCCCGGAAGACTTTAACAAAGGTCTTTTTCCGCTGCGAAAAAGAAAGTGGGGCGAAGAGCAGCCAGGTATAAAAGCCGGTCTTTTTGCCACTTGCATCAATAAGGAGGTTTTATGAAGATTGTTTGTTTTTATCCAGCTAAAGAAACTGGATATTCTGGAAAGCCATCGCATTTAGGCGTTAAAATGGCGAGCGGCATTGTGGATTTAACTGCGGCTGGTTATAAGGCGAATTTAGCCGAAACCATCACAAACTGGGCATCCAACAAAGGGGAAATCGCATCCCTTGCATCTAACGGCACCTTGCCATTAGTGGATGAAAGTGCAATTTGCTATACGACTCCCGCTCCTTTCGGAGCCAAAATTGTTTGTGTTGGGCAGAACTACAAAGAACACATCAAAGAAATGGCCAAAGGCGGCCCCATCCCAGAGATTAAAGAGCCTGTTCTTTTTGCCAAATTCAGCGACACCCTCTCTGCTCATGGCGGTACTGTAAGATTGCCTTCTGATGGCGGGCAATATGATTATGAAGCCGAGCTGGTTATAGTAATCGGGACTGGCGGTATGAATATACCAGAAGAAAAAGCGTTATCGCATATCTTTGGATATACTTGCGGCAATGATATATCTGATCGTGATGCTCAATTTCGCTCCACCCAGTGGATGATTGGTAAGAATAGACCCGGCTTTGCGGCTTTAGGCCCTTGGCTCGTAACAGCCGATGAACTTGAACCCGGCAATCTTGCAATTAAAACCTACCGAGGTAATGAAGTTGTGCAAGACTCAAGAACATCTGATTTGCTTTTTAATGTTACCGCTATTGTCAGTTACGCTTCTCGTTTTATTCAGCTTAATCCAGGAGACCTAATCTATACAGGCACTCCATCTGGAGTTATCGGTGGCAAAGACCCCGATAAACGCATTTGGCTGAAACCCGGTGAAAGCGTTGAAGTAGAAATAGAAGGCGTAGGTAGACTGTGCACTAACTTTGTGGAATAAAGGAGGTTTATATGTTGGTTCGTTTGGGAGAAAAATTTGACGGATGGGCACAGCGGAATATTCCAGATGCGCTGTCAATAGCCCTATTTTTGACAGTAGTAATGGCAGTTGCCGCATTTCTTGCGACAGATACGCCTCTTGTTGGCATCCCGCAGGCTTGGGCGAATGGATTTTGGGGCTTTCTTGGTTTTTCCATGCAGGTTTCTCTCGGTATGGTTGCAGGCGCAGTTATATTTAACGCTCCAATTGTGAGAAGGGGTTTGCAGGTTCTTTGCAGAATTCCTAAGACAGGCAGACAAGCTGGCGCTTTTCTATATATCACTGTTTTTCTTCTTCTTTGGTTAAACTGGGGCTTAGGCTTTATTTCCGTTCCGTTTCTGACAAAGGAAGTCGCTGCTCAATTAAACAAGAAAAAAGTAAAGTACCATTTGCCGTTCCTTGCCGCTGCAGCTTTTGCCGGAAACATAGCATATGGAGGCAGTTGGAACAGTGTTGCTTTTATTCAGATGGGAACAGTGGGAAGCTTTTCGTACAATATGCAGGGGCTTATTCCTCTGACAACCTCTATTTTCAGCAGCATAAACTTAATCGTACTTGCCGTACTGTTTGTGGCTGGTACCATTATATTTTATTTTATGCATCCCTCTGACTCGTCAAAATTCATTATGACCGATTTAGGAGAATCTGAAAGCATTTCAAAACAGCCCGATAAGCCCTCCGCGCCAACCTGCTTCCGCGAAAGGTTTGAAGGCATTTGGGTTTGGGGCATCTTTTTTGTCATTCTGTGGGGAGTCTGGTTTTTCAATCTTATGAGGGATGTAGGGCCTATCGCCATAGATTTGAATGTAGCGAATGTAGCGTTGATTTGTTGGGGGCTTCTGCTCTGGAAGTATCCAAGTGCTTACTTTAAGAGCTTTAGAGAAAATGCATCGGCTGCGGCAGGTGTAATGCTGCAATTCCATATATACGCTGGTATCATGGGGCTAATGCTATTTACCGGACTTGTTCCGGTTATAAGCGATGCTTTCGCCAGAATTTCCACTGACGTAATGTTTCCAATTATGGCGTTTATATCCACTGGTATTGTCAACTTTGCCATTCCTTCTGGTGGTGGCCAATGGGCAGTTCAGGGACCGGTTTTAATTGCCACAGCCCAACAGTTGGGTGCCAATACATTTTTGATTTCACAGGCTTTCGCTCATGCGGATTCTGTAATGAATCTGTTTATTCCGTTTTGGATGTTGCCTGCTGCAGGTCTCCTTAAAATACAGATCCGCGACATTATGGGTTATACCATAGCGGCTGGAATATTTCTGGTCCCGCTGACTGGGCTTGTGCTTACGTTGGCAGGTTTTGGCGTGCTTCCGATATATTAGGAAGGGGGAAATAGTGGCTAAACAACAACCTTATACTTATCGTATCCTTTCCCGTTGTCGGGGAAGCGAAGTAACAAAAGGCGAGTCAATTCTTTGTGATACTGATCTTCGCATTATCTACGGCTGGCCTGGATTTCCCGAACGCTTTGTCAAAATAATTGAAGAGGAATTTAATGGCGAAGTCGTTAAGAAGGATCAAATTCGCGTTATTATTGACCATATGTGTCCGCCGCGTGATCAGAAACAATGCGAATATCTAGAGTTGGTGAGGGAATCTTGCAAAAAGCTTGATTTGGAATGTTGGGACATGAAAGGAATCGGGCATAATCTGGCTATTGAGCAAGGTTGGGTAAAGCCAGGTATGCTTGTAACTCATTTCGATGCCCATGTTGCCAGTGTTGGTGCAGTTGGCGCATTTGGCTTCGGATCGGCTGTTGAGATGATCGTTCCTTTTATGACAGCAAAATGCTGGCTTGATGTGCCGCCTGTATATCGTATTGATTTAAGCGGCAAACTGGCACAAGGTGTTATGGGGCGCGATCTTCTCCACTATATGGTTGATAGTGTAGGAAGAACAAAGTCTTTTGGCGGTACAGTACTAGAATTTTACTGTGGCGAAGATACTGGTCTGACCGTTGACGACAAAATGACTATATGCAACTTAATCAACTATCTTGGCGCGATGAGCGCAATCTTTGTACCACAAGGTGAAGAAAAAAGCTCAGATGACTGTTACGAAGAGATTATCCGAATAGACCTTTCGGAATTGGAGCCTTTCCTTGGTTGTCCGCCAGCAACAAACTATGCTGCGCCGTTGAGTAAACATATAGGCAAAAAAATCAATATGGCTCTTATTGGAACTTGCTCTGGTGGAGGTCTCAACGATATTGAAACCGCTGCAAAAATTTTACGCGGCAAAGCAGTGGGAAAAGATGTTAAGTTGTATGTTTGCCCATCAACAAATCAAATCTTTAACGATGCCATTGACAAAGGGTATATCAAAGATTTGGTTTCTGCTGGCGCATTTATCTCCTCGCCAACGTGTGATTTTTGCTATGGGCGGGCAGTTTATCTGCAAAGCGGACATCGTGCCATTTCAACCTCGCCACTTAATGTTCCTGGTCGTTTTGGCAGTAAAGAAGCCGAGATTTTCTTGGCTAGCCCTGCGGCGGTAGCTGTTTCAGCTCTGCATGGTGAAATCACTGATCCGCGCAGTGTTTACAATGAACAAGGGAGGAGTGGCTTATGATCGTTGAAGGAAGGGTAGCATGGATATTCCCCGACAATTTTGATGCTGATTTTATTGTCGGTGTCGAAAACATTAGCACTACGGATACTGAAATCCTAAAGGCTGCAGTTATGAAAAACTATGAACCAGATTTCACCCAAAAAATCAAGGAAGGCGACATTATTGTTGCCGGAAAAAACTTCGGATACGGACATCCGCATCCGCAACCTATGATCGGGCTGAGAGGCTGGGGAATAAACGTTGTAATCGCAGAATCGTTCTTTCATGTTTTTTATCGCGGCGAAATTGCCAGCGGTTCAAAGATGTTTGTCAGCCCCGGCATCACGAAAAATGTCGAGCGTTGGGATGAGCTTCACTTGGATACAGAGAAAGCCATTCTAATTAACAAAACAAAAAACAAGGAGATTGCGATTGATCCCATTGGTAAGTATCCTCTTTATTTGATGGAACACAATGTTATGGAATTTATCCATGCCATCAAGTCTGGAGCAATTACTTGAACGGTTGCTTATTAACAATGCGCCCAATCCATACATCGTAAGGAAAAAGGCTAAAAAACAGGAAGCTGTATCACAATAACACTTAGGAGTGTATCTTATGGTAAATTTCCGCAACGGAATGAAAACGGAAGTCAAAGAAAAAATGCGCGAAGGAGTCGGCAGCGGTTCCATTGTGTATTTAGTTGACTGTGAAAAAGAAAAAAATCTCAAACTTGTGGTAGAAGTAACATTGCCACCAGGCTCGTCTATTGGCAGACACAACCATGAAAACGAAACCGAGTATTACATTATTCTGTCTGGCAGTGGCTTTGTAGACGATGACGGCAAAGAAACGGAGGTAAAACAGGGCGATGTGATAATTACAGGTAGAGGTGCTTTCCACAGTATTGCCAACAAAGGTTCTGTCCCGCTGGTGTTTAACGCTTTTATTGTAACTTACTAAAGCAGACTTGTTTGCAAGCTGCAAACTTTTGATTCGTCCGTGTTTGCGAACTGGTTTGCAGCGACTTGTCTCTTTTAGAATATGGCGCAAAAAATATGCGGAAACAAAGATTTCCGTTATTCAAAATCGTCTGAAAATTTGATGTGTAATCATGTTTTGTGATGCACCAGCGTAGAAGTAAAAACATACCTTCGGGTATGAAAGATTTTAGGAGGAACATCGTATGAATTTTGTCCCTACTGTGGAACAGGAAATGATTTGCAAAATGGTCAGGGAGTTCGCAAAGAAAGAAGTGGAGCCAATCGCAGCGGAAATTGACGAGACGGCCCGCTTCCCCAAAGAAACAATCGAAAAAGCCGGCAGACTCGGCATCATGGGAATGCCGCTGCCCAGAGAATACGGCGGCGCGGGCGCCGATTATGTCGCGTACATAATGGCAATGGAAGAACTGTCAAAAGTCTGCGGCTCCACAGGCGTAATAATCCAGACGCACATCGCGTTGTGCTCGTGGCCAATCTTGACATACGGCACGGAAGAGCAAAAGCGGAAGTACCTGCCCGACCTTCTCAGCGGCAGAAAACTCGGCGCGTTCGGCCTTACAGAGCCAAACGCCGGATCCGACGCCGCGGGAATGCAGACAAAAGCTGTCGACGCCGGCGACCACTGGCTTTTGAACGGCTCGAAAATATTTATCTCAGGAGGCGGCATCGCGGAAGTCTACGTCGTCATGGCGTTAACCGACAAAACACAAGGCACGCGCGGCATAAGCGCGTTTATCGTGGACAGAGACATACCCGGCTTCACCGTGCCGAAAAAGGAAAACAAAATGGGCATACGCGGCTCCATAGCGGCGGAGCTTGTGTTTGAAAACGTGAAACTGCCCAAAGACGCGCTCTTGGGGCAAGTGGGCCGGGGCTTCGGCGTGGCGATGGCGGCCCTTGACGTAGGCAGGCTCGGCATCGGGGCGCAGGCCCTGGGCATAGCGCAGGGAGCTTTCGACCAGACCGTGGCGTACATGAAATCGCGCAAGCAGTTTGGAAAAACGCTGGATAAATTCCAGGCCCTTTCTTTCGAGATGGCGCATATGCACAACATGATAGAGTCATCGAGGCTTCTGCTTTACAAAGCCGCCGACCGCCGGCAGCGCGGCCTGCCGAGCACGCTGGAAGCGGCGATGGCAAAACTTTCATGCTCTGAAACCGCCATGTACGTTACGACAAAGGCGGTGCAGTTCCACGGCGGCTACGGCTATATCAAAGACTACCCGGTGGAGCGCATGATGAGGGATGCCAAAATAACGGAAATCTACGAAGGAACGTCCGAGGTCATGAAAATGATTATTTCAGGCTCGATTTTCAAATAAAAGGGGAGAGGTGAATACAGATGAAAATAATTGTTTGCGCAAAACAAGTTCCCGACACTAACGAAGTCAAAATTGACCCGGTTAAAAACACGCTGATACGCGAAGGCGTGCCGAGCATTTTAAACCATGACGATGCCAACGCGCTGGAAGAAGCCCTTAAAATCAAGGACAAATTTCCCGACACCCATATAACGGTTATCAGCATGGGGCCGCCGCAGGCCGTCAGTATGTTGCGCGATTGCCTCGCCCTTGGCGCGGACGAAGCGGTGCTTTTGTCCGACAAGGCCTTGGGCGGCTCGGACACATGGGCGACATCCAACGCCTTGACCGCCGCGATAAAAAAAATCGGCAGCTACGATATTATTTTCGCGGGCCGGCAGGCCATAGACGGCGACACCGCGCAGGTCGGGCCGCAGACCGCCGAAAAACTGGATATTCCGCAGGTTACTTATGTGAAAGAACTTGTCGCCATTAACGGAAAAACCCTTACCGTAAAACGCGCACTGGAAAACGGCTACGAATTGATCGAGCTACAAACCCCGTGCCTCTTAACCGCAGTCAAGGAACTCAACACGCCGCGTTACGCGACAGTGTGCGGCATTTACGATGCCTGCCAAAAGGCAATCCCCACATGGAGCGCCGACGATATAGGCGTTGACAGGGAAAAAGTCGGGCTTAAAGCGTCTCCCACAAACGTTTTCCGCTCCTTCACCCCCCTGCCCAAAGGCAAGGGCGTTTCGGTAGAAGGGGACACGGCGGCCGAACTGGCGGCGAATTTTATCGCCGGCTTAAAAGAAAAGCAGATGCTTTAAGGAGGAGAAAAATGTCTGTAAATCTGGCTGATTACAAAGATGTATGGGTGTACGCCGAGCAGCGCGAAGGCAAACTGATGAACGTTACCCTTGAACTTTTAGGCGAAGGGTTCCGCCTGTCACGCGACATTGGCGGCGGCAGTAAAGTCTGCGCCGTCCTTGCGGGCAACAATGTGGATCATTTAATAGAAGAGCTTTTCCACCGCGGCGCGGACAAAGTGTACTGCATAAAGCACCCCCTTCTTGAACGTTACACGACCTGCGGCTACACAAAGGTTGTTACGGAAGCCGTCAAACAGTACAAGCCCGAAATAATGCTTTTCGGCGCGACGCATATCGGTCGCGATCTCGCCCCGCGCATTGCCGCCCGCTTGGACACGGGCTTGACTGCCGACTGCACAAGGCTCGACATAAACACTGCGGACTATATCGAGTATCTTAATAAAAACACCAAGCTGAACACCGAGTCGCTCAAGGAGCATTTGGAGGATAAAGGTCTTAAACAAACGCGCCCGGCTTTTGGCGGCAATGTTATGGCGAGCATACTGTGTCCCAACACAAGGCCGCAGATGGCGACCGTGCGCCCCGGCGTTATGAAAAAGATGGATGTTGACAAAAGCAAAAAGGGCGAGCTTGTCAACGTTCCCGCCAGCCTTAGCGAAAGCGACATACGCACAAAGGTTCTGGAGGTTGTGAAAGAAGCCAAGGAAGTGGTTTCGTTGCACGATGCCGAAATCATCGTGTCCGGCGGGCGCGGCCTTGGGGACAAGTCCGGCTTCGACTTGATCCGCAAGTTTGCCGAAAAGGTCGGCGGCGTTGTAGGCTCTTCCCGCGCGGCCGTTGACGCGGGCTGGATAGACCCGGCCCACCAGGTCGGCCAGACGGGAACGACTGTCAAGCCGATAATTTACTTTGCCTGCGGCATCTCCGGGGCGATCCAGCATCAGGCGGGAATGCAAAACGCCGACTGCATCATCGCCATAAACAAAGACCCTGACGCTCCCATTTTTGAAATCGCAAACTTCGGTCTTGTCGGCGACTTGCACAAGGTTATCCCGGAGCTTATCGCTCAGTGGGATCAGACGTAATTCACAAAGGCTCTATCAAGCCGTTGGCTTGATAAATATAAAAGCAAGAGGAGGTTGTTATGGTTTCAAAAAGTGGCAGAGTGTTATCGTTTATGTTAGCCTTGGAGAAAGCTCCGTGTAAAGGAGGAAACATTTGACAGCAAAGTATCGCATTAACTGGGGAATCTGGATAGGGGTAATGACAGGTATTTATGTTTTTCTTTACTTGAACAGCCCTTTGGCTCAGTACGGGATTATATGGATCACCTTTATCGCCTTGCCTATCTTTTTCAACGGCGGCGCTGCCAGGCAAGATTATTTTTCATATTTTTTAAGCAACATAGCCGGGGTAGCATGGGGATTAATTTTTCTGTTTTTTATCGCCGTGTTCGCAAATTTTATGTCCGATGTATTAGCCACGGCTTTAGGCTGCTTAATTTTTACCGCGTTATGCTGCCTGCATATGCTAGTGCCTAATAAATTTTTGTTTAACAAAGTGCCTGCTATGTTTGGCGGAATATCCGCTACGTTTTCCCAAGGCGGGGAAAATGTTTTGCCGGTTATTTTAACCTTGCTTTGCGGCGTTACGCTGGCGCTTATCTGTAACGAAGGGCGTAATTTTTTGAGCGAAAGCGGCAGTTGGACTTTTAAGAAAAGCAAAAGCTGATGGAAAAGTCCCCGCGATTTTTATGGGGCTTTTCTATTGGCGCGGATATAGCTGCCGGCAAATTTTGGCAGGCGGGCTATTCATCAAGTTTCTGTCAAGCCTCTAATGGCTTGATAAAATAAATTAAAGAGAGGATTTCAAATGAAGACAAAGTTGGCAATTATCGAAACAGGTCTCTGGTATGTCCCGAGAAACGAAATTATCAAGGCCGAAACGCCTGAAATTTACGCTGAAAACAGGCGGCATCTGATCCCCGGATTTGTGGTTCTGGTCGATCATCCCAAGCTCGGAAAAATCCTGTTTGACACAGGCAACGCCGATGACTGGCAAAGCACTTGGAATGACACTATGAAGCAAATTTACAGCTTCGAGCACAGCTACAAACTGGCGGACAAGCTGAAAGAAATGGGATTAACGCCGGGCGACATTGACATTTTGATTCAGTCGCATCTGCATTATGACCACGCTGGAAATATTGGCTTGTTCAAGAACACGAAAGCTGGCAAGCAGATTATCCTTACCAAAGCCGAAGCGCGCGAAGCATTTGTCAATGTCAACCTTGACGATACTGGTTACAGCGGGGCGTATTGGAAGAGGGAGTTCTTGAACATCCCCGGTATCGGTTACAAGTTAATCGAAGAAGATACAAAACTTGCCGACGATGTTGAGCTTTTTATTCAGGTCGGCCATACTCCCGGCGTTATTGGAATGATCGTGCATACAGAAAACTCAGGCTCTTTCATATTTACTTCTGATGCTATTTATTCCAGCAATAATTTTGGCCCCCCGATAGTTTTTCCCGGCCTGTGTACAGACCCAGATAATTACGCGAAAAACATTGAACGTGTAAGGGAGCTACAGAAAAAGTACAACGCCAAAGTCGTTTTCAGCCACGATGTGGAAGACTTTAAGGCATGGAAAAAATCGCCGCACTTCTACGATTGATTGTCAGGACGCTCTAAAAACTTCAGTTTTTAGAGCGTCCCTTTATAGCGCGATAAAAAGGAGGAGCTTAAAAAATGTCAGATTGGAAAAAGTTGTACAAAGAGCGCGTAACAAGCGCGGACGAAGCTGTAAAACACATCAAGTCCGGCGACCGTGTTTTTCTGGCCCATGCCACAGGCGAATCCCTCCTGCTGACCGAGGCAATGGTGAGAAACGCCGCAAGCTACGAAGATGTCGAGATTGTCCACATGGTGGCAATGGGCAAGGGCGAATACTGCAAGCCCGAACACGCAAAAAATTTTCGCCATAACGCCCTTTTCGTAGGAACGCCGACACGGCAGGCGGTTGCCGAAGGCCGGGGGGACTTTACCCCTGTTTTTATCCACCATATCCCCGGCCTGCTTGAAACAACCCTAAAGCCGGATGTCGTTCTTTTGCAATTGTCGCCCCCCAACGAAGAAGGGTATTGCAGTTTTGGCATTTCGGTGGATTATACAAAACCCGCCGCCGAAAACGCGAAAATAACCATAGCGCAGATCAATAAAAATATGCCATTCACTCTGGGCGACTCGCTTATCCATGTAAGCAAGCTCGATCATATCGTCGAGCATGACAGCCCCTTAATCGAACTTAAACCGCCGACGTTAGGCGAAACAGAAATAGCGATAGGCAAAAACTGCGCGTCCCTTGTAAGAAACGGCGACTGTTTGCAGCTTGGCATCGGAGGCATCCCGGATGCGGTGCTTGCGGGGCTTACCGACAAAAACGATCTTGGAATACATACGGAGATGTTTTCCGACGGCGTTGTAGACCTTGCTCGCAAGGGCATAGTCAACAACGCCCGCAAGAATTTTAACACGGGCAAGTTTATTTCGGCCTTCCTTATGGGAACGCGCAAACTCTATGATTTTGTCGATAAAAACCCCGAAGTGGAAATGCACCCCTTTACATACTGCAACAATCCTATCATCGCGGGCAAAAACGACAACTTGGTTTCGATCAATTCCTGCGTCCAAGTTGATCTTATGGGGCAGGTCGTATCGGATTGTATAGGCGAGCTTCAGATCAGCGGCGTAGGCGGCCAAGTTGACTTTGTGCGGGCGGCCTCGTTCAGCAAAGGCGGGCGCAGCATACTGGCGATGCCCTCCTGCGTAAAAGGCAAGGGCGTTTCCAAGATCGTGCCGTTTATCGACCACGGCGCGGCCGTTACGACATCGCGCTTTGACGTGGACTACATTGTAACAGAGTTCGGAATAGCGCATCTTCGCGGGCAGACCTTGCGTGAACGCGCCTTCCGGCTTATCGAAATCGCTCATCCCGATTTCCGCGATGGGCTTAAAAAAGAGTTTGAAAGACGCTTTCACCGCTCTTATCCGTCTAAATAAAAAGGAGTGTTTATGCCAACGATGAACCGCGAACAGATAATGGAAATAATCCCGCACAGGGACCCCATGCTGCTTATTGACGAAGTAACCGCAATGGAGCCGGGGCAAAGCGTTAGCGCGAAATTTTATGTCGATCCCGCAAGGGATATATTCAAAGGCCATTTCCCCGGCGCGCCTGTTTTCCCCGGTGTTTACACGACCGAATGCATGGCGCAGGCGGCGGATATTTTGCTTTTGTCAATGGAGCGTTATAAAAACACAACCCCGCTTTTTATCGGCATCGACAAAGTAAGATTCAAAAACAAAATCGAACCCGGCGACACTATCGAGATACACGCAAAACTTTCAACGGAGCGCCAAGACAAAGCAATCGCTACCTGTTCGGCCGAAGTGTTTGTACGCGGGGAGCTTGCCGCATCAGGCGAAGTTACCCTGGCGATGAGGTGAAATAGCGCAAACAAGGAAATGTTTGTATGGAGATGTGGTGAACATCTCCAAAAAAGCAAAATTAAATATAGCAGACTAAGGAGAAACAACCAATGATGACAGGCGATCAGTATGTCGAAAGCATACGAAAAATGAAAATGGACATTTATATGTTCGGCGAAAAAGTTTCCGGGGCGGCGGATAACCCCATCCTGCGGCCTTCGCTCAATTCGGTAAAGGCCACTTACGACCTTGCCCATATGCCCGAGTACGAAGACCTTATGACCGTTACTTCCCACTTGAGCGGGAAAAAAATCAACCGCTTTTGCCACATACACCAAAGCGCCGAAGACCTTATCAAAAAGGTAAAAATGCAGCGGCTTTTGGGGCAAAAAACGGCATCCTGTTACCAACGCTGCGTGGGCATGGATGCCATGAACTCCCTGTATTCCACCACCTTCGAGTGTGATGCGAAACACGGCACGGCTTATCACAAAAACTTTTTAAACTTTTTGAAACAGGCGCAGGAAAACGACTGGACGGTAGACGGGGCTATGACCGACACCAAAGGCGACCGGGGGCAGGGGCCAAGCGGACAGAGCGATCCCGACCTTTACCTGCACGTTGTCGAGCGCAGGCCTGACGGCATTGTGGTACGCGGGGCGAAGGCGCATCAGACCGGCATAACAAACTCCCACCAAGTGCTTGTCATGCCGACAGTGGCAATGAAGCCCGGCGAGGAAGATTACGCGGTGTCTTTCTCCCTGCCTGTGGATACAAAAGGCATTTTCATGATTATAGGCCGCCAAAGCTGCGACACCCGCAAACTTGAAAACACAGCCATTGATGTAGGCAACAGCGAGTTCGGCGGGGTGGAAGCGCTTGTAATTTTTGACAACGTGTTTGTCCCCAACGAAAACATATTCCTTAACGGGGAGGTTGACTTTTCCGGTATGCTTGTGGAGCGTTTCGCCGGGTATCACAGGCAGAGCTACGGCGGCTGCAAGGTCGGCGTCGGCGATGTTTTGATTGGAGCCGCGGCTCTTGTTGCCGACTACAACGGGGCGCACAAGGCGAGCCATGTAAAAGACAAGCTGATCGAAATGACGCATCTTAACGAGACGCTTTACTCCTGCGGCATCGCTTGCTCAAGCGAGGGTTACGCGACATCTTCCGGTGGCTATATAATCGATCTTCTGCTTGCCAACGTCTGCAAGCAGAACGTTACGCGCTTTCCTTACGAGATTACGCGCCTTGCCGAGGACATTGCCGGGGGTCTTATGGTAACGGCTCCTTCCGAAAAGGATTTGCGCCATGAAAAGCTAGGGCCGTACATAGAGAAATACCTGAAAGGGGTGGACGGGGTTGCCACGGAAGACCGCCTTAAACTTTTGCGCCTGATCGAAAACCTTACGCTAGGCACTGCCGCTGTGGGATACCGCACGGAGTCCATGCATGGAGCGGGTTCCCCGCAGGCGCAGCGGATCATGATTGCCCGCCAGGGGAACATCGATCACAAAAAGGAACTGGCAAAGGCGATAGCCGGAATAGGCCGCTGCTGTTCCGACTGCAAAAAGTAGCCGAGGGTTAAACTTGCCGGCAAACTTTTACCGCTGTACAAGTTTGCCGGCAACCTCTCGTCATAAATCCACAAGAGCCTTACCCCAGGCCGCAATCTCGATTTTCCCCTGAATGCTTACGCCTGTAATTTTCCCGTCGTTTACCGTAACTCCCACGGTGATAACGCCGCCGGGCTGCGCGACATCCGCCGTAACGCTTCCCCCGGCAAGGCTCGCAAGGTACGCGCCCAAAGCCGCCGTGCCTGAGCCGCAACCGCGCTCCCATACTCTTGTGCCGACAGTTTTTACATAAACAAAAGGCTCTATGGCGCAAGACGCGCTATCGTAAAACATAATGCCAAAGGCCTCTTCCTTTGTAAAAACATCGCAGTGCTCGATCAGTTTTTCCGCAAACAGGTTTTTGTCAATCTTTAATGTTTTCGTTTCAGCTATAACGTGCGAAATGCCCGGCAAATGAACCACAGGCAGTGAATAACTCGCCCCTTCGATTTCCGCATCAAAGTGTTTCACAGAATCGGGGGCGGGCATATTCAACTTGCCAAGAAAAAAGCCGGCCTTTCGCGTAATCTCGCAGCGCAAAATATCGCCCGCGCCGGAAGCCTCTATGGGAACGCTGACGGAGCCTTGAGCGGGGCAGGGGAGCGCACCCTTCCACACAAGGTAGGCGCAAAGCGCAAGGGAAGCGTTGCCGCAGAATTCGCCGCCCGCCATTTGAAGCCTTGCCAATGCGTTTGGGTCGCCGGGCTTTTCCACAAAGCCAACTTGCTCGCCGTGAACGCTGTCGTAGGCCATTATTTTTTTTGCGATTTCCGCCTGCCGCTCCCTTGCCACAGGGGATGTTACAAGAATCGTCATGTTTTGCGTGGGGCTTATTTTTACGAATTCAACCTCGATCATGTTCATGCTAACGCTCATGCCCAGCCTTTTTCAAAAAGCGACCACAACCCCTTTTTCGCTTTTACCGTGTGGATAACGTTTTGGGAATAATCGCGTATCTTGAACTGCGTGTTGGGGTAACGCTGTTTTTGCGCTTCGACATATTCCAGCGAATCCTCGAAAGTGTCGAAATTTGCACATAACGTTTTTCGCAATTCCTCGTCCGCCGGGTAAACCGAAAATTTTAGCCCAAGATTGTGCTGCGGCAAGGGGCTTTTTTCTTTCGGCTGATAGGTGTAGATTACCTGTTGGACATGATTGTAAACGCAATATTCGGCATTGGGATAATCGATTTTTTTTGCCTCAATGTAATTCTTGGCTTCGTCTAAAGAATTGAAAACGGTAAAAACTTCCGCATTTGTGCGGAAAGACTGCCAAGGCACAAAAGCGGAATCGAGAACGTGTCCTGTAAAACAGTTTACCCGCACTAAGGCAACCTCTGTTTCTTCAATGGCAGGGAATTTTGGCGTTGGCAAAGCAAGCTCCTTATCTATCGACTACAAGGATTTGTTCGAGAACCCGTTCGGGCAAAACCCAAACGGTGATTCCCGAACAAACATCCGCTACTTAAATTTCGCCTTCACGCTTTCCGCGACAGCCTTGTCATCCGCAATGTAAGGAATCGTGATCTGGCTTTTGCCCGAGTATTTTTTGTTGTACTCTTTAACAGTCTCGACGGAATTTTCGTTACGCGCCCAACTTCGCCGGGCGACCCCGCCGATAACGTCCCAGAGCATCGCGCTTTTGATAATCTCGTCAACACGCTCAGAGCCGTCAAGCACAAGCCCGAAGCCGCCGTTTATCGCCTTGCCAATCCCCACGCCGCCGCCGTTATGCAAAGCCACAAGGCTCATGCCGCGAGCCGCATTCCCGGCGAAGCACTGCGTAGCCATATCCGCCATAACATTGGAGCCGTCTTTAATGTTGGAAGTTTCCCGGAAAGGCGAATCCGTGCCGCTGACATCGTGATGATCCCTCCCCAGCATAATCGCGCCGACAACGCCCTGGCGCACAAGCTCGTTGAACTTAAGCGCGATCCGCACCCTGCCTTCGGCATCCTGATACAAAATACGCGCCTGAGTTCCCACAACAAGTTTGTTTTTTTCCGCATCCCGAATCCAGTTGTAGTTGTCCAAATCCTGATACCGGCGGTCTTTGTCGATACAGGCCATCGCCGCCTCGTCCGTTTTGCGAAGGTCGTCGTGTTTGCCGGAAAGACAAACCCAGCGGAAAGGCCCGTAGCCGTAATCGAAAAGAAGCGGCCCCATAATGTTTTCGACATAAGAGGGAAACACAAAGCCGTCTTTTTCGTCCTGCCCGTTTTTCGACACTTCTTTTACGCCCGCGTCATAAACCGCTTTAAGGAAGGAGTTGCCGTAATCAAAAAAGTACGAGCCGCGATCCGCAAGTTTTTTGATTATCGCGTAATGCGTGTGCAGGGTTTTGTTTATCTTTGCGATAAATTCATCCCGCTTGGATTTGTCTGCAAGCAGGGCTGTGCGCTCTTCAAAGCTCACGCCTTGCGGACAGTAGCCGCCTTCGTAAACCGCATGGCAGGAAGTCTGATCGCTTATAAGCGGTATCTTGATATTGTTGTCAAGCGCGTATTGCAGAAGGTCTACGATGTTCCCGTGATACGCAATGGAGTACGGCTCTTTTTTTGCAAGATATTCATCGGCCTTGGCAAAAACTTCCGAAAGATTGTCCGAGCAAAATTTCACCCAGCCTTGGTTTAGCCGGGTTTCGATCCTGCTTTTGTCAACCTCCGCGAAAACGCCCACGGCTCCTGCAATTTCGGTGGCCTTCGGCTGTGCGCCGCTCATGCCGCCAAGCCCCGATGACACAAACAGACAGCCGCGCAAATCCTTGTCAACCGGGATATTAAGCTCCTGCCTGCCGGCGTTTAAAAGCGTGTTGTATGTTCCGTGAACAATCCCCTGCGGGCCAATGTACATCCAGCCGCCAGCCGTCATTTGCCCGTAATTGGCAACGCCCATTTGTTGTGCGACTTCCCAATCGTGCAGGTTGTCGAAAAGCCCGATCATTAGCGCGTTAGTTGTAATGACGCGCGGCGCGTCGGGTTTTGAAATAAAAAGCCCCAGCGGGTGGCCGCTTTCAAGAACGAGCGTTTGTTCCTGCGTCATGTTTTCCAGATACTTCATTATAAGCCGGTACTGCAGCCAGTTCTGGCAGACGCTCCCGGTCTCGCCGTAAGTTACAAGCTCATACGGGTAAAGCGCGACTTCAAAATCGAGATTGTTGTCGATCATAACCTGAAAGGCTTTCCCCTCCGTGCATTTTCCCTTGTACTGGTCAATGGGCTTTCCGTAAATACGCGCGGCAGGCCGGAAGCGGTAGGCGTAAATGCGCCCGAATGTAAAAAGCTCCTCCAGAAATTCCGGGATAAGCGCCGCGTGGTGCTTGTTAGGCACGTAACGCAGGGCGTTTTTCAGCGCGACCTCCGTCTGGGCTTGCGACAGCCGGAAGCCGCGCGAAGGCGCCCGGCGGATGCCTTTTTCAAAAACTGCCGGCGCCGGCAGTTCGTTCAAATCGTCTTCAAGATTGATTGTCATAAATTCTTTCATAACGTTTCTCCTTGCATGAAATATGTTTCTGTGTGCATTTTGCACAAAATTACAACGGAAATCCCAACAGCATTGCGATTGGGATTGCAAGCAAAATCGAAACCACCACCCGCTGGAACCAGATTATCAAAATGTGGTGCAGTTTGATTTTTATCTCCGTGCCCAAAAGGCAGGGTATGCTTGCCGAAAAAAACAGAACCGCGCTTAACGACACAACGCCGACAACAAAGCGAAGGCGCAGCGACTCTTCGCCGGCAACCAAAAGAGCCGGCAGGAACATTTCCGGCAGGCTTAACGCGGCGGCTTTTCCCGCAAGCGCGGACATCTCGCCAAAGCCGAAAATGCGGAAAATCGGCCAAAAGATAAAACCCAAAATATCGAACACGGGCGTGTACTCGGCAAGCACAAGCCCGATAAGCCCTATCGCCGTTATGGAAGGAATTACCGCAAAGGCCATGTTAAAACCGTCTTTGATGTTTTTCAAAAACAGCCCGCCAAGGTTTCCGCTTTTTTCCGCCGCGTTCACCCCAGCGTTCCATGCGTTTTTTAGCAAATTCCCCTTGGGAATAACCTCCGGGTCGCCTTTCCCGGTGTAGTAGGTGTCCGGCATTTTGGAGATTGGCGGAATCCGCGCAGTAACGGCCGCCGCGGCAAATGTCGTAAAAACTACCGATCCAAAAAAAGCCCCCCAATGTTCCATTAGCTGAAGCGTGTTTGCGACAACCACAAGGAAGGTGATCGAAACTGTGGCAAAGCCCGTCGCGTTGATCGCCGCCTCGCGGAAGCTGTATTTTCCCCTAACGTACTGCTCGTTTGTTACGAGAAACGCGATGGAGTAGCTTGCGACAAAGGATGTGGCCGCGTCAATTGCCGAGCGTCCCGGCGTTTTGAAAACTGGGCGCATTATGGGGGTAAGAAAAACCGCGATAAATTCCATAAGGCCGAATGTGGTAAGAAAGGCCAGGAAAACCGCTCCTATGGGGATTACAAGCCCGACAGGAATGGCCAGTATGTTAAAAAGGAAGGGGCCGAAGTCCGGCCGCCACAGCCAGGCCAAAGAGGCCGCTTCCCGGCCCATGTCGAAAAAAATCACGGTTCCGACAATCGCGCCTATGCACTTGGAAACAGTGAAAAAAACTGAAAGCCTGTCCGCGTTCCATGTTTTTCTTTTGAAGGGAAGTATCGCGCCTGCGTACATTAAAAAAAGCGCGTAAATGCGAGCCGCACCCAAGGCGTTGCCTCGTATAAACGTAACGATGTGGTCTACCGGTATTGTCGATACCCCGCCATTCAGCCAAGGGAAGGACACCGGGACAAAAAAGAAAAATACGCCTAACGCGCTTCCGAAGATAAATTTGAGCGGGAATCCCGCGCCCGATTTTTCTGTCATAAAAACTCCGTTTTTTGCAATTGAATTATTTGGACAAAGCCAGTTTTTACGCTTTTTACAAGGGCGAAACCCGCATTGGAAAGGTTTCGCGTTATGTCGCCCGTCGAATAAATTTTAACATCGCCGGTGTTCAATAGCGGCATAAAAACATTGGCAATATGCCGAAAGACGGCCGGCAGGGAAATTTCGGCAATGTAAAGACTTCCGCCGGGTCTTAACACCCTTTCGGCCTCCCGCGCAAAAGCGCCCACGTCGGGGAAATGGTGGTAGGCCGCGCAAACGGTAACAATATTCATACTAGCAGTCTCGAAAGGAATTTTGTCGCAACCGCCGACAGCGAAATGAAACCCGCCATTGCGGATGCCGGCCTGTGCAATCATTTGCGGGGAAATGTCAATGCCGAATCCGCGTATATTTTTTACCCGCGCAATTTTTGACAAAAGAGCGCCGTTGCCGCAGGCGACATCCAAAACGGCATCACCGTCGTTTACCGACATATTCGCGACAAGCAGGTTTTTAAACTTTTCCGTAAGCCTGCCGTCCAGCGTATTCTCATAATCACCGGCCTTTTTGTCGTAGGCTTTTATATTTTTTTCGATAACGCCGCTCATGCCGCTCATTTTGCCCCCTGCAAAAAATCCCCTAAAAACAAAAGGCTTGCCCGCCTCGTAAAAAGCGCGAACAAGCCCGGCGAAAATCATCCCAAACTACAAAATCATGGCGGCAATAGTGCCCATGATCATAATCGGAAAGTTGAAGTGAATGAACGAAGGAACGCAAGTGTCGTAGATGTGGTCATGCTGCCCGTCAACGCTCAACCCCGCCGTGGGCCCCAGCGTGGAGTCCGAAGCTGGAGTGCCGGCATCGCCTGTAACGCCGGCGGCAATAATAAGCGCGGCAGTGGCGGCAGGGCTAAAGCCCATCTCCATCATGAAAGGCACAAAAACTATCGCAATAATAGGAATAGTGCCAAAAGAAGTGCCAATGCCCATCGTTATAAACAAGCCGACCATCTGCATAGCAAGAACCGCGCCCAGCCTGTTGTCGCCCACGATACCGCGCGCCCAGTCAACCAAGGGGGCCACGCCCGCCGTCGCGTGCATAACGCCGGCAAAGCCGCCCGCCGCAAGCATGATAAAGGCGATAAAGCCCATAAGCCCAATCCCGCCCTTAATGTTCGCATCGAACTCCTTGTATTTAATCGCGCCTGTCGCCACCATGATAAGAATGCCGATAGCCGCGCCCAAAGGCAGCGCCCACATAGCCGCCGTGCCGGTAATCGCCCTAAAAATCAACTGCGTGGCAAAAGCCGTAAGAGCGCCAATCAACGCGCCCCAATGTTTAAGCTCAAAGCCCCCGGTATCTTCGGCAACCTCCGGCATACCAGACAGCGGCAGGTCTTTGTACTCGCGCGGTTTTCTGTAAGTGATAAAAATCGCGATAAAAAGCCCGATAACCATGCCGATAGTAGGCAGAATCGCCGGCACCACCATGTCGGCGGCGTCAATTTCCATGCCTGCCAAGTTCATGTTAGTCGCAACGATACCGTGGAAAATAATCCCGAACCCCATAGGGATCAGCATATACGGCGCTTTAAGCCCGAACACAAGAGCGCAGGCCACCCCCCGGCGGTCGATCTTCATCTTGTTGAAAAGATGAATCATCGGCGGAATCAGAATAGGAATGAACGCAATGTGAATCGGAATCACGTTCTGCGACAGACAGGCGACACCGGCTAAAATAAGAACAAACCATTTTCCCGTCTTGCCGAAAGTCTTCTCAAGCGATTTGGCAAACTTGCCCGCAAGCCCCGTCCCGGATATGCCGTAAGCGAGCGCGCCCAAAAGCAGGTACGAAAGCACGACTTGGTTTTTCGCCGCCATGCCGCCGATAAAAGTCGGCATGATCACGTTCATCGGCATCCCGGCAATAAGGCCGCCCAGCACCGCCGAAATCATAATCGCTATAACGATGTTAAACTTCAGCAGACACAGCACAGTCATAACCGTTATCGATACGACAACCGGATTTGTAATAATGTCCATAAAACCTCCATATAAAATCTATCCGGACTAAGCCGGATAACTACAATTTTGAACCCCACCTTTTTCACACGGCCGTCATTATTTTAGCACGCCGGCGGCTTTTTCGACAAGCTCCACAATCGCGCCCGAATCGATAATTTCGGAAACCTTGTTAAAATCGACATAAAGCTCCCTGTCCTCGCCGACTTTTTGCGCAACTTTGCGAATTTCGCCATAAGCCGCCTGCGTACCCGCCCCCAGTTTTTTCCCGGCGTCCTTCGCATTCAAATCGACAGCCTGCGCCGCCGCAAAAAGCTCGATAGCCAAAACCCGGCTTGAGTTAAAATAAATCTCCCGCGCCTTTCGCGCCGCAATCGTCCCCATGCTTACATGGTCTTCCTGATTTGCCGAAGACGGAATCGAGTCCACGCTTGCCGGGTGGGCGAGCACCTTGTTTTCCGAAACGAGGGCGGCCGCCGAATACTGGGCGATCATAAAGCCTGAGTGAAGCCCCCCCTGCTCGGTAAGAAAACCGGGAAGCCCAGAGACAAGCGGGTTTACAAGCCTGTCAATGCGCCGCTCGCAGACATTTGCAAGCTCGGCCAAAGCGATGCCCAAAAAGTCGAAGGCCAGCGCCATAGGCTGCCCGTGAAAGTTCCCGCCGGAAACCGCCATTTCTTTGTCAGCAAGGATGATCGGATTGTCCGTAACGGAGTTCATCTCGACCTCGACCTTCTCTGCCACATAACGCACCGCGTCCCGGCTCGCCCCGTGAATCTGGGGCACACAGCGCAGGCTGTAAGCGTCCTGCACCCGGACCTCCCCCCCCCTGGTAACCCT
>WRKI01000319.1 GCA_009778155.1 Spirochaetota bacterium
GAGCCACGCTAAGGTCTTCGATAAGGTTCAGCTCCTGATGAATCATCGAAACACCTTCCAACTGCATTCCACGCGGGGTCATGCTGGAAATATTTTTACCGTTAAGGGTTATGGTTCCCTCATCGCGCTCGTAGACTGCGGCCAGTATCTTCATTAACGTCGATTTGCCGGCACCATTCTCCCCGCAAAGGGCTACGACCTCGCCAGTTTTTAAGTCAAAATCAACTTCGTGAAGCACCTGCACGCCAAAGAAGAACTTTGACATACCCTTCATTTCCAGTAAGGTTCCCATAAAACATCCTTTTTCTGCCGCCGCCGGCCGCTATACCAAAGCCCCCGTAATAATCCCTGCCCTAAAGCCCCAAGCGGAAAAAAAACCGCCCGACAACTGCGCACAGAACCTTACCTTTGTAACCAAGAGTAGAGAAGATTGTTTTGTTGTGAATATTTTTTAGATCGTGTCGCTCTGGGGGGGAGGGGGTAAACAACTGTTGCGGCTGCAACAGCGGCATAAAACTATACCTGTAGCTATAAGGCGTTAAATTTAACCCGAACACCACTCACCCCCTTATAAACTTCACCTTTTACAGTTGGCCCCAAAAAATGAGGCGCAACTATGGCATTTGTTAAAAGCATAGCATTTTTCGGGGGGCTTGTCAAGCGGTTCGTGATTTTTTTTTGCATTTTTTTTAAGATTTTTTGCCAAAGGCTAAAGCGCAGCCCATCTGCGTGCCATATATACATCCAAGATGAGCGTAATGACATACTTGCCCTTTGGGGCAGACGGGATAATCGTCCGTGTAGAGGCGGACATACGGCGAGGCATACCCGGCTTCGACATAACGGGGCTGGCCGAAGGCGCGGTGCGGGAAGCGCGCGAGCGGGTTCGGGCGGCTTTTAGGAACTCCGGGCTAAAATTCCCCGAAGACAGGGTTCTGATCAATCTGGCTCCCGCCGGCTTGCGCAAGGACGGGGCGGCGCTGGACTTGCCAATCGCCGTTTCGGTAATGGCGGCGGCAGGGCTGGCGCCGGCGGCGGGCAACCTGCTTATAATGGGAGAACTTGAGCTTTCCGGCAGAGTGCGCCCGGTGCGGGGCGTTTTGGCGGCGATAGCCTCCGGGCTGGCCGAAGGGATTGGCGACTTCATAGTCCCTGCGGAAAATGCCAGAGAAGCGGAGATTTTGGCCGGGGCAGACTGTCTGGCGGAATATCGAGCAGGCTGCCGAGCGAACTTTGCGGCGGTGGGCAACCTAAGCGATGCCGTCGCCGCGCTTTTTGCCCGCGCCGAAACCGGCGCTTTCCCCGCGCCGGGGGTGCCGCTTGCACCGCAATCGGCCGGCGGCGACGAGACCAGCCCCGCCGAGGGGTATCCCGCAGGGGACTTTGCCGATGTCAAGGGGCAGGGCAACTACAAGCGGGCTTTGGAAATTGCCGCCGCCGGCGGGCACAACGCGCTTGTTTTCGGGCCGCCGGGGGCTGGCAAAACCATGCTCGCCCGGCGGCTACCTTCCATAATGGCTCCCCTTAGCGGCCACGAGTCGGTGGAGGTTACTCGTCTTTACAGTCTTGCCGGGCCTCATGTAACGGGGAAAAGCGGGTTTATCGATCAGCTTATAACCTGCCCGCCTTTGCGCTCGCCGCATCACTCGGCCAGCGCGGAGGGTATTCTGGGCGGCGGCCGCTCCCCCCGGCCGGGCGAAATCAGTCTTGCTCACTTTGGCGTGCTTTTTCTTGACGAAGCGCCGGAGTTCAAGTCGGCCGTTTTGCAGGCCTTGCGGGAGCCGCTGGAAGACCGGGTAATCAGCATTGTCCGGGCGGAAAGGCCGCTTCAGCTTCCGGCGGAGTTCCAGCTTTTAATGGCGGCCAACACCTGTCCCTGCGGGCGTTTGGGTTTGCGCGTGGATTACGAGGATGCGCAGCACGGCGGGCAGGGTTGTTTTTGCTCGCAGGAGGAAATCCACCGTTACTGGCGAAAGTTCGGCGGCGCGTTGCTTGACCGTATAGAAATCCGCGTTCCCGTCTTGCCCCCGAAAATAAGCGAGATTGGCGGCCAGAGGCCGCCGGGCGAAGAGCGGAGTGCCGACATAGCAAAGCGGGTTCTGGCGGCGGTGGAGGTTCAAAGGCGGCGTTTCAAGGAGACGGGTGCCCGGCGCAACGCCCTGCTTTCGGTGGGCAAGCTGGAGTTGTGCTGTCCGATGAGCGATCAGACGAAAAGTGCCTTCCACAAGGCGATAACGCGGCAGGGGCTTTCCGGCAGAGCCTACCACGGGATTCTTAGGGTGGCCAGAACGATCGCCGACTTGGCCGGCAGGGAAACAATCGAAACCGAGCATATTATGGAAGCAATCCACCACCGCCGCTTCGGAGAAGACCCCTGGGATATTATGTCTGTAACCTAGACGCGGCCAGCGGCTGTCAGCCGGCGGAATTATCCGCTGGCTAACAGTTCCACTAACTCTTATGCGGACCTAAATACTTTGTGCCGTTAAAATGTATTAGATGATCCGGATTATCCGCAATCCATACTTCAGTTTCCCATGCTATATCCGAACTCCATTTTCGAAAATCGTCGCGCTTTAGGAATGCGGTTACAAAAATTAGATCGGCTTTACAGTTTTCCAGCAATTTTTTCAATTCATGCACCCTTATTTCAGACATTGTGCCGGAGCTGTAAACCGCTTCTATTAAATACAGCCAATTATGCGCAGGGTCATACGCCACTATGTCCGGAAGTTCGTCATGGGAAAGCGTGAAAAAGTTCAGGCGTTTTAATTTTTCCTCGTCAATATGCAGCAGCTTATTTGCCGTGTCGCCAATGTACAGAACCAAACAGCCGTTGCCGAACCTTGGCAGAAATTCTTCGATTATTTTTTTCTGCAAAATATTGTGTTCCCCGGACGAAAAATGCAATTCTATGCCTTGCGGCAGTTTTACAGGGACATTTTTTATGCTGCGTTTTCTGTTAAGAACATCCGCCAGCGGCGGCTGGGTTTTAACAAAAGCCCTTAACTCTGCTTCCCATGTTTCAGTGCCATAGTGGACAATGAGGTTCCTAAACTTATCGCTTAAGGAATAGCCGCGTGTAGGATCATTGGTCGCGGAAAGCTGTTTTTCGCCGCTGTTTACCACAAGATCGGCCAAAACCAATAACTTTAAATCCTTGCGTCGTATATCGTCATAAGACCCGGGCGATATATTTTCTTCAAAATTGGCATTTACATACGATATAATTTCCCGGGTTTTGTAAAAATTGCTAGCCGAAGCTTTTGCCCAGTCGCCGGTTACGGAGGCGACGGCAAGGAAACAAAGAGCCATCCGTTCCATGCCGCGCTCGGTTTTTCCTTCCAACGGAATGCCTACGCTTTCCAGTATCTCAAGAGCCTCGTTTATCATTTTTTGAACGGCGGGGCTTTTTTTGCTTTTCGTTACATAGGTTTTCATAATTGGAATAGTGGATATTCCCCCATGTTTGGAAAATCGTTTTCTTCCATTATTCTTTCGGCACTGTGGAAAACACCGGCATCAAAATATTGCTTTACCGACAATGCAAGACGGTATGCCAAAAGCGGCGGAACGGCGTTGCCGATTTGGTTGAACCGCTTGGTTTCGTTTCCGCAAAAATCAAACCAGTCGGGGAAGGACTGTAGCCGCGCCGCTTCCCTGTGCAAAAGCCGGCGACGCCTTCCGTCTTGCAGGCGAATGCGCTGCATATCGCTTGTCGCCCCGGCAAGGTTCCGGCAGGTCAACGTTCTAGCCGGCTTGTCGGGATTTAAATCGCGGGGTTTTACGCAGCAAGAGGCCTTTTCGTAGGTCGCAACATAAGCGTCCATAGAGGGCGTAAGGAATTTGCTTTCGGGCGGGGTTGTATACATTAAATCGCCGATTGCTTCACTTACGGATACTTTTTTGCCTTCATACGCCGGGAAGCAAAAGTTCCCCTTGTGCCCCACAACAAAAAGCCTTTCGCGGTTTTGCGGAACCCCGTAATTAACGGCGTTTAACAGCCGGTACTCTATGTAGTACCCCAGTTTTTTAAGCTCTTCGATAACGTTTTCAAAATAGCCCTTATTTGCGTAAAGCAGGCCGCGGACATTCTCGAAAAGAAAGAGCGAGGGGTTCAGCCGCTCTACCGCATCGATAAAAATTGGAAAGCCGTCCCTTGAGTCAGTAGCCCCCTTTTGATAGCCCCACACGCTGAACGGCTGGCAAGGGGGCCCGCCTATGACAATATCCGCCTGAGGGTATTCAAAACCGATTTCCAGCTTGGCTTCATGGCAGGTTCCGTTTAGGTTTTTGTTATAGGTCTCGCAGGCAGATTTGTCCATTTCGTAGCCGATGGTTTCAAACCCCAGCGCTTCAAACCCCAGCGAAAGACCGCCGCAGCCGGCAAAAAGATCGAGCGCTCTTAACTTTGGGTGTCTTTGGGGGCGCAAAACTTCGTTTATGTAATTGCAATACTCCATCAAGGCAAATATACCCCACAACCGGCCTTTTGGCAAGTGTTTTCAAAAGTCAGCCGCCGGCCGCCAGCTCCGGAATCGCCTGTAGAACGCCGTCGCTGATGTCTCTGCCGGGGTTGGAGCGGCCGAGCTTTCTGCCGGGGGCGGTTGCGCCGTGGAAGTCGCTGCCTTCGGTGATGTAAAGGCCAAGAGATTTGCCCAAAAGCTCAAGACGACGGCAGGCGCTGGCCTTTGCGGTAGGATGCCATGCCTCCAGACCCATAAGCCCCATGTTTTTCAAGGTTTTTACAAAATCGGGCAGCCGCCCCCAGGCAATATAAAGAGACATAGGATGCGCCAGCACCGGAATCCCCTTTGAATCGCGAATCAAGTGGACGGCCACTTCAAAATCAAGCCCCTCTTTCGGCACATAAAGCGGCTTCCCCGCCCCAAGATACCGGGCAAAAGCCTGCTCCCTGTTTGACACAACCTTGTGCTTAATAAGAAGACTTGCAAAATGAGGCCGCCCCAAAGAATGCCCCCCGCTCAGCGCCATGAACTCCTCCCAGTCTGTTTTTATATTGAGATCGCGCATTTTATCCATAATTTCCCGGTTTCGCGCCTCCCGGCGCCGAGCCAACTCCCCGATAGCGGACAAAAAAGCCGCGCTAGGCTCGCTAATCCCCAGACCAAGAAGGTGGAATTCGCCGCCGGGACCTGGCGCGCCCCCAAGCCGGTCGGAGTTAAATTTTTCGTTAGCCCAGCTAATGCTAATTTCGATGCCGGGAATCAAACGAATATTAGAAATTGCGGCAAAAGCCCTTGCATTTTCCAGCCCGTTAATGGTATCATGATCAGTAAGGGCAATAGCATTTATGCCCCGCTTTGCGGCTTCTTGCATGAGCAAGCAAGGGCTAAAGTCGCCATCAGAAGCATTTGAATGCGTGTGTAAGTCAACCATATATAGCTATTGTAAATGCTTTTTGCCGATAATGAAAGGAACAACTGATTAACTCGAAGCTAATCAGTTGCCCCTGAGCATTTGCTCATTATCATTGCGCAAAATGCGGGTAAAGACAAATATAAAGCCCTCGATGGGATTTTATTTGTTCTCTTAAAGAAGGAGCAGTTAAAGGTGCCAAAGCCGCTGAAATACAACTTAGGTTCTCTTATTTTCTGCCAGGGGGATGTTGCCGACAAGGTTTTCATACTGCAAAGCGGAAAAGTGAACTTAGTATCCCAAGACATAGAAACAAACGCGGACATTCACGATCTTGTCCAAGTTGGGGAGTTTTTCGGCGCAAAATCCGCTTTAGGCCGCTATGTGCGCGAGGAAAACGCTGTCGTAATTACGGATCAAGTTAGCGTCATGGCCTTTTCAATAAGCGAGTTCGAAGCCTTTCTTATGTCGAACCCGGGCGTTGTCATGAAGATTCTAAAGGTTTTCTCCAAGCAGATGAGGCGGATACACAAGCACGAGGAAAACTTGGTTACCAAAAAAGAGCTTGATTCTGCCGAAGGCCTTTTCAGCATTGGCGAATACTACCTTAAAAACAAGCGATATTCTTATGCAAAATATATCTTTACACGCTACCTTGAGTACTACAAAGACAGAGAAACAGCGGATAGCGCAAGAGAAAAACTTGAAATTATAGAAAAGATTTTAAGAGGGGAAAAGGAAGAGGTGCAAGAGGGGACGGGGGAAACAGGGGATACAGAAGATACCCCCGGCCAATCGCTTGATGCAAAGGCTTCGGCGAAAGAGCAGGGGTAGTTCCCCGGAACCTTGAGAAACGCTGATTAGCTTCGAGTTAATCAGCGTTTCCCTTGTAAAAGCCAAGCGGTTTTTAACGGCCTTAGGGGTGGGCAATTATGGAAATGCTTGAATTTAGCAGCTATTCGCGGTCATTTGGGGCTGGCGAAATAATTTTTTCGGAATACGAGCCGGGCAATTCATTTTATCTTTTGCAATCTGGCAGGGTAAAACTGGTTAAAGTAATCGGAGGGGCAGAAAGGATGCTGGACATACTTTCGCCGCCGGACGGCTTTGGCGAAATGGCTATTTTGGATAATTCGCACAGATCGGCAACGGTCATTGCCTTGGACGAGGTAAAAGTTTTAGAGTTTAACAGCCAAAGGTTTGAAGTGCTAATGCTTAAACATCCGCAAATCGCGCTAAGAATCCTCCGTTCGTTTTCCAAAAAAATCCACAATTCCAAGCGGCGCTTTAAAATTATCACGCTGGCCGACCCGCAGGCAAGAGTTGCCGATGTTTTTCTCATGCTGGACGAAACCATGCCCTCTGTCGATAAAACCGCTGAACGCCGCGAATTCAGCGTAACAATGGAGGATGTGGCATACTGGGCTGGCATGGGCATTGAAGACACTAAAGGCATTTTAACAGGCTTTGTAAACAAGCGGCGTCTGGAAGTATACCACGATCACATTGCGGTAACAAACATAAGCGACTTTACCCGCTTGGTCAATTCCCGGCGTAAAAAGTAGGCAAGCCCGATGCGGTTTTTTTCCAAACTTTTCAAAGACCTGGGTAAGCCAAGCCCCCCGCAAAACCCCCCGCCGGTGCCCGTCGAGACCCGTCCCAAGCATGAATTGACGGAGCCTATGCTGTTTTATCTGTACGATGCGGCCGGCTGGCTGCGTTTTGTCGGCATTCTTCTTTTGATTAAAAGCGGCCTCTTCATTCTTGGGGGGCTTGTTTTTTCTATAGGCATCTTGGTCGCTTCAGGCTTTACTTATGTCTATGACGACTACGGCTTGGAATTTATGGGGCTTGCCTTTGCCCTGCTGGGCGCGGTGTTTTTTTTCCCCGCCCGCTATGTTTACCGTTTTGGGACGAAAATACGCAAGTACCGTTTTTCCAAAAAAGACGGCGATATGGAGTCGGCCTTAAAAAACAACAAATCTTTTTGGAAGTTTGCCGGCATTCTTTGCATCGTCTTTCTTGCCTTAATTCCGCTCTTTCTTGTGCTGGCTATAGCCGGCGGCATCCTCGCCGGATTTGGCGCGGCGATTCTATGAAGCCCTAGCCGCTATCCGGTAGCAATATGTAATAGTTAGCGGCTAGGGGCTTGACGGCAGGGAAAAAGTTTGTTATATTGTATTTGGAGCCGGTTTTCAGGCTGGTCTAGCGATTGGCCGAGGCTTTAATTTTATTATGGAGGACAGTAATATGTCAAATGAAAAGTACACATCGATTGTAAATGTTGATTTTCAGTATGCGCATCGTTTCATGGATTGGCCGAGGGAGGCCAAGCACCTTCACGGGCACTCTGGGTATCTCACTATCGAACTGGAAGACAAGGTAGACCCTGTTACCGGCTTTGCCCACTCGTGCAAAGACGGTTTTAAGAAAGCTTGGGAAGTGGTAGACCATTTTCATCATGGGACAATTTTCCAAGAGGGCGACCCGCTTCTTGACGCGGTTCTTGAGGTTTACAAAAAACACAACATCACAAACGACCCGGCGCATTGCGTGCCGTTAAAGAAAATCCAGCACGAGCTTGCATGGTCTTACCCGGAGTATCGAATTGTTGTTACCAAGAAGGTTTCTACTTGCGAAAATTTGTGCGAACTTTTTCACGCTCTGCTTAAAGACAAGATGCCTATCAAAAAAATAACAATGCGCTCGTCCCTTATGAACGCGGCAAGCAAAGAGTTTAAGTAAGAAGAAAAAACTGCCCCGACCAACCCCGCCGCAAGTGCCGGCGGGGTTGTTTTTTTCCCTAGGCCAGTGCGTGTTCCACCGTTGCAAGTTTTACCGCAGTGCAAAACACTTCCATTGCTGTATCCAGTTCCGCCGGGCTTGGAAAGGAAGGCGCTAATCGAATGTAGCGGTCTTCCGGGTCCTTGCCGTAGGGGTGGGTCGCGCCGGCATTGGTCAATGTAACCCCGGCCTCTTTGCACAGGCCTACAATGCGCTGGGCGCAGCCCGCTTGCGCGATGAACGTTACAAAGTACCCGCCGTCCGGTTTAATCCATTCACCCGCGCCAAGGCCGGCAAGCTCGGCCTCCAGCTTTTGAATAACCGCGTCAAACTTAGGGCGCAAAATATTCGCGTGTTTTTTCATTAGACCTCGAATATTCGCGACATTTTTTAAGAAACGCACATGGCGCAACATATTCAGTTTGTCCCAGCTTATCGCCTGCATGGAAAGCTGTTTTTCCGTAAAGGCGATGTTTTCCTTGGATGCGGCGAAAAAGGCCAAGCCCGCGCCGGGGAATGTTATCTTGTTGGTAGAACCGAAAAGATAAACCATGTTTGGATTCCCGGCATCTTTGCAGGCCTGCAAAAAATTCAACAGGGGAACGTCCTTGTAAATTTCGTGCATGGCGTATGCGTTGTCGCAAAAAATGCGAAAATCCTTTGCCGCCGGTTTTAACGCGGCCAGCCGCCGGACAGTGGCATCGGAATAAGTGATGCCCATAGGATTGGAAAACTTTGGCACAATCCAAATGCCCTTAATCAAGGGGTCTGCGCTTACAAGTTTTTCTATCATGTCCATGTCCGGCCCGTCTTGCGACGTCGGAATGTTTATCATCTCGATACCCATGAACTGGCAGATGGCAAAATGCCGGTCGTAACCGGGAACGGGACACAGGAACTTTACTTTTTCTTCTTTTACCCAAGGCCGCTCGGAACCCAGCACGCCGGCGAGCATTGCCCGCGCGACACAATCGTTCATAAAAGTAAGGGAAGTGGAACCCATGATGATGATTTCTTCGACAGAAACTTCCATGTATTCGGCAAAGAGCTTTTTCGCTTCTTTAATGCCGGTAAGCTCCCCGTAGTTGCGGCAGTCGATGCCGCCTTCCGCATAAACATCGCTTTTGGAGTTAAGGATGTCCAGCATGGGCATTGACAACTGAATTTGATCTTCGCCCGGTTTCCCCCTGGCCATGTTTAGCGAGATGCCTTTGGCTTTGTACGAATTGAATGCGCCGTGTAAGGCTTCTTTTTCCCGGACAAGCTCGTCTTTTTTCCAATCGCTGTAAGGTTTATTCATGTGTATCCCCCTGTGAGTTTTTAGCGAGTGCGCCCCGCCAATGACGGGGCGCGGAAGAAGCGATGATTAACTAGACGTTAATCATCGCTTTTTTAGTTTGTTACGGGAAAATTCCGCGCAGTTTTCTGGTTTCTGCCAGTTTTTTTATCGCCGTCATGTACGCGGCCGTTCTCATGCTGACTTTGTGCTGTTCGTGAATCTCGTAAACCGCCTCGAATGCGCTGCACATAATGCTGTTCAGCTTGCTGTTTACCTCTTCCAGTTCCCATTTAAGGAACATCAGGTTTTGCACCCACTCGAAGTAGGAAACCGTTACGCCGCCGGCATTGGCAAGAATATCCGGCACGACGATAACGCCCATGCCCTCCAGTATTTTGTCAGCCTCTACCGTGGTGGGGCCGTTAGCGCCTTCGACAATCAGCTTGGCTTTGATTTTTGCCGCATTGCCTTCGTTAATCTGGTTTTCCAGAGCGCAAGGAATCAGTATGTCGGTGTCAAGAAGAAGCAGTTCTTCGTTGGAGATTTGTTTGACACCGCTTTGCTGGTAGTTTTTAAGAAGGTTGCCCTTTGTGGACAGGTATTTTATAACATCTGGGATGTCCAAGCCGGCTTCGTTGTAAATGCCGCAGGAGACATCGCTTACCGCAATAATTTTTGCCCCAAGCTCGTTTATCAGCTTGGCGGAAAAACTGCCCACATTGCCCATGCCCTGAACAACGACGCGTTGTTTTTCTACCGGCATATTCAATTTTTTAAGAACTTCTCTGGTTGCAATCATAACCCCGCGGCCGGTTGCTTCCGTGCGCCCTAGGGAGCCGCCTAATTCCAGGGGTTTGCCTGTGGTAACGCCCGGCGACCATTTGCCCTTGATCGCGCTGTAGGTGTCAACAAGCCAGCCCATTGTTTTGCCCGATGTGTTTACATCCGGCGCGGGAATGTCGGCATCCGGCCCGATTATTGGGGCGATTGCCGCTGTAAAACGGCGGGTAAGGCGTTCAATTTCGGCTTCCGAGAGCTGGGACGGGTCTACGGTTACGCCGCCTTTTGCGCCGCCGTAGGGGATGCCGACGACTGCGCATTTGAAGGTCATCCATGCGGCCAGCGCTTTGACTTCGTTTTCGTCTGTGTCCGGGTGAAAGCGGATTCCGCCTTTGAAAGGCCCGCGCAGGCTGGAATGCTGGACGCGGTAGCCTTCGAAAACCTTTACAGAGCCGTCGTCCATGCGGACAGGGCACGACACTTTCAGTTCCCGCTCGGGGTACATAAATTCTATGTACTCGCTTTCTTTTAGCCCCAGTTTGCCTGCGGCATCACGAACTGTTGCAATCACATTGTCATAAGGATTGTGCTTACTCATCTGATCTGATCTCCCTTAAATGAAGCGATTTTGGGGAAGCGTCGCTTGTGAGTGCCGCTTCCCTTGGCTTTTTGTCTGTCGGCTTTGTTCAGTTTTTCAGACAAACGCCTACAAGCCGGGTTGCTCCTCCAGCAACGCTGGAAAAACCCCGGCCTCATGCCAGCCACAACAACAGTTGCCTGCCGTCATATTACATTTTATCACCACTGAATGTGGAAGTCAACGTTTTTTTTTATTTTTGTGATTAACTTGTGATAAGGAAGCACTGATTAGCTTCGAGTTAATCAGTGCTTCCTTAATCATCGTTTCCTTTGGCTCCGGCTTGCGGTTTTGAAAACTACGGCATATGACTGTGCGACTCGCCGTGGAACCAGACACGCTGCATATGCGTTTGAACGTTAACCAGAATACGCTTAACCGCATTGGCAGGCGGGTTGCTTTGGCTTATGCCCAGCAAATGATCCGCGCTAGCCGTGTTGTCCGTCGTGTGGACAAAAGGCTGCACCCACATATTCCGGCTGTCCGGATTGTTCGCATCGCCGTGGAACTCAGGGTCAAGCCAGAAAATGCTGGCATACGAAAGATTCCTGGCATGATTCCTCGCATACCCGAACATATAACCAAACCAGTTCTGCTCAAAAAATACCGCAAAACCCGTGCCCGGCCTAGTCGGCGCCGGAACCGGAATGTCAACATACTGCCCCCAGAAAATATCGGGGAAAGTAACCCTCACAGCATTGGGAACCATGCCCGCGTTTGCCGCATTGCTCCTGTCCAGCGAGTAAAAACTGCGCCTGCCGGACTGCGAGTTCAAAAAAACCGTCTGCGCCTGAATACGCTCGTCAAAACGCGCCGCGCCGCTGCCCCACTTCATGTTGTCATGCTGGTGCGCCCAGCGCACGCCCGTTTTGCCGGTGCGCCTCACCGAATGCCCGCCAGCCGTGCCGTCAAAAGCCCCAGGCCTGTCCATCTCGACAAAGACAACAGCCCTTATCCGGTTGTCGTTACGCGCACCAGTGTGCTCAAGAGCACGCCCCGCGTTAATCACCCTCAACGTCAGCGCCCCCGCTTCCGGCAGCGGCGACGGCGGCAACTCCTGCCCCCAATGCGCCGGCATATCCTGATTCCTCAGCGTAAGCACGCGCTCCGCCGCGCCCCCAGCAACATAGAAGTTGCCGCTATTAAACCGAAGCCCGGTAAGAACCGCCCGCCTGCTGCCATCCATAGATTCCACAAAAACATCGGCCGCAAAATCATCACCATGACCAATCGGCATCGCCTGACTGCTGAAAACGCCGAACCTTGCCCAGCCAGCAGGATCGATACTGCCAGACGGCGACCAGTTGTTCACGCTAAAGTAGCGCGACTCAACCGGGAAACGAGTGTTGCGAATCTCCACGCCAAGAATCCGCGCTTCCATGTCGCCGGCAGTCTGATTGTTCACAGCCACCGTTACGCCAACACGCTCCGGCGAGGGCAAACTTGGGTCGGGTGGAAGCTCTGACGGATCAATCACAATTTGAACCACCCGGTTGTGCAGATGCACGTTATCCCTTTCGACAGTAATCACATCGTCGCCCCAAAGCAAATCCATTTGCACAATAAACTGCTGACCCTGCCCGATAGAGAAGTCCCGGTCGCCGACAATTTCCACAAAGCCGGTTTCGTTAAGCGCAATCACGCCAGAAGGCCTGAAGTCCGAACTGAAGACAATCAAACTGTTGCTTCTGTCGTCGCGGCTGCGAATTGTTACAGATTCTACGGGGCGCGGCGTATTGTTTCTAATCTGAAGCGTGCCACGGCCGAAACCCTGGTCTTCAGGCAAAAACTGATCCTCTGCGGCATCCACAGCCGGCCACCGCGTGTCAATGTCATAAACCCCCATGTTCGTTCTGTAGAAAAACAAATTGTGCAACTGCAAAGCCTGCGGATCGTTTGACGGAACAATCACCACGTTCCGGGGACGGCTCGCCCGCTCTTGCCCGTTGTAAGTGTAAAAAACCTGCGCCTCCCAAGTACCCTGCCCAAGAGCGATGCTCTGCATATCGCGCGTGCGGACAGCCCCCATTGTAAAGGAGATTGCCCGGTTGCCCTCGTTGGTAAAAACCACGCGGTCGATGCTCTGGCTCCTAGTCATGTTTTGAACGACAAAAGTTCCCATGCGGTTCCTGTTTGACGGCGCGATTACCCCAGGGCTTGAGCCTTCGCCGGGGTTTGCATCCGGCGCAGCTTCGCCCAGGTCGCCCGGCAGGGAATCTTCCGGGTTTACAGTATGCGGCGGCGTTACTACGACATCGCCAACCCTGTTGCGGTAAAGCACCACTTGATACACCTGTTGCGAACTGAGAATGTGGAACTCTTGCACAATGGTTCCGTAAGTGCTGCCATCCGGCAAAGGCTCCGCCCCTTCGCGCAAGCGCCACTGCATTGTCGCAACATAAGTTACCTGCGTAGGCGGCAGAAAGATCGCCCTTGTCTGAAGCGCCCTTGGCATACCGGTAAAACCGCGTTCACGGTTCAGCAGTTCAAGCTGATGTTCTGAAAGATTGGCGTTTGGAAGAAACTGCGCCCAATCCGCCGGGTCGAACCTGATGTGAACCGATTCGACATCCACCGATCTGGAACGGTTTGCGATTACCAAAGCCCCGTCGGTTACATCGGTAAAATCGATGCGGCCGGTAACGTTTATGGCAATGCTTGACGGGTCAAAGTTCATAGGGTCAAGACACCCGGCAAGCCCGACTGTCATTGCCAAGACTGCGGCCAAAAAGCCGCTCTTTCTAATGAGCGTTTTCATCTTATTACTCCTTGGAAGCTGGGCGTACGGGCTAACTTTCGCTAGCAGGTTCCGCCGGGGGCTTTGCCCTGTTTATTGAAGAAAGTCGCTCCTTGGCAACTTTCTTTTACGGACTGCGTGGAAAACTGCAAAGCCGCGTACAAAACGAAGATGCTTTGCAAGCGGCTGCCATATTGAATATAATGATTCCGGCGTGGATCGGCAAGGATTTTCGCATTTTTTTTTTCGGGCAAGGCTACCCGGCTAAGTCGCGCTTCCCAGTTTGTTGATTTCGCGCACAAACTCTTCCAAGTTGCCGAACTGCCGGTAAACCGAAGCAAAGCGAATGTAGGCCACCTTGTCCATGCCTTCGAGCATCTCCAGAACCTTCTCGCCAATGACCGCGCTGGGGATTTCGCCGGCGCCCTTGCTCAAAATGGCGGTCTCATCCTCAATCTCGTTGACTAGGTTTTCAATCTGCATCCGCGAGAAGGGTCTTTTTTCCAGAGCGCGCCCTATGCCGCGTTCAAGTTTTGAGCGGTCGAAAGGTTCGCGCTTGCCGTCCCGTTTTACAACCATGAACTGTTTTTCGTCGATTTTTTCGTAGCTGGTAAAGCGGTAACCGCAACTTACGCATTCCCGGCGCCTGCGAATGGCAGCCCCGTTTGCCAAAGTGCGCGAATCGATGACTTTGTCTTCCATAGTGCCGCAGTGCGGGCATCTCATGATTTACCTCGCTTGGCTTGCCGCTCTACATGAAGAAATTGCAAAACTTCAGTTTTGTAATTTCCTCCGCCTAAAAAGCACATTTTTTAGCCTTTAGGCTAAAAAATTGCATAGCCATTTGCAAAACTAACCGAGTTTTGCAAATGGCTCTACATGACCTCCAGAAAGGGTATGCAGACCAGGTTTAGCGCGTCTTTCAACACCCGCATTACAGCGCGGGAGAGCTGGAGCCTTGCCCGGGAAAGCTCTTTCGTTTCGGCGTTCAAGATCGGGCAATCGTGGTAAAAACGGCTGAAGGCACGGGAAAGGTCGTAAAGATAGGCGGTTAAGTGCGAAGGGTCAAGTTTCGCCGCTGCCTCCGCAACCGCCGCCGGGTAGGCGGCAAGCATTTTTACAAGCTCCCATTCGGGGTCAGACACAGCCCCCGGCGTGTACGCTGACGCAGATGCAATCTGCGCCTGCCCCTGCAAATTTTCCCCGGCCGCGTCCTTGCGCAGCATGGAGGAGATTCGCGCCCCCATGTATTGCAAGTAAGGCCCCGTGTTGCCAGTAAAGGAAAGCGACTCCTTGGGGTCAAAGAGCATATCCTTTGCCGGGCTTACTTGCAAAAGATAGTAGTGAAGCGCGCCCAGCGCGATTTTTTCGGCGACCTCGCCGGGGTTGCCCACTTCTTCTTCCCGCTCCTTTTCGCGGATTTCTTCCAAGGCCATGTCCCGCAGGCTGTCGATCAGGTCGTCCGCGTCCACGACCGTTCCTTCCCGGCTTTTCATTTTTCCCTCCGGCAGGTTGACCATACCGTAGGAAAGGTGGTAAAGGTTCTTCGCCCATGCGTAGCCGAGTTTGTCCAGCAGGGTAAAAAGCACCTTGAAGTGATACTGCTGCTCGGAGCCGACAACGTAAACAAGCTGGTCGAAAGGCCAGTTTTCATGACGCTTTACAGCCGTCCCAAAGTCCTGAGTGATGTAGATCGAGGTTCCGTCGCTTCGCAGCAGGATTTTTTTGTCGAGTTTTTCCGCGCTAAGGTCTACGGCGACAGCTCCGTCCGGCTGGCGGAAAAAAAGCCCTTTTTCCAGTCCCTTCAACACCTCGTCCTTGCCCAAGAGCCATGTTTGGCTTTCAAAATCGTAGTGGTCAAAGGAAACGCCCGTGCGGGTGTAGGTTTCCTTCATGCCGGTTACCGCCCAATCCGTCATCTTTTGCCAAAGCTCGGTCGTTTCGCCGTCGCCGGCTTCCCATTTTCGCAAAAGCTCCTGCGCCCGTATCATTAGCGGGGCTTCGGCCTCTGCCGCCGGCTCTGGAATGCCGCCCGCCACGCGCTGGGCGACTTCTTCTTTTAGGTCTTTGCTAAAGCGCACATACCACCGGCCTACAAAGTGATCGCTTTTTACGCCTTCCGATTGCGGAGTCTGCCCCTGCCCGTGTTCTTTATAGGAAAGCATTGATTTGCAGATGTGTATGCCCCGGTCGTTGATGATGCAAGTCTTGCGCACTTTCGCCCCGCAAGCGGCCAAGATGCGCGAGACGCTTTCCCCCAGCACGTCGTTCCTAAGATGCCCCAAGTGAAGCGGCTTGTTGGTGTTCGGGCTGGAGAACTCCACCATGACTTTTTTGTCGTTCAGGCTGGCCGGTCTGCCAAAGGGGAAGTCCCCGTCGCCGTCTTGTATCCCCGGTTTTAATGCCTCGGCCAGAACTGCCGCCGCTGTTTCCCCCCGGTTGAGCCTTATGTTCAAGTAAGGCCCCTCGGCCTCGAAGGTCTCGCCTGAGTTTTCTTTCGCCAGAATCGCCGCCGCCGCCGCCGCGATTTGCCCAGGAGAGCGGCGCAGCAGTTTTGCAAAGGCAAACATGGGTATGCCGATGTCTCCCATTTGCGGGTTGGGCGGTATTTCCGCGTTGACATCGTTGGGGTTTATTGCGGCTGTAATTCCGGCTTCTTGCGCCAGGGCACTTATTGCCCCGGCGACGCGCATTTTCCAAGGCTCTCGATAATCGTACATATTTTAGCCGATTACTGCTACCGCCTCTATTTCTACAAGCACGTTTTTGGGGAGTCCCTTGACGGCCACTGTGGATCGGGCTGGTTTTCCGGTAAAGTGTTTTTCGTAGACTTCGTTAAACGCGGCAAAGTCGCCCATGTCGGCAAGAAAACAGGTGGTTTTTATTACGCCTGTAAGCGAGGACCCGGCGGCTTCCAAAATGCCCTGAAGGTTTTTTATGACCTGCTGTGTCTGCGCGGCGATTTCTGTCCCGACTATTTCCTTTCCGTCTGCCGAAAGCGGGATTTGCCCGGCTGTAAATACAAGTTTTTCCCAAATCATCCCCTGGGAATACGGCCCTATGGCCGCTGGCGCGGCGGTGGTTTGTACTGGTTTCATTTTCAATTTTCCCCTTGTTTTATGTTTAGGCGATTCCGCCCAAAGCCCGGCTGGTTTTGCACGGTGTCCTTGTTTGACTCTACACTATCCCCGCATTTTTGTCAATCGAATTGTCCGTAATTGCAACAATTCTACATTTAAGGTGCCTCAAGAAGGCGTAATACACGGCGGGGGGCTTTGCCCCGGCCCCCTCCCCTACAACTTCCGCAACAGTTCCATCGGTTTTAGCTTGCCGGCGCGGCGGGCGGGAATCCACGAGGCGGCTACGGAGCAGAACACCGTAAAACAGCCGATCAGCAAAACCAAGTTCCAGTCGATGATAATCGGAATCGTTTCCAGATAAAAGTCCCGGTCGAGAATTACCACAGCTCCGCCTTGAAACAGCGCGGAAAAAAATGTTAAAAGAGCTTCCAGCGAGCGGATTATCGGGTTGATATTCTTGCCGATCAACAACCCAAGCCCTATCCCCAAAACCGCACCCAAAAGACCCGTCAAAAAACTGCCCCACAGAAAAATTCCGGTTACACCCCTTACACCCGCCCCGTTCACCTTAAGCACGGCAATATCCCGCTGGCGTTCCAATACAAGCATAGACGTGGCAAAAGAAACATTCACCGCCGCCACAATTACGATAAGCGCCATGATAAAAAGCAAAAGCTGCCGCGTCGCCTCGTAGGAATTGTACTGAGCGCGAAGCAAATCCATCCATGTAAAGACACTAAAACCCGCGCCCAAGACAGAGCGAATAGACCAAGCGAAATAATTCGCCTCCCGGTAAGGCTCGTCGATTTTAACCAAAAGACTCGCCGTCGATAAAGTCGGGCACAAAATCTCCAGCCCGCTTTCCCATGTAATAATACTCCAAAGAGCGTCAAGCTCGTGATAGCCGGAAGAGACCACCCCCCGAACCACAAAGGGAGTAATCGTCGGAATGCTCCCCCCGCCGGCGCTGGTTCTAATCGTCATAAGCCGCACAGTGTCGCCCACCGCAGCCCCAATCGAGTCGGCAAGACTGTGCCCCAAGAGCATTTCCCGGTCGCCTTCCAGCCGAGCAGACCCTTCGATAACTTCAAGGTAGTATGCACTGCCGGGGTCTTCCCAGAAAGACGGCTCCACAGCGCGGATAGCCGCGCCCGTCCTGCCCGCACTGCCGACCAGCACGCCGATACTTCGCTGCTCTGGCCAAGCCCCGCGCACCCCTTCAATCTCGTTTATACTTGGAATGGAGCCTTCGATGTCCCTGTGGTTCATGGCGTTGAAAACCTGCAAATGCCCGGTTCCCAGTTCAAGATAGCGGTCTAGAATGCCGCGAATCATGCCGTCGGCGACGATCAGCGTAACGATAATGGGGATAAGGCTGACGGCAATCCCGGCCGCCGCCCCCCTTAAATAACGCCCCCCTTCGTGGGCGCGTCCCCACAGATAACGCAGGGCGATAAAAAAACCGGCTCTATTTTTCAAAAAAGGCTCCCTTCATCTATTAAAACGCTGACTCTCCCGGCTCGTAACATTTTTTCCGGAAAAACTCACACAAAGGCACGGTCGTTCGGAATTGATCACACAAAGGCACAAAGGCACTAAGGCACAAAGTACAGCTTTGAAAGCTCCGCTTCATCACTCTTATCTCCCATTATCATTATCTTCTATAATATGAAGCAAGAGGCAGGCGCGGGCTTATCAAAGTTTCGCCCTAACCTCCGAACCTTTGTGCCCCCGTGTGATCCTCTCTTCATAAAGAATGCGCAAGACCGGCGCCCCCTGTCTCCGCAAGCAAGCCGCTTTCCAGCCGGTAGCGCAGGGAGGCTCTCGCCGCCACTTTTTCGTCATGCGTTACCACGATAAGCGTTTTCCCCCATTTTTCCGCCCCGTCAAAAAGAAGCTGCGCCACCATCGCGCTGTTGTCGGGATCGAGGTTGCCCGTGGGTTCATCGGCAAGGATAACCTCCGGGTCGTTGACCATCGAGCGGGCGACCGCCACACGCTGTCGCTCGCCGCCCGACAGTTGCGATGGAAAATGCTTGAATCTTTCTTCCATTTTAACATCGCAAAGCAGAGCGCGCGCCTTTTCCAAAGCGTCCTTCTTGTTCGCCCCGGCAATGTAGGCCGGCAGCATCACGTTTTCCAAGGCGGTAAAATCTTTTAACAGATAGTGAAACTGAAAGATGAAGCCCACCCGGCGGCTGCGGTAGTCCGCAAGCTCTTTTTCGCCCAGGGCGGTAATCTCGGTCGCGCCGATAAAAATCTTGCCTTCGTCCGTTTTGTCCAGCCCGCCAATGATGTTAAGAAGCGTGCTTTTGCCACAGCCGCTTTGCCCGCTTATGGCCACCGCCAATCCGCGCTTAATTTCAAAACTTACGCCGCGCAAAATGTGCAGAACCTCCGTGCCGGATGCAAAGTTCCTGACAATGTTTTCGGCTTTAACCACGATATCCGCGTTCTCTGCACTATTCACTGCGCAAAACCTCCGCCGGCTGAATTTTGGAAACCTTGCCCGATGCAAACCATGCGGCCAAGAGCGACGAAAGAAAGCCGAACATGAAAACGATAGCCACCTCGTGCGGGATAATGCGCGAGGGGATTTCGCGGATGTAAAAAACGGCGGGCGAAAAAATCGCAAAGCCGCCGGCACCCCAGCCGTCTATCAGCCCAAGCTGCAATGCGGCCGTGTTCAAAAAGCCGATTACCGTGTTGACAAGGGTTTCTATGCCGGAGAAAAAGGCCTGGATGTTGGCCGAAATTAAAAGCCCGAAGACAAGCCCCGCCCCCGCGCCGGTAAGCCCGACGACCGCCCCGTCGCAGACGAAGACAAAGCGCACCGACCGCTCCATTCCGCCGACCGCCCGCAAAAGCCCGATCTCTTCCTGCCGCTCCAGCACGGCGCGTCTTTGCGCCTGATAGATGTTAAGGCCGACAACGATGAAGATAAGCCCGACCAAGATGAACATGAAGAGTTTTTCGGTTCGCAGCGCGTTGAAAAATGCGCGGTTGTAGTCGCGCCAACTGGAAAAGTGAATTGCCTGCAAGTGTTCGGCTTCCAAAAGCCCGCTTAACTCGACGTTCCTCTGGGCGGCCGCCATGATGTGCCGGTCGTTGAAGCGGTTGTTGATTTTTAGGCCAAGCACAAGGTCGTCGGCATCGAAAAATGCGCGGGTGCTTTCTATATTGATGAAGGCCCAGCCGGAGTCGTATTCGTAATGGCCGGTGCGGAAAAGGCCTGTTATCCTGAAGGTTTCGCTGCCGGTGGCCTCGTCGCCGTAGCCCCCGCCGAGTATGCCCGTTATGGAAAACAGGGTAACTTCGTCGCCGGCGAACAGCCCCAGTCTTCGGGCTAGTTCCGCGCCCAGGACGGCGTAGCGCGGCTGGGAGATGTCGAAGTGGCCGCTTTCCATTTCCAGTCTGTCTGCCATTGCCGGGTCGATTTCCAGCGCGTTTTCCGGCAGGCCTCTTACGAGCACGGGTTGTTGGCCTGCAAGTCTGCCTCTTGCCAGTCCCCAAAACTCCCGAAAAGGCACTGCGGCGGTTATGCCGGGGGTTTCCAGCATGATGTTTTGCAAGTCTTGCGTTTTTTCGGCGGGGAAGGCCTCCACGCGCAGGTGGTAGGAGGACACTTCCAGTATGTTTTCGATAAAGCCAAGCTGAAACCCGTTCATTACGGCAAGGATCACGATGAGTGCCAACACGCCGGTTGCTATGCCTAAAACGGCCAGCGGGTTTCGCCGCTTTTTCGAGATATATCGCGCTGCCACGAACCAAATCCAGCGTTTGTTCAATTTTGCCTCCATAACGTTATGCTTGCCGGCAAGTTTGCCGCTTTTTAACAAGCATATTCTAACAGAATCCGCGGGCAATTTCTAGGGAGGCACAGATTAAATCCCACCGAGGATGCGGATTAAAATCCGAATCTGTGCTTCTTACCCGTATTTTGCGCAATGAAATGAGCAAATACAGAGGGAAACGCTGATTAGCTTCGAGTTAATCAGCGTTTCCCTAGATGCCGGCTGCCGAGCGAGGAATTTTCACCACGGAGATCACGGAGTTTTGCTTTGCGAGCGGCTGCCCGGCGGGAAAGCCCCTGCCGGCTCAAGAAAGAAGGCTCACACGGAGGCACAAAGGACAAAGCGCCTTCGTGTGAGACCTATCTTACGGAGCGGCGCGGACAAAGGCGTCGCTAAAACCTATGCTTCTGAAACGCTGCATAACTGCGCCGCCTTCCCCCTGGCTCAATGGCCCAAGGAGAATGCGGAACAAGGGATTCGCGGCGCTTCCGGCGTTGAACACCGCCAAGGGATATTCGTCGCCAATACTGCGGATTACATTTTCAGCGCGTTCCTCGCTGGTAAAGGCCCCTACCTGCACATAAAACCGGCCGCTTTCAAGGGCGCTCACCAAGTGCCGCTGCAAAAGCGGGAACTGGACACCGTCATCCGGGACTTCCACCACGGGGGGCGGCTCCGCAGGCGGCGCAAACGGGACTTCCTGTTGCGCCGGCGCGGGCTGTTGCACAGGAGCCTGCGCGATGAAGCCTTCGCCCGGCGGGGGCGCGGCGATCATTCCGTGGGCATCGTCATCTGCGCCCGCATCTGCGGCCGCATCCGCGACCGCATCCGCGACCGTGTCCCTTGTGATTCCGGGAATTATATCGTCGGGATTTATGCTGTGCCCCGGAAGCGCCGGCGGCGGGCGCATCTCGGCAGGCCGCAAGCGGAAGTCGAAATGTTCCAGATCGGCAAACCAGTCGGGCAACTCGTCGCCTCCCGGCGCGGCGGCATCATCCGTAGCTTCCGCTACGGCGGCCGGCGGCAGGGGCTGCACGGGAATCTCCGGAACGACAACCGGCGGCTGTTCCCCGGAAGGCTGCGGCCAGACAACCACAGGCGGCTGGGGCGGCGGGGTCGGCTGTACGGGAGCCTCCGTTATGGCCGGCTGAGGCGGCGGTGTTGGCAGTGCGGGAGCCTCCGTTATGGCCGGCTGA
>WRKI01000320.1 GCA_009778155.1 Spirochaetota bacterium
GTGGGCGAATTTGAAAAACTGGCTGCGGCTTAACGCCAAAAAACACGGGAGCATCGGAGAAGCTGTAGCAGCCTATTTTAAAACGTATTAGCTATATTTAGCGAGCGAAGCAATGTCGGCAGGGTTTTCTCCCCGGATAACGACTCAAAAAGCAAAACTCCGTGCCCCCGTGTGAAACCTTGGCAGAAGCGGCCGGCCGGGCGACGCGGCGCGCTTAGTGCGAAGGCGCTTTGTGAGAGCCGGCCATCTCCTTCGCTATCGATTGCGGAATGAAAGCCATAGCCCCGCCGAACTGACTGACAGCCGCATGGCAGACCTCGACAGATTTCTGACCCTCGGGAACCCATTTTAATGCGACACCGCTTTTGCTAACCGCCGCAAGACAGACCTCCGCGCTTTTAAGAGCATCCGGCACCCATTTTAACGCCCAGCCATTTTGCGACACCGCCTCAAGACAGAAATCGGCCGTTTTAAGATGCTCCGGCACAATTTCAAGCGCACCACCGTTTTGCACCACAGCCGAAAGACAAAGATCGTGGTTTTTCATGTCTTCCGGCACCAGTTGCAGCGCCCAGGAATCCTTCGCCACCGCCTCCCTGTACTGCTCGGCCGCCTCGCCGCGCAGTACATCGGTTCTAAAGTCATCCGAAAGCCATTTTAAGGCCCAGCCATTCTGCTTGATAGCCGCAAGACAAAGCTCAGGCGTTCTAGACTTGTCCGGCACATTCTCAATAACCCAGCCATTCTGCTCAACCGCCGCAAGATAAAGCTCGGCAGACTTAAACTTGCCAGGCACAAAACGCAAAGCCGCCAGCGCGTCATCCTTCACCGCGGCAAGACACATACCGGCCGTTTTGTATTTTTCCGGAACGAACTCAAGCACCCAGCCGCACTTCTCGACGGCGGCAACCCAGAATTCCGCCGTTTTAAGATGCTCAGGCATATACTCCAGCGCCTCTACGCCATGCTTGACAATCGCCGCTTCAAGCCAGAAATCCCAGGTCTTAAAATCGTCCGGCACCCATTGAAAAGCATGAAAATAATCCCGAACCGCCGCCTTGCAAACATTGACAGTTTTGGCATTTCCCGGCACCCATTGCAAGGCCCTGCCGAATCCTTTTACAGCCGCAAGACAAAGCTCCACAGTCTTAAAAATATCCGGAACCCATTGAAGAGCGCCCCCGCTTTTTGTAACAGCGGCAAGACAAATTTTCGCCGTTTTAAGATTGCCCGGCACCCATTGAATCGCGCCGCCATTTTGCCAGACAGCCGCAAGACATACAACCTCGGTTTTAAGATTGTGAGGCACAAGCATAAGAGCGCGCCCCTGCTGTTGGACAGCCGCAACGCAAATCTGCTCGGTTCTTAACGGATAAGGAACCGATTGAATCGCCCCGCCAAACTGCTTGACCGCCTCCAAACATATTTTCGCGCTTTTTAAGTCGCTGGGAACGTGTTCAAGCGCCCGGCCGTGCTGGCGGACAGCCTCAAGGCAAATCTCCGGCGATTTAAGCTCGTCCGGCAAGTATTCCAGCCTTTTTCCGTTTTGCTTGACCAGCGAAAGACAAAACCCGGCAGTTTTAAAGTGCTCAGGCAAATTCTCGAAGGCGCGCCCCTGCTGCAGAACAACCGTAAGACAAAACTCCTCGGTAAGCAGTTCTTTCGGCATTTGCTTAAACAAAAACAGCCCCGCAAAACGAGTGTCTTTTTCAAATTTTTCAAGCCAAGCTACTTGCTCTTCGTTCATGCTTTTTCCTCCCCAGTTTTGTCTGCTTAGAGAAAAACCGACTAAATCAGGCTCATTTTATCATTTTTGCAAACTTTCTTCCAGAGCCTTTGGAACCCATTTTAACGCCTCGCGGTTTTGCGCGGCAGCCTCGCGGCAAAGCTCAGGCGTTTTAAGACTGTCCGGCACATATTTTAACGCCTTGCCATTTTGCCGCACCGCCGCAAGACAAAGACTTGCGCTTTTTTGCTTGTCCGGCACCGATAAAAGCACCTTGCCGTTTTGCCCCACAGCCGCAAGCCAAAAATCCGCCGTTTTCAGCTTGCCCGGAACAAAAATAAGCGCCTCGTCATTTTGACGGACAGCCTCAAGACAAATACCGTCGGTTTTCATGCCCCCCGGAACAAATTGAAGCGCCCAGCCATCCTGCCGGACAGCCGCAAGACAGACCTCCTCGCTTTTCATACCCTCCGGCACACAAGCCAGTGCCCAGCCGTTTTGCAAAGCCGCCGCAAGACAGACATCGGCATTTTTCATATCGTCCGGCATATGCTTTAAGGCCCAGCCATTTTGCCGGGCCGCCGCAAGACAGACCTCCGCGCTTTTCATATCGTCCGGCGCAAACTGCAAAGACGGGCCGTACTGCTTGACAGCGGCAAGACAGACCTCCGCGTTTTTAAGACGGTCTGGCACATAAGAGAGCGTCCAGCCATTCTGTTTAACAGCGGCAAGACATATTTCCGAAGTTTTTAAGTCGTCCGGGATATATTTTAACGCCCAACTATTTTGCGAGGCCGCCGCAAGACAGACATCGGCACTTTTAAGATGGTCGGGCGCGTACATAAGAAGCGCAAGATAATTCCGCTCAAAAGCGGCAAGCCAGAAATCGTCATTTTTCAATTCCTCCGGCACCCATTGAAGAGCCTGACTGTACTGGCGCACGGCGGCAAGACAAAGCCCGGCGGTTTTAAGATAGTCGGGAACCCATTTAATCGCCTGACCATCTTTGGAGACGGCGGCCAGACAGACACTTTCGGTTTTAAGATAGTCGGGAACCCACTGAAGCGCCTGCCCGTACTGGCGCACGGCGGCAAGACAGACCTCCTCGCTTTTCAGACTGTCGGGCACAAGCTGGAAAGCCCAGTAATTTTTTACAACAGCCGCCAGACAAATCTCGGCGGTTTTCAAACTGTCCGGCACACAGGAGAGCGCCCGGTCGTCTTGGCGGACAGCGGCAAGGCAGACATCGTCGCTTTTAAGATAGTCCGGCACATAGGAGAGAGCCTGTCCGTCCTTTGCGACAGCAGCCAGACAGATTTCATAGGTTTTAAGATGATCTGGCAGATACGAAAGCGTGCGCCCGTATTGCCGCACCGCCGCAAGGCAGACCTCTTCGGTTTTTAAGTGATCCGGCACATACTGGAGCGCCCAGCAATTTCTTTCGACGGCGGCAAGACAAATCTCGTCAGTTTTAAGATAGTCCGGCACATAAGCCAGCGTCCTGCCATACTGCTTGGCGGCGGCAAGACAGACCTCGTAGCTTTTAAGATAGTCCGGCATCCATTGGAGCGCCCATAAAGATTGAGCCACAGCCGCATGGCAGACCTCGTCAGTTTTAAGATAGTCTGGGGCAAGCTCCAGAGCCATACCGTCCTGCCGGACAGCCGCCAGACATATTTCGGCGGTTTTAAAGTTGTCCGGCACATTTTTAAGCGCCCAGCCGTTTTTTTGAACCATTGCAATACAGAATTCTTCCGTAAGCAGTTTTTTGGGAATTTTCCCAAACTTAAACGATCCCCAAAAACCAGAAGTGCCGCTTTTTATTTTTTCCAGCCACTCTTCCTGCTCCCTGTTCATGCGCAACCCCCGCCGTTTTCGTCCAGTCTATTTACAGAGTAAGACATCTTGCCGCCCTTGTCTACACCTCTCCGCGACAAACGCATGAATGCTCGAGCCTCGGAATTTACTCCCGATTTAATCACACCAAGGCACAAAGGCACAAAGGCACTAAGGGGGTTAAGGCCTGAGCCTTCCTTTTGCCTCACAATAGAGCATAATAGGGGATAATATAGAGATGAAGCGGCACTTTCTAAACTGAACTTTGTGCCTTTGTGTGAGGTATTTCCGAGGTTCATGCCGTTCATGCGTTTGTCGTGCCCCCTCGCAAAGTCTCTGTTGACAAGACAGCGAAAAAATGCTGTAATGACACAATGAGCAGCCGGATTGCATCAAAAAGCAAACTACTCGCAACCGCCGCCAGCCTCGCAATGCTGGTAACAGTTGCCGCCGCCGCCCAAACGCCGCAACCTGGGCAAAGAACGACATCGCCGCAGGGCATTGCCACCGCATGGATACCCGCCGGCACCTTCACAATGGGCAGCCCGGCGAATGAAGCCGGCCGGTGGCAAGACGGCAGAGAAGGCCCGCAGAGGCAGGTAACGATAAGCGTAGGGTTCTGGATGGGCGTGTACCCAATAACGCAGGAGCAGTGGACGCGGGTAATGGGGAGCAACCCCAGCGGCGGCCAGGCGAGCAATCCGGTGTCCGGGGACGCGCAGGGCCGGCGGCCGGTAACGGGCGTAAGCTGGTACGACGCGCTTGTGTTTGCGAACCGCTTGAGCATAATGGAAGGATTAAGCCCGGCGTACCGGCTGTTTGGGAGCACGAACCCGGACGACTGGGGCCCCGTGCCGACTGGGAACAACGCGTTTTGGAACGCGGTGGAGATAGTGCCGGGGTCTAACGGGTGGCGTTTGCCGACGGAGGCGCAGTGGGAGTACGCGGCGCGGGCCGGGACTACGACGGCGTTCAGCAACGGTACGCAGAACTGGGAAAGCGCCGCCGTGAACAATATAGCGTGGACTAATGCCAACGCTGGCGGCAGAACGCGGGAAGTGGGCCGGCGGCAGGCGAACCCCTGGGGTTTGCACGATATGCACGGCAACGTATGGGAATGGGTGTGGGACTGGTTCGGAGCGTACCCCGCCCAGGCCCAGACCGACCCTGCAGGCGCGTCCTCCGGGTCTTTCCGCGTGTATCGCGGCGGTAGCTGGTACGATTCGACGCGGAATGCCCGGTCCGCTCTCCGCCTCAGCGTCAACCCGTTCGTCCGGTTCGAGGATCTGGGTGTCCGGCTTGTCCGGCCTTAAGGCCGCGCACCGAGAGGGAGTGATTTAAGGGCGGCCATGCGGCCGCCAAGCGGAAAATTTTTCACCACGGAGTTTTCCAACACCGCTTCGTTCCTTTGCGCCTCCCGCGTGAGCCTTTTGTCAAGCCATAAGCTGGCCGCCGTTTACCTCCAGAACCTCCCCGGTGATAAAGCCTGCAAGAGCCTCGGATGCCAGAAAAAGCGCAGGGCCGGCGATCTCATGCGGCTGGGCACCCCGGCCCAGGGGAATCGCGCCAACCATACCCTTTAACTGATCCGCCGGGGTAAACTTGTCGTGGAAAGGCGTGAAGACAATGCCAGGGGCAATGGCGTTGACGCGAATATTGAAGGGGGCAAGCTCCTTGGCAAGCCCGCGAGTAAAAGTAGAGACTGCGGCCTTTGAAGAGGCGTAAAGAACAGCCCCGCCGGCGCCGCCAGTGCGGGCGGCAATGCTGGACATATTTATAATAGTTCCGCCTGTTTTTTTCATAAAGGGGATGAGCAGCTTGCATATACGAAAGGTCGATGTCATATTCAAATCCATGACACGGGCAAATAAATCGTCCGGCATCTCCTCGACAGAGTGGCGGGGAAGAAGCCCGCCGGCATTGTTTACAAGAATGTCAACCCTGCCAAATTTGCCAATAAGGGCTGCGACCATTTTTTCCGTTTCTGCGGCATTGGTAACATCGGCTTTTACAAGAAAAGCCTCGCCGCCCTTCTCTTTTACAGCCTTTTCAACCGAGTGCGCCTCGCTTTCGCTGGAATTGTAGTGAATGGCAACCTTCGCGCCAGCCTCCGCAAAAGCGATAGCCGTCGCCGCCCCTATACCCGTGCTGGCCCCGGTAACAAGGGCAACCTTTCCGTCAAAACGAATCTCCATATCCGCCTCCTTCAAACTTTTTTTGTATTGGATTGCTGCGCCGCACTTTGCGCCGCACTTTGCGCCGCACTTTGCGCAGCGGCCGCTTTGCAACAGCAGTTTTTCTCTTCTTTTTTTGACACCCGCCAGTTGTTGTCTTTTTTTTCAAGCTGGGACAAAGACACAGTCATAAGCCGCCCGTCCGGCGCACTCAGTTTAACCTGACCGCTGGATGCCCCCACCTCGGTTACCTTCCATATTTCGTTTTTGAAACTAACCCCCGCCCCTTCCTGCGGCAGACCCCGCTGCTGTTCGCTGTAAAAACCATGCTCGTAAAACAGACAGCACAGAAGCCGCCCGCAGGGGCCTGAGATTTTCATGGAATTGAGCGAAAGCTTTTGATGCTTTGCCATTTTAATCGATACCGGCTTTAACTTGTCGTGAATCGAATGACAACAATAGCCGCGCCCGCAGACGCTAAGACCGCCGAGAATCCGCGCTTCGTCGCGCACGCCAATCTGCCTTAGCTCCACCCTCAGCTTAAAAACGCCGACAAGGTCTTTTACAAGCTCCCGGAAGTCAATGCGGGTGTCGGCCGTAAAGAAAAAAAGGATTCTGGGGTCTTCCAGCACGCAGTGCACAAGAATCAGCTTCATTTCCAGCCTGTGCTTTTCGATTTTTTCCTTGCAAACCTTGAAAGCCTCCTGCTCGGTAAGACCGTTGGCACGCGCTTTTTCCAAGTCCTGTTCGCTTGCAATCCGGTCCACCCAGGCCAGCTCTGAAGCGTCCGGGCTTTTGCCCCGGATAGGGCCGAGCACCTTGGCCAGATCGCGCCCGTAACGGGTGTAAACCACAACCTGATCGCCACATGACAAGTTGTCCGTATAAGCGGCCAGAAAGGTTTCGTTAGAGTAAGGAAGTTTAAGACGGTAAACAAGAGATGCGCGGCCGGTATAAGCCGCCTGTATGCCGATTTCGGAGCCGGATATGAAAGCCTTTTCCTGCTCCCGGTCTTTGTCGTCTATATCGAAAAAATCGTCATCTTCTTGAACATCGTCTTCGTAATCGTCCATATATGTCCTACTGCAATAAATCTACCAAAAGACCGCGGATTTCTTCTAGACGAAAAAGCATTTCCAGTTGCGGCAGTTGGGAAGTAAGCAAAATGGCAGCCAAGTCTTCCAGCTTTTTATCGACAACTTGTATTTTTGTGTACGTTTTGCGCTCTCTCGCGTCGAGAGAACTAAGCCGCCGTGAAAAACCCGGTTTAGCAAACTTAGGAATACCCTCGTCCTGTTCCAGCGAGTAGGTGTTTTTAACGACAAAGTTCATGAAGTTTCTTACAACCTGCTTGTAGCGCATAATTTCTTCGGGGAAAGGGCGGCTTTTCAAAATATCCCCGGCATTGCGCACCTCGTCCATAAGGAGATTGAGAGCCTCTTCCGAAACCTGCATCTCCTCTACAGAGTCAAGCGCGGCGGCCTCCCTGCCGCGTGCAAGGTCTAGAATGCTGGAAAAACTTACCCCCTCCTTGCGGGCGGGCGGGCGGCTTTTCATCCTTGCCTCGCCCTTTAAGGGAGCGTAAGCCGCCGGGTTTAAATAAAGAGTTGCGGCATCGGTATTTTCTATCATTGCAGTTGGTTTTTCGCAAAAACAGGCAACTTGGACTTTATGCCCTGGGCATCGTGATGCTCGGTAAGCGTTTTTACCCAGCTTTCCTCGTCGTGGCAGACGGAAATCCTGCCGTGAATGATCGAGCCGTCATCCACTTGAATACGCCGGGTGATAATATCCCCTAGCACAAGCCCTGTGGAAAGCAAAACAAGAGATTCTTCGGCAATAATGTTGCCGAAAACAACCCCGCCAACAGTAATGGCGGTGCCGGACAAATCGCCCTTCATACGCGCCCGCTCGCCGACAATCACCCGGCCCTTGGCGCTTACATTACCCCTGATACTGCCGTCAACACGGGTAAACCCCCCGGTGTCAATATCGCCATTCAAACTGGTATTGGGGCCGATTATACTGTTAATAATGTAATCGGCCTGTTTTTTCTGAACCATTCCCCGTTTCCCCGTTTTCCCGCTATTCCCCTTGACCCTTGTGCCCCTCTTCACCCTTCATCCTGCGCCACAGCCCCCTGCCGCTTCGACTCGTGCCCTTGCGCCCCCCTGCGCCCCTTGCGCCCCCTGCTCCCGCGTCGCCCAGTTTACAAAGCAGGGCGGAAAGACCGGGGGCGAATGTTGATATACCTGTAAGGATTTACAACATCGGAGCCGACATGGACTTCAAAATGAAGATGAGGACCGGTAGAAAGCCCCGTGTTCCCGATAAGCCCGATCACCTCGCCCTGCCTGACGTGCTGGCCAATCCTTACGTTAAAGGAAAGCATATGCGCATAGCGAGTATAATAACCGTGCCTGTGCCTTATCACAAGAAAATTGCCGAACCCCGGGTCGAAGTCGATAGTAACAACCTGCCCGTCCGCCGCCGCCACAACAGGGTCCCCAGAACGGCCAGTGGAAATATCAATACCCCGGTGAATGTAAAACAAACCAGTAAACGGATTAGTGTTTCGGCCGAAACCCATCGTAATACGCCCCATCCCGTCCTGAACCGGCCAAATACTGGGAATTTCGCTAAGAAGAGCGTTGTTCTGCGTGCCAATACCCTGGGCGGCCATAGCCCCGACCTCCCGGACAGGGACAGCAGCCCTTGCAAGATAGGCCGAAATGCGCCGCAATTCGTCAACCTCCTGCAACACGCCATCCTGACTTTCCCATACATTGACAAAAGCCCCTAAATCCCCGCCTAAAAAGCCGCTTGCAAGAGTAGGCCCGCCGCCAATATTCGCGCCGACAGCGTCAAAAGTGCCGGCCAGAGCCATTTCAAAAGCCCGCGCCTCCCTTATTAAATTGGCCGCCTCTGCACGCAACTGCTCAAGCTGCATTTCCAGACTGAGAATATGACTGCTTGCATCCGCAGAGGAATACCTGCTGTTGCCCTGGGAAAAACCATGCCAGAACAGACCGCCGGCGATTCCGAAGAGAACAAGGAAAAAACAGAAAACCGAAAGCACGGAAATGTGCAGGTTGTACAGTTTTTTTTCGGAATGGGGGACAAAGACCACAGTGTAACGCCTAGCCAAGAACCTGCCCAAACCCTTGATCAAATCTATAAAAATTATGCCGACAGAGGCGCCAGCCTTTTTCGTCTCTTTTACAATATTGTCTTCAAGCCTTTTGTATTCATGAACCGATGCCATTTTTACTCCTAAACATAACCGCATTTTTCAGAAACCCACGTTCCCAAGAGCAACTCTACCTAATACTAGTGCAAACGAAAAACAAAGTCAATAGATTTTAAGCGATGTTTTTATTTTTTTTTCGCGCCGGGGAAATATTCGGGAAGAAAAGCCCACACCAAGGCACAAGAGGCACTAAGGTTAGAAGGTAGGGCGGATTATCATAGCTCCACGTCTCCTTCTTGCCTCATTATATAGAAGAGAAGAGAGGAGAAGAGCGGATAGCGCGGGGATGAAAGGGCGCTTTGTAATCATTGCTTCCTTAAACACATAGGCAACGAGGGCTTCCCTTGTTTGCGGCGTTGTGCTATCATTACAAGGTGAAATTGAAAACACTCGCCATAACATTGGCAGCCTCGGTATTTTTTTCATGCGCAGCCGGCATAAGCGGGCCGCTTAGAGCCGACGGGTCGGCGGAAATAGCTGTAAACGCCTCTCTTGAGCCGCATATAGTCGGCTTGATACGCAACTTGGCAATACTGGCGGGAATCCCCCCAGACCAAGCCTTGCTGGACGGGGCGCAAATAGCGCAGGCAATGACCGAAGCGCCGGGCGTGGAATCCGCCAGACTGGAAAACCTGAACCCGACAACAGTTCAGGGACAGGTGCGCATCTCCCAAGTCAGCGGGTTTTTGGACGGCGGCGGCGGGTTGCCGGGCGCAGCGCGTTTTGCCGTCTTTGAACAGGGGGCGCAGGGGGGGCAAGGGGGGCGGCTTGAAATCAACATAAACCGCGAAAACGGCCAGGAAATACTCGCCCTGCTTTCCCCGGATGTCGTAAGCTACCTTTCAGTGCTCATGGCTCCCTTGGCAACCGGCGAAAACCTGAGCAGAAACGAATACCTTTTTTTAGTCGGGGCGGTTTTTTCCAGCGCGATAGCCAACGAAATCGCCGGCTCCAGACTGCGGGCATCGATTGAGTTTCCAGCGCAAGTGCGCGGCGTGCGCGGCGGCAGCTTTTCGGGCAACCGGGCGGACTTCGACATCCCCCTTGTAGACCTGCTTGTTCTGGAATCGCCTTTGAGTTTCGAGGTAACGTGGTAGCGGCGCGGTAGCGGCACTATCGCGGCGCATTAGACAGAGCATTAGCCCGCCCGCTTTTTCCGGGCGGATCATATTTTTTTAAGGAGTTTTTATGGGCAAAGCCATCGAAATAAACGAGGCGAACTTTGGAACGGAAGTTTTGCAGTCGGATGTCCCGGTTTTAATCGACTTTTGGGCGACTTGGTGCAGTTACTGCATGATGATAAGCGACTCAATAGACGAACTTGCGGAAGAGTACTCTGGGCGGGTAAAGGTGTGCAAGGTAAACTTTGACGAGAACGCGGCACTGGCGCGCAAGCACAAGATTTTGTCGCTGCCAACCCTGCTTGTATACAAGGACGGCGCGGTCGTAAACCAAAGACCCGGCGGCGGCTCGAAGCCGGACATAGAGGCACTGTTCAAAGATTTTGTCTAGGGAAAAGCCGCCGGATTTTCTCCGGCGGCCGCCGCCCTAGTGCCGGCGCGGGTTGTTAGGCCTGCCTGGGGTCGCCCCGTGGTTCGCGCCTACCGTCCCGCTTATATACCAGTCGGCGTTGGTGCCGGTGTCCGCCACGCTTTCGTCCCGCGATACGCTGCGGGTGAAAGACGTTCCCACTCTGGAAGTGTCCACCGCGTCGGCCGGGGCAGGAACGCCCCCGCCGGCCGCCCGCCAGGCTCCCTGCGAGTGCAGAAATTCGGCCGCCTCCTGAAAATGGCCGGCCTGCCACAGGCCGGCCGGCGATTCAGAGAGCATGACCGCCGCCACAACCCGGCCGTCCTGATCGAGCACATAAACGGCGTCCGTCGGGCGCAAAAGCCTTGCCGAGCCTGCAATCCAGAGATCGCGTGCCGTATCGGATGCGTCCTGCCCGCCGGATTCCGCAAGGTTATCCCCAAGCTCGTCGCGGCTTTGCCCCTCGTCCAAGGTGCGCATATGCAGAACCACAAGCTCCCCCTGTTTTACCTCCGCCGGAGGGAACTCGTAAACGAGGGGGTTTCTGGGATTGCTCGCGATAAAGAGCCGCAAGGCCCCCAAGTTGCCGTCGGACAGCATCTTGAACTCGATAAACTCCGCCCTCGGCCTTGAAAACACCGTTCTAAGCTCGTTGATCTCCATCTGCGGCACCCGGCCGTTTCTGGATCGCAGCGGCGTTAAAACCTGAATCGTGTTCCCGTCCTCATCCTCGGCCAAAAGGTCGGCGACAAGGCTTACCCCGTGGCCGGGGCTTTCGTTTAAGATCACCCTTACCGTGCCGCCGTCTTCTACGCGGGCTATGTCCAAAGCGGGGGTAAACTCAAGCCGCACCACCCTTACCGGCGCGGAGAACTCGAAGTTGATCTCCGTCTCCGATACCGCACTGCTCCCGATAAAAACCGGCGGAACCGAGCTTCTGCCGCCGGGGATGCCGATAGCTTCGTTTAATTTGTCCCCGGTCGAGCAGGAGCCAAGCCCCAAAGAAATGCCCGCCAAGACAATCGCGCCAAACAGGGGCAAAACGCCCCGTGTTTTTGAAAAAGATTTTTTCATCTTTGCCTCCGCGACAGTTATGGCACGCAGATGCGGGGCGCTTTAGTATAGGCGGGTTAATTTACAACATTTATCGGTTTTCCCTCCAGAAAGGCCTTTAGGTTTTCAACCGCCATGTCCATAAGCCGCTGCCGGCTCTCCTTCGCCGTCCACGCGATGTGCGGGGTTATGATGCAGTTCTTCGATTTCAAAAGCGGGTTGTCCCCCCGGATCGGCTCGACGGAAACGACATCGACCCCGGCGCCTCTTACCTTGTCCGTGTTCAGAGCCTGCGCCAAATCTTCCTCGACGATCAACGCCCCCCTTGAGGTGTTGATGATCATCACCCCGTCTTTCATTTTTTCGATGTTCGCCTTGTTGATGATTCCCTTTGTCTGCGGCAAAAGAGGGCAGTGCAGGGTGATTACGTCTGATTCGGCGAAAAGCCGGTCAAGGGAAACCGCCTCCCCCAGACCGCCGGTGGCGGGTTTTTCATCATGGTAGATGATTTTCATGCCCATAGCCTTGGCGATGACGGCCACCGACTGTCCTATGCGGCCGAAACCGATAAGCCCCAGGGTTTTGCCTTCAAGCTCGACAAGCTGGTGCACCCAAAAGCAAAAGTCCGGGCAGTTCTGCCAGCGGCCGGCATGGACGGCATGGTTGTGAAGCCCTATGCGCGCGCAAAGTTCCAAAAGCATGGCTATTGTGAACTGGCTTACCGCGGCCGTTCCGTAAACGGGCACGTTGGTTACGGTTATGCCCCGATCCCTTGCCGCCTGAATGTCCACGACATTGTAACCGGTGGCCGTAACCCCGATGTATTTTAAGTCGGGGCAGGCGGCGATAGCCTGTGCGTTTATGGGGGTTTTGTTGACAAGAACCGCATTCGCATCGTGAATGCGCCCTATGATTTTTTCGTTTTCCGACTCGGTGCGATCGTAAATGTCAAGATCGCCCAGCTCTTCAAAGCCGCTCCAGCTTAGGTCGCCGGGATTTAATGTGTAGCCGTCTACAACCACTATTTTCATATTGTCTCCTTATAATAAGGATTGCGCCATATTCAAAATTTGTCAAGGACACGATTGGGGATATCCGGGACAAACGCATGAACGGCCGAACTTCGGAAGAATCTCACACAAAGGCACGAACCTCGGAATTACCTCACACGAAGGCACGAGCCTCGGAAGAATCTCACACAAAGGCACGAAGGCACTAAGGCACAAAGGTTAGGAGGGGAGGTGGGATTACGATAGCTTTGCGGCTTCTTCTTGCCTCATAATATAGAAGAAAAGAGAGGATAAGTGGGGTAAATTGGAGCTTTCTAATCTGTGCTTTGTGCCTTTGTGCCTTTGTGTGAGCCTCTTTTCAGGGGGGAAAGGGAAGCCCCCGGGGGAGAGGTTCCGGTGCCCCGCTGTACACGCGCCCGGAGTTTCGGTTATACTGCCTTTGTGATGAATATTGTTGAAACTATCCTTTTGGAAAACATAGACAAGCCAAACGCGCTTTTTGTTTTTCCTACAGACATCGCGGCTTCCCGTTGGGCAGACCACCTGCTTAGACTGCGCTCCCAGGGCGGGGGCGGGGGTGAAAACGGCGGGGAAAGCTCAAATTCGAGCTTGCGTTCAAGCACGATCGCAATGAATAAATTTATTGCCTGGGATACCTTCAAGCAAAATTCAATTCGATCGAAAGTGCATGACAAAAAAAGCATACCTTCCGCCTTGCGGAAAATTTTTGCAAGCCGCCTTATTGCGGAAAACGCGCAAAGATGCTCCAAGGGGGATGCGCCGTTTTTTTCATCGCTAATAAAGCCGATTTGGGCAGGCCAGGCGGCGCACTTTGCCGATTGGATTACGGAGCTTTTGCCCCAGCTTGGAATGTGGTTCAAAAAACGCACCGGGCTTGAGACATCCTGCGTCCAAAGCGAAGAAGCCGCTTTGCTTGCCAAAAATTTTGACAGCGACGATGCAGACCTTTACGCTCTGACGCTTCGTTATGCGCAATTTCTTGAAAGCTTCGGGCTTTTTGAGCCGGCATGGGAAGACCCGCCTTTCGACGACAACGGGAAAGAATGTTTTATTTTTTTCCCGCAGATACTTTTCGATTACGAAAGATACGCGCACCTGCTTAACTCAAACAAGTCTGTCAAAATAGTAAAGGCAGAGGGGGGGGGAGCCGGCGGCATAGCCGGCGCGAGCGGCGAAAGCGGCATCACTTTTTTTTACACGAACTCCCGCAGCGAAATTACCGAAGCCGCCCTTTATATCCGTGCGCTGCACGAGCAGAAAAACATCCCCTGGGATGCAATCGTTGTAAGCATTCCCGACTCGAAAAATTACGAGCCTTATATGCTTAGGGAGCTGGCCAACAGGAACATTCCCTTTGTCAAACGTGTGGGGAAAGCTTTAAGCGAGTACCCGGCGGGAAAGTTTTTTGCCGGCATTGCCGACTGCGCCGCGCACGACTTTGCCTTTTCCGCCTTGTCCAGCCTTGTCCTTAACAGCAACCTGCCTTGGAAGGATACCGAGGACATTAAAAAGCTCATCGATTTCGGTGTTAAGAACAATTGCGTAAGCTCGTGGAAAGAAGAAGAAAACGGAAAAAAATACGCCGTAAACACCTGGGAAGACGCTTTTGCCCAGCCCTTTGGCAGCGTTGACCCGGATGCAAGGCGTTTTTTCGGCGATCTTAAAAACAAGGTTCTGGCATTGCGAGCTTCCCCCTCTTTCTCCCAGCTTAGAAACAGGTACTTTAGCTTTAGAGACCGTTTTTTTGATATGGAAAAAGTTACGGAAGAGACAGACATTACCCTTTCCCGCTGTATAAGCGAGCTTGTCGCCCTTTGCGAACTGGAAAAAAAATTCCCAGGCGTAAGTGCGCCTGATCCTTTCATGTTTTTTGCCGACTATCTTGGGGAAATTAACTACCTTGCCCAGCAACGCTCCCGGGGCGTAACGATTCTGCCGTACAGAACCGCCGCATCTGCGCCTTTCGATTATCACATAACGCTTGACTCTTCGCAGGAAAGCCTTAGCATTGTTTTTTCCGACTTGGGCTTTTTGACAAAACCCAAGCGGGAAAAACTTGGGGTGGCCGACAAAGATGTGTCATCGGCCTTTATCGACGTGCACAGGTTTAACGCCCTTAAAAACGCTGTTTTTTTCTGCTCCGAACAGACCTTTGCCGGCTTTGCCATTCCCCATTCAAAATTCGGCGTTTCATCGCCCCCGAAAACTCGTTATGCGCAAGAAGAGCGTTATGCAAAAATGTTCGCCCAGGATTTATACCTTAGCGAAGGCGCTTTGCTGTCATCCCCAAACGGCGGGGAAAGGGGGCGGCCGGCAACCCTTTACCAAAACCAAAAAACAGGGTTTGACGAGTGGTTTTCCCGCCGGGGAAGGGGCGCGGCTGGCGGCGCGGCGGGCGGCGGCACGTCGGGCGGTAACTGGAGCGCGCGCACGGACACGGAAGAAAACATCGTAAAATTTATACGGGACAAGTATGCGAAAAACCCCCAGTATTACGGGAAATACAGTGTTTCAGATTCCTCCCTTGGGTATTACCACAACTGCTCGCTGCAATGGCTTTTCCGGCGTGTCTTTGAAATTGAAAACCTTGACGTGGAAGCAAGCCTTATGGCGAAAAACATTATCGGGCTTGTGTATCACGCGCTCTTGAATTTGTTTTTTTCGGAACTGAAAAAGAGCGGGGAAATTCTTGCCATGCCGGAGTATCGCGGCGCAGGCAAGCCGGCCGGCCTTCCGCCCGCTTACAGCAGGCTTTTGTCCCTTTGCACAAACTCGCTTTTCAACGCCTTTCCCAGTTTTTCTCCGCATCCTGAAAAGACGGTTCCCGGCATGAGCGCCCTTACGATGCGCTTTTTGCGGGCGGAAAAAACGCACATTCAATTCAGGCTTGAAAAATTTCTTGCGGTCTTTCTTTCTTTTTTTTACGGCTGCCGGGTAGTCGGAAGCGAAAATTCTTACATATGCCAAAGGGATTCGTATTTTATAAACGGAAAAATCGACTGCATTTTGGAAGACACTCGCGAAGAATCCGACGGCTGCGGAAAACTTATAATCGTAGATTTTAAGACGGAAAAAATGCCGAAACTTGCAGACTGCATTGGCGGAAAAAACGATCTTTCCAACTTCCAGCTTCCCATGTACATTAGCCTTGCGGAAGAGTCGGAAAAAAAAGAAGTGTACGCCGCATTGTTTTTCAGCATACATGAATTAAAACCGCAAATTGTTTTTGGCACGCTTTCCAAGGTTGTTTTTGCGTTGCAAAAAGAGTTTGCGCCAACATGGTCAAGCGAGATAATCCCGGACGAGAAAAAACGCATTTTGCGTAACAGCGGGCATTTTGAAAGCCTTATGGAAGAGTTTTCGCAAAAGACGGCAATGTTTGCCAATGAGATAAAAACCGCTAATTTTTCGGTTTTTGAAACAGAGTTTGATAAGTGCAGTAAATGCGATTATCAGAGTATATGCCGGACGACTTATAAAATAAGCCTCCAAGAAATACCAATACAGGGAAGCCCATAATGAAACTTAACGATGAACAGCAGGCCGCCGCGTTTTGCTGCGGAAATGCGGTTGTTGCGGCCGGGGCAGGTTCAGGGAAAACCATGGTTCTGGCCAACCGTTTTGCTTGGCTTATTACCGAAAAAAAACTGAAAGTCAGTGAAATACTAACCCTGACCTTTACCAAAAAAGCCGCCGCTCAAATGTACCGGCGCATACATTCGCTGTTATCCGAAATAGCGTCCGTAAACAAGGGCGGCTCGGGCGCGGCGGCGGCGGGAGCAAGGCAGGCACTTGCAAAGCAAGCGCTCGATGACTTTATCCACGCAAGAATACAAACGCTGGATTCTTACAGCACCGCCATTGTCAAGCAAGGAGCGTCGCGTTACGGCCTTAGCCCGCACTTCAACATAGACCAAGAACGTTGCGAGGAGCTTGCCAAGGAAGTGTCCCTTCCGTTTTTAATTGAAAAACGCCGGCATCCGGCAATCGAGCGGCTTTACTACGGCAAAAAATCCGTGCCGGCCATCCATGAGTTTTTTACCAAAATACTCTTTGAGCACAGTTGCATTTACAAAGAGCATGATTTAACCTTGGATGTAAAAAAACAGCTTGATACAGCCTGCGGCGAATGGAAATGCCAGTGCGAGTACCTTGTAAGGACGCTGTCGGAAATTGAAAGCGCGATTTCGGCGGACGCGGAATTGCTCCCCGATCTTGCGTCATTGTTAGGTGAATATAAAAACTCCAAAAACAACGTTCCCGCCTGCCCCACTGCCGTGGAAATACGGCGTTATTTTGATTTTCTTTTGGAAATAAATGACGATGACTGCATTGAACGTGCAGAATCACATCCTTTGCAAAAGGCCATAGCGTCTTTTCTTGAGTTTCTTTCGGCCATACGCAAGCTGGACTTAAACTACGGCAAACGCGATGACAACCCGGTAAAGGAAAAAATAAAGCAATTGCGCGATGTTTTTGGCAGTTTTTCATCGCTGGCCGTCTTCTGTATGCAGGCCGGCTTTACAATTTCGATAATGTCGCTTATACAAAAACTTTCGCTGTTGTATCTTGAAAAAAAACGCGCCGAAAAAGTTTTAACATTTTCGGACGTGGCGCAGTTGGCAAGAACGATTCTTCTTGAGCACGCCGACATAAGGCAGGCCGAAAAAGAAAGTTTTAAGGCGATAATGATTGACGAGTTTCAAGACAACAACGAGCTTCAAAAAGAAACGCTTTTTTTGCTGGCGGAAAAACTTCACATAATGACCGCCGGCATTCCTTGTGCCGCAGACCTTTGCGACGGGAAACTTTTTTTTGTAGGCGATGAAAAACAGTCGATTTATCTTTTTAGGGGCGCGGATGTGTCGGTTTTCAAAAAATTGAAAACCGAGCTTAACAGCGACAGCCTTCCGCTAAAAACAAACTACCGATCGGCGCCCGGATTAATCGCCGCCTTTAACGCAATTTTTGGCGGCGGCGGTTACGACCCTTATGGAAAACAACAGCGAAAAAACCCCGCCGTGTTTGCCCTGGGCGAAAGACTGCCGCTTTACGAGGCCGCCTACACCCCCCTGGAGGCGGCGCCGGCAGCGGAGGCAGATACCCCCGATGCTGCCGGCTCTGCCGCGTTGTCGCTGTGCATTTTTGACAAAAAAACCGACACTGATATGGACAGCGCGGCGGCCTACGAAAATGAAGCGCGTTTTGTCGCCATGCGCATTTTGCAACTGCTGGAGGAAAAAACAGAAAGCGGCCAGCCCAAGTACCAGCCCGGAGACATCGCGCTGTTATTCCGGGCAAAATCGTCGCAGGTTTTCTTTGAAAAACATTTGCGGCTTCTTGGCATACCCTATGCGAGCGAAGACTTGGGCGACTTTTTTTACGGCGGCCTTGTAAATGATATTATGTCAGTGCTGCGTCTTTGCGCGTACCCGCAAGACATTTCAGCTTACGCGCAAATGCTCCGTTCCCCCTTTGCCGGGCTTTCGCTTTCTGGCCTTGCCGACTGCCTTAGCGTTTTCAAAAATGCCCAGGCGGCTAATTCGCCGGGGGCAAACCCGCCATCGCCATTCGATGACGCGCCGCTTTCCATGCTTGCGCAAGACGACCGGGAAAAATACAAAAACGGGCAAAAAATTTACAATCTGATAAAAACGAAGGCCGCTGCGGAAAATATAAGCAGTCTTGTAAGCGAGCTATGGTACAACTTGGGATACCGTTACGAGACAGAATGGAACCGGCAGGTTGCAGTGTACCGGCAGTTATTCGATTATCTTTTCCACCTTGCCTTAGCCGCCGATACCAAAGGCCAGGGCCTTGCCGCCTTTACCGATTTTATCGCAGACTTGCGCATTTCCGGCAAGCGTCTTGATGACATGGAAATACCGCTGGAACGAGCCGGTGCCGTACATCTTTTAACAGTGCATAAAAGCAAGGGGCTTGAATACCCTGTAGTTTTTCTGTGCAGTTGCGGCAGGCGCGGGCACAACAATGTCGCCGCCGATGTGTCCTTTTCAAAGGATGCCGGCCTTGTCTTTAACTTGCCGACCCCTATTTCCTGCTCGTCAATCCCCGACATAAAAGGCAACTTTTTTTGGGAGAACATTAAAGAGGAAGAAAAGCGCAAAAAAACCGCAGAACTTCGCCGCCTTCTTTATGTTGGAATGACAAGGGCGGAAAAAAAATTGTACTTGACAGGCTGTCTTGACATAGGGGCCGGAAAAGATGACGGAAATGATTTTTCCCAGTGTGTAAAAAAATATGTCGATACGAAAAAAGCAAGGGTCGCTAAGCAAAAAGCCGGCGGCGAAAATGACGTGTACGATCATATCATAGACGACGACACATTTTTCGGCCTTTGCCTTCCGGCTGTCGCGGCTTACATAGGACTGGACGCTTTTTTCAACATAGAAGCGATCCCTTCTTACATGGACGGGCACACATACGGCGATTCATCGGAGTATGAAAAAAAACGGCAAGAGCGGGACAGCTTGAGCGATTTCGCAGGCGGCATTTTTAACGATCAAAATGCTTTAAGCGTGTTTTTCAAAAACTCAAGGCCGTTTTATGAAAACGCGCAAGTTTTGGAAACCCCGGTGTTACGCGAAACTCACTTTACACCGACATCGCCGCATCACGCGCAACATGATGAGTTTGCGGACGCTTCTAACGAAGGGCTTTCAAACGACAGTAAGTTTTCCGGGGAAGCATCCTTTGACATTTTTGAAAAGATCGATTCCCTGCTGGCACGTTTTAACGCGCAGGACGGTGGCAGAAAAACAAAGTTTAATTCTGGCAGTTTTGGAACAATCGCGCATATATGCGTGCAGGCCATATTGGATAAAGAGGAGCCGCAAATTCCCCACGGCATTTCCGGCTATTTAAGCCCCGGCGAAACGGAAGTTTTTCTGGAAGCCGGCAAGGCACTGGCCGCCCGCTTTGTCCGCTGTCCCTTGGGCATTGCCGCCAGGGATGCGCATCTGCGCGAAAGCGAATTTCCGTTTAGAAGCATTGTCAACCCACCGGACGGGGAGGAGTACTTTATAAGCGGCACGATAGACTTGCTGTTTGAATACGAAGATTCCATTCATGTTGTCGACTTTAAGACGGACAGTTATGAAAACCCCAGCGAGCACTTTGTCCAAATGGCCAGTTATTACCGCGCCGCGAAAGACCTTTTTGCCCGCCCTCTGGGGAAAAACTGCCGCGCATGGCTGTACTACCTGCGAAGCGGCCATGCCGTGGAGGTAACCGAAAAGGTTAAAAATGCAAAACGCTAAGGAAACACTGATTAACTCGACGCTAATCAGTGTTTCCTTATGCATTTGCTCATTTCATTGCGCAAAATGCGGGTAAGAACGATAATTAAATCCTCGATGGGATTTAATTATCGTTTCACTAATGCGCATAACGCGTTGACACGTCAACCGTTTACGCGTTATGCGAGGGAGAATGAACTTGTTTTGGAGGAAAAATATGAAGAGTATTCGCGCTTGTCTTGCAATGTCCGTGTTAATCGCGGCACTCTGGAGTTTTGCCGGCTGCGCTTTGCTCCCGGAAAGAAACTCAGGCCTTTCCCTGCAAACGGCTATCCGGCAGGCAGTTGAAAACATGGAGCAGAACTTGCAGCATTCAAACGTGGTCGCCGTCTTGAATATAAATTCCGCGTCCGAGGCTGTATCCGCCTACATAATAGAAGAAATGTTAGTCGCCATAGCCGCAAGCCCTCAGTTAACCGCCGTAGCCCGTCTTCAGCTTGAACTTGTCCGCCAAGAGCTGGGCTTTCAGCATTCAGGCGATGTAAGCGATGAAACTGCGCGCGCGATGGGAAGGATGCTCGGAGCGCAATATGTCGTAACCGGAGACTTGGTCGCGGTAGGCGGCAACTACCGGCTGCGCATCATGGCTATAAACGTGGAGACGGCGGCGATAAATGCCGCAAGCTCCGTGCTTATTGGCGCAGGCGATGAAACGCTAACATTCCTCGCAAGCACGACTCCGCCAGCGGCCGCAATCCAGCCTGCCGTCCACACGGCATCGCAAGGTGCGCCACAAGGCGTGCCGCAAGGCGGGCAAAGGATAATCTCGCCGGCAGGCATTGCGGCTGTGCGCATACCCGCCGGGGCCTTCACAATGGGAAGCCCCGCGAATGAGGCTGGCAGGTGGGGGAACGAAGGCCCTCAGCGGCAGGTAAGAATTTCCAGCGGTTTTTGGATGGGTGTGTACCCTGTAACGCAGGAAGAGTGGATTCGCGTAATGGGCGGCAACCCCAGTCATTTTTCAAACAACCCCGCCGCCGGGGAGACGCAGGGGCGGCGGCCTGTGGAGGGGGTAAGTTGGTACGACGCGCTGGTTTTTGCCAACCGGCTTAGCATAATGGAAGGATTAAGCCCCGCGTACCGCATAGCCGGCAGCACGAACCCCGACGACTGGGGCCCTGTGCCGGCAAGCCGCAACGCTTTTTGGGATGCCGTGGAGGTTGTGCCCGGCTCCGCCGGCTGGCGACTGCCTACCGAGGCGCAGTGGGAATACGCCGCCCGCGCGGGGACAGCGGCGGCCTTTAGCAATGCCGCTGAAAACTGGGAAAACGAAGCGTCCCTTGGTCAGATTGGCTGGTTCAGTTTTAACTCCGGCGGCATGACGCGGGAAGTAGGCCTGCGGCAACCCAACGCGTGGGGTTTGCACGATATGCACGGGAACGTGTGGGAGTGGGTATGGGACAGGTTCGCGGCCTACCCCTCCCAAGCGCAGACCGACCCGGCCGGCGCGGCTTCAGGAGCTTTCCGCGTTTTTCGCGGCGGAAGCTGGTTTTATTCGGCGCAGTTTGCCCGCTCTGCTTTCCGGGTAAACGTCAACCCCTTTTTCCGGCAGCCCAACCTTGGTTTGCGCTTGGTGCGGCCTTGAGGCGAGGCAAAGGTATGAACGACACGAACTGGGGGTTGACGATATTTTATCGGAAGTATCTCACACAAAGGCACGAAGTTAAAATTAAGGAAGAAAACGCCTCTTTATCATATTTAAGGAAACGCTGATTAACTCGAAGCTAATCAGTGTTTCCCTAGGTGCCTGGCCTGTGTTTTCGCAGCAATTCTACATTATAGCAAACCAAGGAAAAAATTCACCACAGAGGAGGAAGAGTTTAACCACGGAGGGGGAACGGGAACCTGCGGGTGCTTTTGGTGCTGGCGGCCTGGGCGCTGGTAAGAAGCAAGGAGGGAGGGAAGCTAAAGGAGAGGTACGAGTACATGACGATAGAGAAGTCGATAAGCAAGAAGAAAGCGATAGTGGCGGTGGCGCGGC
>WRKI01000321.1 GCA_009778155.1 Spirochaetota bacterium
GGGTTTGAAAACGGACGATGTAGTCTTTGCTTATAACCCTGTCAAATTCCATGCAAAGAATATCATCAAGTTTAGCCTTGCCCGGGCTTACATGGGCATCGTCTTTGTCCCTGGCCGGGCGGCTGAATTGCTCATTCATCTTCGGCAAATAAGTTTCCAAAAGATACCGGTTGGCCTTTTCAATCGTGCTGATACCCTCAAGGCGCAATGCCTTAACAAGCCTGTCCTGCATTTCCAGATCGACCTGCGTGCCGTCGTCTATCCGGCAGTTCACGTCCAGCCGCTCGGCTTTGACGCGGGCCTTGATTTCATCCTTTTCGCCCGTAGACCTCGCGGTCATTTTCGCCCCGCTTTCGGGGCAGACGAACTCGACATAGAAAATTCCGTTTTTTCGCGTGTGCAGGTAATACTCACGGCGCATAATTACTCCTTCGGGAAAATTCTCATACTTTTTCCCATTCGTTTTCTAGGAGATTTTGCGCCGGTTCTTCCGGAGGCAAAAATTCTACCGCTAAGCCTATATCCCGTATAGACTTGCGGTTATGAGCCGCGGAGGGATCGAACCTCCGACCCGCAGATTAAGAGTCTGCTGCTCTACCAGCTGAGCTAGCGGCCCAATTAGTGCCCGAAATTCACGATCTTTTTAAATTATGGCCTAAAAAAACGATAATGTCAAGAGGGGTGTCCGTAATCAGTACAAATAGGACACCCGACCTCGAAAGGCAGCACCGGGTGTCCCTCCCATATATTAAGGCAACCGCTAAAAACTTCAGTTTTTGGAGGTTGCCTTAACACGGTTGCCGAGATTATTCCCCTCTCAGCCTCAGCCGGCTTTAGCCGACGATTGCCCGCACTCCTTCGATAAAACGCTCGGCTTCCTCCATTGTGTTGTAGGGAGCCATACCGGCGCGGATAAAACAGCCGTTGTCCAAAACGCCAAGTTTTTGGGCGACAGTTACGGCGTAAAAATGCCCGCAGCCGACAAACACGCTGTATTGATCGCACATTTTTTCGCAAAAATCCTTGGGGGCGATGCCGGCCACACGGAAGGCTATTGTCGGCGTTTTAGGCACATCGGCGGCGGCTTGGAAAAGAGTTACCCCCTTTATTTTTGCAAGCTCGCCTCGGATTTTTTCCGCAAGACTGTTTTCATGCGCCTCTATCGCCTTGTAGCCGGTTATAATTTTTTCTTTAAGCGAGCCGCCCTCGCCCAAGCCGGCAATAAAGTTGACAGCGGCAGAAACCGTCGCAATCCCCTCGTAATTTTGCGTGCCTATTTCCAACTTGGCGGGAATGGTATCCGGCGCGGGGGCTAGCTTGTACACCTGCAATTTTTCAAAGACATCGTTTCGGATAACGGCCATGCCGACGTGCGCTGCGAAAAACTTGTACGCCGATGAAAACAGTATGTCGATGCCAAGTTCTTCCATGTCTGTATAGATATGCGGAAGCCCGTGAACGGCATCCACGGCGACTGTCGCCCCGACATTTTTTGCCAGCCGGGAAACAGCCTTGACATCGGTAATTGTGCCGATGCAATTGGAAGCCGATCCTACCGCGACAAGTTTTGTTTTGCCAGAAAGCAGCGCGGGCAGAGCGTCTAAATCCAGTGTTAGGGTTTTGGGATTGAATGGTATATATTTTACGATAACGCCCTGGTCTTCCGCCGCGCTGCGCCAACTGTCAACGTTGGAGTGATGTTCCAACTCGCTCAGGATTATCTCGTCTCCCTCTTTCCATTGCCGGGCTAGGGCGCGGCTTACATGAAACATCATTGTTGTAGCATTCGCCCCGAATGCTATCTTGCAGGCGGCCGCGTTAAGCAAAACGGAAACATCTTCTTTTACGGCGGCGATAAGGCTTTCGGTTTCGCGGCTGGAGGGGAAGACTCCGCCCAAGTTTGCCCCGCCGCGTGTCATGTAGCCGGCCATTGCGTCAATGGCACTTTGCACGACTTGCGATCCGCCGGGGCCGTCAAAGTAAGCCGCCGTTTTGCCGTTGTGGCTGCGTTTTAATGCCGGAAACTGCTCGCGAATGTTTTCGATTGGATATTTTTTCATGTCTGCTCCTTGTAATGCGTTTGTTTCTTACATTATGCACGCAGACAATAGCGTTTGTCTAGGAGCCTGTTGCCTTACAGTAGCCCCGCTTTTTCCAATTCCATGCGAAGGTTTTCCATTTGCGCCGGCGGCGAGCATTTGTTCGGCAAATAGGGGGCACCCGCTTTGCGCCCTCTAAGATTTGCGTAATCCTTGGTGGCCACAGGGAAGCTCGATTTGTCCATTGCAAGCCTTATCGGGTTCAGCTTGAATTGAGCCTCCAGCGCGGCGGCTTTGTCGCCTTGAATAAACTTCCGGTAAATCGAGCAGACGAGTTCTGGCATATAGTTGGCAGTTGTACACACAGCTCCGACCGCGCCGATGTCAAGCGAGGAATAAATGAGAGTGTCTTTGCCTGCCAGCACTTTAAATCCGACATCTTTGTTTCTACGAATAAATTCCATTGTCTCTGTCATGTCCCCGCTGGAGTCCTTCATGCCGACAATGTTGGAAACTGTGTGAGCGAGTTTTTCTACGACGGCTTGCGGTATGGGATAGCCAGTTCTGCCGGGGTTGTTGTACAACAAAACCGGCACATCTGGCACGGCGCAGGCGATTGTCTTGAAGTGATCGTGCAACTCGTCGTCGCTGGGTTTTAAGAACATGGGCTGTAACACGGAAACGCCACTTGCGCCGTGTTTGATGCCAAGTTTCGCAAGACGCACGCACTTGCTTGTTCGGATTGCGCCTATGCCCATGTACACGGGGATGCGTCCCTTTGTTTCGTCCATGATGATTTTTAAAATTTCGGGCATTTCTTCTTCTTCCAGCATATAAAACTCACCATTGGAGCCGAATGCCAAGATGCCGTCTATGCCGCCTTCTATCATGAAGTTGATTTGTTCGCGTAACGCCCCTTCGTCAATTTTTTCGTCGGCGGTTATGGGGGTGATTATTGGCGGGATTATGCCTTTGATAAAGTCTGTGTTCATTGTTACCTGCCTACCGCACCATACAAGGGCGTTTGGGATCGAATTTCCAGCCGGGAATTAAGTGTTGCATAACAATTGCGTCGTTGCGATCGCCTGAATCAAGCGTTTTGTAAAGTTCGTTAGCTTTCATTATCGCATCCATGTCAGGTTCAAGGCCGAAGCCGGGGGTGTCGGACACAATTATTTTGCCGTCTTTTATTTTCAGCGGGTTCTTTGTAAGATGCTGGCCGTCCTGCCAAATCCAATGGGTATCTATCGCAGTGATATTTCCTGGGGCGGCCGCCGCGCTGTGGGCAAAAATTGACAGGGAAATGTCAAAGTGGTTGTTTGAATGGGAACCCCATGTAAGCCCCCAGCGATCCAATACCTGCCCGATCCTTACGGCATCCGACATTGTCCAAAAATGGGCATCGGCAAGAACTATGTCAACGGCTTTTTCCACAACGGCGTGATAGAACTGCCGCCAATCTGTTGCGATCATGTTAGTCGCGGTAGGAATACCCGTGGCCATTTTGAATTCCGCCATTGTTTCCCTGCCCGAATAGCCGCGCTCCCCGCCGCAGGGGTCTTCCGCATAAGTAAGCGGCGAACCTTTGCAAAGTTTGATCGCCTCTTCCAAAGACCAGGCTCCGTTTGGATCGATGTTGATCCTTGCATCGGGAAATTTTTTCGCCAGCAAGCTAACAGCGCGCATTTCTTCTTCGCCGGGAAAAACGCCGCCCTTCAGCTTGAAATCTTTGAAGCCGTAATACTCCTTGGCCGCCTGCGCCTGTTCGACAATAGCTTCGGCAGTCATAGCGGGCTTGCGGCGCAGGGCAAACCACGGATTGCTTTTATCGTTTTCGTCGATATAGGAAAGCCCTGTTTTTTTTGCATCGGCAATGTAAAAAAGATAGCCCAGAACGATTACGTCCCGGCGCTGGCGGCCGTCGCCCAAAAGTTCGCAAACAGGCACGCCCAAAAATTGCCCTGTCAAATCCAAAAGGGCGGCTTCCACAGCCGTTTCCGCATGAACCACGTCTTTAAGGTTTGCAAGTGAAAGGCTTTGAAGTCCTTCGCTGTTTTTTGCGCCTTCTTCGTGAATTCGTTTTAGCGATTGCACGACAGAACGGAATTTCCCAAGCTCACTGCCGACAACCAAAGGAACATAACTTTCAAGCGCTTTTGTAATGGAATCGCCGCCGTGGACTTCGCCAAGGCCAGTATTGCCCGCGCTGTCTTTCAAAATTACGATATTTCTTGTAAAACAGGGCGCGTGTGCCCCGCTTAAAGAAAGCAACAAACTGTCGTACCCGGCCACGGGGATAACTTTCATCTCTGTTATAACAGGCGTTTTGCTCATGCTTTTTTACTCCTTATTTTTTTCTGAATAGCTGTTCCCGCAAAGAATAAAATTATCAAGGCGAAAAACACGACCACAATGGGACGGGTGAAGGCATCAAGGAAATTCCCCTGCGAGTGTTGAAGCCCCTGCCGCAAATTTGTTTCCAGCGGTGCGCCAAGAATAAAGCCGAGGATGAGCGGCGGGATCGGCACGCCGAATTTCTGCATTGCCAAGCCGATTACACCAAATGCCAATAGCGACCAAACGTCAAATGTTCTGAACCCTACGACAAAAGCACCGATAACGCATAGAACCACAACAACTGGTAACAGAATATATGACGGAACTTTCAAAATTTTCACAAAGCCCCTCATCCCTGCATACATGAGTGTCATCATAAGAAACGAAGAAACTATCATAGACGCGAAGATGGTGTATACGGCCGCCCCGTGTGTTTGGAATAACAGCGGCCCTGGCGTTACGCCATGTAACATAAAACCGCCAAGAAGCAGGGCGGTGGAGCCGTCGCCAGGTATGCCCAAAGTTAGAAGAGGTACCATTGCGCCGCCTATTGTCGCGTTATTCGAAGCTTCCGGGGCGACAACTCCGTCTATAATCCCGGTTCCGAATTTATCTGGATGCTTGGAAGCGTTTTTTGCCACAGAATAAGCGATAAGGTTTGCGGTAGCTCCGCCTATGCCGGGAAGCACACCTATCCCCAATCCGATAAATGCCGAGCGGAAGAAATTGCCGATTTGCGATTTTATTTCGGCAAATTTAAAGCCCAGCCCGCGAATTTTGAAATCGGAAACAATGGAAGTGTTTTTGCCTTTACCGCCTGCGGCGTTTGATATTACTTCGGATATTGCATAAAGCCCTACCAACACAGGCAGAAGCTCAAAACCCGCAGTAAGCTGAATGTTGCCGAATGTATATCGGCTTGCTCCGTCAATGGGCGCAAAACCCACGGTGGAAAGCATCAATCCTAAAAAGGCGGCGAGCAATCCTTTTACCAAAGATTTTCCAACCAGAGAAGAAATCAGTGTAAGGGCAAAAACAGTAACGGCGAAATTTTCCCAAGGGCCAAATCTTATTGTCAAAGCCGCAAGGGGAGGGGCTATGAAAATAAGCGCGATAATGCTTATCAAAGTGCCCATAAAAGAACTGATAATCGCAACGCCCAGCGCTTTGCCCGCCTGCCCGTTTAGAGCCATAGGCCGCCCGTCAAAAGTTGTCGCAATGGACGCCGGCGTTCCAGGAATATTTAAAAGGATTGCAGGAATCAACCCGCCGGAAGTGCCCCCAATAAATATGCCTGTCAACATGGAAAGGCCGATCTGCATATCCATGCCGAATGTAATGGGCAAGAACATAGAGAGAGCTGCAACTGTGGTAAGCCCTGGCAGTGCGCCGAAAATTATACCTACCGACACACCGCCAAAAATGATTAGTAAATTTATCGGATTGGAAAAAATAGCGGCAAAGCCATCTAAAAATAATGTTGCCATAATTTAACCCCTACCACCACAACAAGCCAAAAGGAAGAAATATCGAAAGCACTCTTGTAAACAAGGTGAACAAAAACGCCGCCATTCCCAAAGAAAAACAAACGATAAAAACCGCCCATTTTTTCCGCTTTTCGTTTGGTATTAAAATAAAAATTTCCGCCAAAAGAAACAGCGCCGTAGATACAACAAAGCCCAGGCGGGTATAAAAGAAAATGTACGCGCTTATGAGCAGTATTGTAATTACCATAAGCCTGAAAGGTCTGCCAAAAATTTCTTTGCTTTCTTTGTCAGCCGCCGCGCCGCCTTCTTTGGCTGTCTCTTTTTGTTCCTGTCTCAGTTTTAATACGGAGCTGCCAATATGAATCAAACTAAGCAGAATGACCCCCGCGCCAAAAACCTGCGGAATGGCTCTAGAGCCTAAAATATCGTTTCCAAATGGATCAAAGGACTGTATCTGAAAAGAAAAGCCGATATACACAGATGCAAAAATTAAGAAAAATACGCCTATGCCAATTTCCTGCTTATGATTCATGCGATGCTCCTGCCTGCGAGAAAACACACGGCCATTGTCAAAGGCGGCAATGGCCGTGCTAAAATTTTAGTTGCCGCCCCTAAGGATATGCGAAATTCCCATAAGGTTTCTAAGCTCTTCTGCAAAATGCTGGACTGTCGGCTGTGTGTCCATCCAGAAAGGCGTTTGGGCAAAAGATTCGATCTCTTGAGCGTACTCCGCATTTTCCTCTACCACTCGCCGCACGGCCTGACTGAGCCTTGCAATAATTTGCGGGTCTGTTCCCCTAGGCATAAAGAAAGTGTTGTAGTAGCTGTAACTTACATCCACACCTTGTTCCAACAATGTAGGCACATCCGGGATCAACGGCGATCTTTGCGCGCTAACTGTTGCAAGAACCCTGAACTGGCCAGTCGCAATAAAATCTTCGATCATGTTAATCTGGATCGGAATGACATCCATGTGGTTGCCAAGCAGCAAAGGAATTCTTTCGCCGGAACCACCCGCGCTTACGACATTGAACTGCCCACCCGCGTGCTGCATAGCAATCGCTATCCAGTGGGTAGAAGCTCCCGTGTTAGCTGCAAGCCTGATCGTTCCCGGACTTGCCTGCGATGCGGCGATAAGTTCCTGAATGTTGTTCCACGGGGAATCCGCGCGAACCGCCAGAACTTCGTCCGCCGCCCTTGAAAACACACAAACCGTCTCCAAATCCTCAAAAGAAAAATCGATTACACCTGCGGCGGTAGCGACATTCAGCGAAAGCTGATGCACCAACACAGTGTAGCCGTCTGGGGCTGCACCCCTAACTTGGGCTGCAGCAACGGTTCCGCCCGCCGCGCCCACGTTTGTAATTACGATAGGCACGCCCAAATCTGCCGACAGATGCCTTGCGATGGTTCGCGCGTTAAAGTCCGAGTTACCGCCCGGGCCGAATGCCACCACCATGTTAATCGGCCGGGTCGGCCAATTGTCAGGATCGCCGGCTTGTCCTGCGCCCCTTGCCATAAGGGGGCTTAAAGCCAGTGCCAAAACCGAAAGAGTGAGAATGAACTTTTTCATTTGATTTTCTCCTTGAACATATTTTTTAACGCACCATACAGGGGCGTTTTGGATCGAACTTCCAGCCGGGGATTAAAAACTGCATTGCCGCCGCATCGTCTCTGGCTCCGCCAGATGTGCAGTTTTCCATGTACAATTTGTTAGCCGCAATTATCTGTTCCATGTCGGCTTCTATACCAAGCCCAGGAACATTGGCAGGAACGGCAATATGGCCGTCCTTTATTTGTGGCGGATTTTTTGTAAGCCGCTCGCTCCCCTCCTGCCAAATCCAGTGGGTATCCACGGCGGTAACTTTCCCCGGAACAGCCGCCGCGGTATGCGCTATCATTGCAAGCGAAATGTCAAAGTGATTGTTTGAATGGGAGCCCCAAGTAAGCCCCAAGCTTTCGCATAACTGCCCCACACGCACCGCGCCGCCCATAGTCCAGAAGTGGCAGTCCGCCAGCGGAATGTCAACTGACTGAAGCATGATCGAGTGAGCCATCTGCCGCCAGTCCGTGGCGATCATGTTGGTCGCGGTGGGGAAGCCCGTCGCCCTGCGAAATTCCGCCATTATTTCCCGGCCAGAATAAACGCCCTCCGCGCCGCAGGGGTCTTCGCAATAACTTAAAATCCCCTGCATATCCGCCACCAGCGAAATCGATTCGGACAGGCTCCACGCGCCGTTGGGATCGAGCGTGATCCGCGCATTGGGAAACGCGCCCTTCAATGCCCGTATCGCCTTCATTTCCTCTGCGCCGGAAAACACGCCGCCCTTGAGCTTGAAATCCTCGAAGCCGTACAAGTCGCGGCTTGCCCGTGCCAGAGCGACCACGGTTTCGGGGCTCATCGCTTCTTGGCGGCGCAAGCGGTACCATTCTATGGAAGAATCTCCCTCGCTAAGATATGGCAAATCTGTCTTTTTGCTGTCCCCGACATAAAAAAGATAGCCCAGAGCCTTCACGCGCTCCCGCTGCTGCCCGTTCCCCAAAAGCGCCGCCGCCGGAACCTCCAAGTGCTTGCCCAAAATATCCAAAAACGGCGCTTCCAACGCAGTCAGCACATGGACACCCGTCCTAAGATCGAAGGTCTGGTTGCCGCGCACATCGTCTTTATCCCCCGCAAGCAGGCCTTCAACCTTTTGCAGCGTGTTTTTGTAAGCCCCAATGGAAGAACCCAGAACCGCAGGCTTTACCTTTTCCAACGCGGCGCGGATTTTTTCACCCCCCGGCACCTCCCCAAGGCCTGTGTTGCCCGAAGAATCCGTCAAAACCACCACATTCCGCGTGAAAAACGGGCCGTGTGCGCCGCTTAGGTTCATAAGCATGGAATCGCGCCCTGCGACGGGGTAGATTTCCATGTTTTCTATGACTGGCGTCTTCATATCACTCCCCCTTTTATCGATATGCCAATCGAGCCGAACTATTTCAATAATACCATTACATTGGCTGTTTTGTCAACTATAATTTTGAAAATTTATGATATTTTTCGCAAAATTTATAAAACCATTTGATTTTTGATTGAAAAATCAAAATTAGACTGGCTTTTTTATAAAAACGGCCTACAGACCACGCGCTCTGTAGGCAAAACAGCCCCGGCAAGTCCGCCTTGAACGGCCGGTGCGCCTATCCGCCGCTACCACTTTATGGAAGAAAGTACGCACGGGGGAAATTTTACCGCGGTTTAGTTGTAATTACAACGTTTAATTGCAGGCCAATATAATATAATAGAAAACAAGCTGATGTTTCTGATTTTTTTAAGGTATAAAATGGGAAAACCGGATTTTGCAACAAGGTTTGGAAAATGTTCGTTTTACGCGAAGGCCTTGGTAAGCTCCGGTTCGCACGCTTGTGCACTGGGCACAAGCACTGGGCACTGTTCTGTTTGAAAACTTGGATATGTTCGACAAAGCGGTAACATGGCGGCGGAGTGGTTATTGCTTTGAACTCAATGCTCTTTATTGGGGTATTGTAAAATACCCGTTTTTAAGTTTGCCTATTGAGGGTGTGTACCTTAAACAGAAAATTACTGTATACAGATTTCTTAAACCGTGGTAAAATTTTGCAGGAGTAAAATTATTTTTAGGAGAAGAGTATGATTTTTAACACAGTAGACGGCGTATTAAACATTAGCGTGAACATGGTAACATCAGTTACCGTGGCCGCTATGCTTTTTGTTCTGGGGTATTACATAAGGAGCAAGGTAAAAGTACTGGAAAAATACTGTATACCGGCCCCCGTTGTGGGTACGTTTTTGTTCATGCTGCTAACATGGTTCGGCACGGCGACAAACACCTTCAGCTTTGCCTTTGTAACCACTTTGCAGCCGGTTTTTATGCTGGCCTTTTTCACAACCATAGGCCTTGGCGCAAGCCTTTCCTTGTTAAAGAAAGGCGGCATACTGTTGGTTGTATACTGGCTAATCGCAGGCGGCTTGTCCATACTTCAAAATGCAATCGCCATTACGGTCGGCCCGGCGCTTGGCCTTTATCCCGCGCACGCGTTGCTCTTGGGCGCGATTACATTGATCGGCGGGCACGGCGCGGCGGCGGCTTACGGCGGAACCTTCGAGGCAATGGGCTACCCGTCGGCCATGCTGGTTGGCGCATCCGGGGCAACCTTCGGGCTTATCGTGGCGATACTTATTGGCGGGCCAATGGCTCGCCGGCTTGTGGAAAAAAACAACCTAAAGCCGGATGAAAGCGAAAACTTTGACACAAGCGTAATGCAGGTAAATACTGATACCGGACAAAAACTCAGCGTCCTTGACATAATGAAAAACATTACGGCGATACTTTTCTGCATGGGCTTTGGCGCGATGATCTCCGCTTGGGTAAGCGGCATTATCGGCATGGGCTTCCCGGATTATGTCGGTGCTATGTTTCTGGCTATGATTGTGCGAAACCTAAACGAAAAGGTAAAAGCCTACAAGTTCGACTATCCCCTAACGGAGAAACTGGGGGATATTACCCTGGGGCTTTTTCTTTCCATGGCGCTTATGACACTGCGCCTTTGGGAGTTAGCCGACATGGCAGGCCCCATGCTCGTGGTGCTTGCCTGCCAAGTGGCTCTTATGTTGGCGATTATACCGATCGTGTTTCGCATACTGGGCAAAAACTACGATGCCGCCGTTATGTGCTCTGGGCTTATCGGCCACGGCCTTGGGGCTACGCCTACGGCCATTGTGAACATGAGTTCGGTCAACGACCGCTACGGAATGTCGCGCAAAGCGATGATGATTGTCCCGATTGTCGGGGCTTTTCTTGTCGATATTATTTACCAGCCGCAAACTATTTGGTTTATATCAAGGTTTGTCGTAAATCTTAATCCGTAGGGGGGTGGGGAGTATGAGCGAGCGGAAAATTTTACTGGTACGAAAAAGCGAGCAAAACATTAGCAACTGGAGCGGCGGCAGCACGACCGAGCTTTTCATATATCCTGCCGGTTCCAGTTACAAGGCGCGCGATTTTGAAATCCGCATTTCATCGGCAACGGTTGATCAAACTCCTTCAACCTTTACAAACCTGCCGGGCTACCACCGCGTGCTCATGCCCCTGAGCGCCCCGCTAAAACTTGTGTTCGAGGAACACGGCGGGGCGGAGCTTGCCCCCTTTGGAACCTGCGAATTCGAGGGCGAGTGGAACACCGTTTCCCACGGGCTGTGCACCGACATAGGCATCATGCTGGCCGCCGGCTGGCAGGGGAGCCTTAAAGCTGTCGGCACTGGAAAGCATGAATGCCCGCCGGGTTTTTCCGCCGTTTATGCCTTGGATGATTCTGTGCAGGTAAAGGCCGACGGGCAGGCCCACAGCCTCATGCCGGGGGATTTCTTGCTTTTAGAATCGCCGCCAGCACAGATCGAAATAAAAACCGGGCGGGAAAATGCCGCTGTGTTGATACAGGTTTCGCGCAAGGCCCTGCCGTAAAAACAGGCGGGGAAAGCACACATAGCCGCTTGCAAAGTTTTGATGCTATTATCGGTAGCATTAAAAAACCATTTATGCCATAATGTTTCTTATGGATTTCTCGGCACTCGTTTCATACGATTTGCTTCCTTGGCAGTGGGCCGCCTGGATATTGACGGGCCTCTGCATAGGCCTTACAAAAACAGGATTCAGCGGCTTGACCTCGGTTACCATACCTGTCATGGCCGTAATATTCGGCGCAAGGGCATCTACCGGCCTCATGCTGCCCGTTTTGATTTTTGCAGATATTCTGGCAGTTGCTTATTACCGCAAACACGCAGAATGGAAATATATCCTAAAGCTTGTCCCTTGGAGTTTGGCGGGTCTTGCTGCGGCAATTCTGGTTGAGCGTCTTATACCCGTTCAAGCATTCAGATATATTATGGGCGCAAGCATCGTCGCCGGCCTAATAGTCATGCTTTGGACAGATTTACGGGGAAAAAACAGGCTCCCGCCTTCAAAATGGTGGTTTTCCGCGCTTTTCGGCATAGCCGGGGGCTTTGCCACCACCTTTGGCAATGCGGCAGGCCCTATCCTGGCAGTCTTTCTTCTTTCCATGCGCCTTCCAAAAAACAGTTTTGTCGGAACCACGGCCTGGTTTTTCCTGATTATCAATGTGATGAAACTGCCAATCCAGATTTTTTTGTGGGAAAATATTTCTGCCGGAACCCTGCTGTTTAACCTTACCCTGATTCCGTTTGTGGTAACAGGCGCCGCACTGGGCGTTTTTCTTATCAAAAAAATCCCGGAGAACGCTTACCGGAAAATAATCATGGCCCTTACCTTGCTTTCTACCCTGTTCCTGTTTATTTGAAGGCCGAGGTTGCTCAGAGAAAACCGCTAACTCCTTATACTGGCAGGCAGATGCGGCACGCTTTAGTCCGCAGGAAAAAATCGCAAAAAAAGCCCACGGATTGCGGCCTTTGCCGGCCGGCCTTGGGGGGAAGCTCGGCGAGGCTTGTCGCAGGCAGGCAGGCAAACAGGGCTGTTTCCGCAAGGGCTTTCTCGCCGGGGAAACGATTCGCGAAGCAACCCCCTGTGAAACTCCCAGCCAAGCTATTGGCTGGCCTCTATTCAACAATTGCGCAGATAAGGTCAATCGCATCAGCCAAAATATCCTCTGGCGCAGATTCGCTGAACGATGCGTTTCTTGCTTTAATATCCAGACACTTAGCCTGCTCGCACATAATTTCGCCTGTTATATTTGTCCTGCTATCTAGTTTGATATGCATTGGAAAACCGCTTATTGAATTTGTTATTGGGCACACAAGAGCTAAATTGGTTCGTGTATGAAATTGCTCGTTGCTTACTATTAAAGCAGGCCGTCTTCCTCTTTGTTCGTGTCCAGTTTGGGGATCAAAATCAAGAAAAATAATGTCTCCTTGTTTGGGCTTGTATGACATTACCAGACTTCCTTGCCAACAGACTTCCCGGTGTCCCACTCTGCACATTCATAATTGCCAGTGTAGCCTGCAAATAACGCCTCAAGGCTCTTTTTTGCACGCCGTTGACGGGCAACTTTTTTGATAACGATTGAATCGTTTTCCGTTACTATTTCAACTTGATCGTTTTCTTGAAGCATCAATTCATCTAAAATAGTCTTTGGCAACCAAACACCTTGGCTGCTTCCCCACCTTTGAATGGTCGTAAGCATTGCATCTCCTCTTTTTGAAGCGTATATCTAGTATGGCCATTTTGTCAAGTCATATTCTGGTTTTTTCGCCCAACTCCGAAAAAAGCCCACGGATTGCGGTCTTTGCCGGCCGGCCTTGCGGGGAAGCTCGGCGAAAAGGGCAATCCGTGCTCTTGACGGCGGGGTGGAAAATGAGCATAATTAATGGAAGGTATGAAGGAAGATGTAAAGCTGGCGGCGGCGAGCTTGAAGGAGCTTAACGAAAAAGCCGCCGCAATGTTGGAAGCGCAGAAAGAGGCCAACGGAAAACTTGACGTGGTTATAGGCAAACTGCCGGAGCCGGAAAGTAGAGCGCTGAAGCTTATAGACCTAATGGCGGCAATAGCGAGCGTGTTGGGCTTAATAGGAATTGCCGATATTATACGGAGCTGGTTTTAACCAAAGGAGTTTTTATGGTGATGCAGTTGATTTTAAGCGTGGCGTTATTGCTTATAGGTATATCCCTTTTCATAATATCGCACCATCTTAAAAAAAAGTAGAAGCAGGCATTTATGGTGATGCAGTTGATTTTAAGCGTGGCGTTGCTGCTTACAGGCGTTTTTCTCTTTTTCTTGGCGCGCCACCTAGAAAAAAAGTAGGAGCGGGCATTTATGGTGATGCAGTTGATTTTAAGCGTGGCGTTGTTGCTTACAAGCATATCTCTTTTTATAATAGCGCACCATCTTAAAAAAAAGTAGGAGCGGGCATTTTATGGTGATGCAGTTGATTTTAAGCGTGGCGTTGTTGCTTACAAGCGTTTTTCTTTTTATGTTGGCGCAGTACCTTAAAAAGTAGGCTGAAAGATGTTTTTTGAACTTGGCGTGGCAATATCTCTTATTATAATGGGCTTTTCGATGGCGGCTTTGGCTCGGTATCTGCAAAAAAGGTAGTTGCGGGCTGTTTTTTGGCGGGGGTTTCCAGCGGGTGGGGCTGGGTTTTGCAGGGTGGGTTTGCTTTTACGCTTAGCTTGGCCCTTCTCTTTCTATATATATGGAAAATTTTGGTGGGAACGGGGGTTTTCTTGGCCGGGGGCGGGGAAGAAAGTCTCAATCTTGATAAAAAATAGCTTGTGGGGCTGTGCTATCCTTGCTTTTCTGCCGAAATTATGTATAATGGGTAAAACGAAAGGCTCGATATATTCAAAAAAGTGGGATTGCAAACCAACGACTTGGGAGATTTTGAATGATTGGTAAAATTATAGCGCTGTTTTTTCTTATATTGGTTCTGGCTTTTGGGGGCATTTTATGGTTCGACTTTCTCAATGTCATTGACGCAAGAACCGTGCTCGCTCCTATTTACCGGCGGCTGCCCTTGCCAGAGAATGTGGCGCCGGTTCAACCCGTGGTTGGCGCGGACGAGTTTCTGGACTTGAACGCGGAACGGCTCGCCATCCGGCTGGAAGCTCTCGATTTGCTCAGTATGGAAATGGATACTCGCTCGTGGGATTTGGACATACGCCAAAACCAAATCGAATTAATGGCAATGGAGCTGGAAGACCGCCAAAGATTGCTGGATGAACGCGAGAATTCTCTAAGACTAAGGGAAATGGATGCCGAAAATATAGAAAGAAATGTCGAGCAGCAATCCAGATTCCTGAACGCCATGCCGCCGGCCGCCACGGTCGGCATCTTGAACGCAATGGATGAACAGCTTGCTGTAGACATACTCCGGATGTCAGAGGCGATTGCAGTGGCAGAAGGCGCTATGTCAATGGTTTCCGTGTGGCTTTCCTTAATGGAGCCGCAAAGGGCCGCAGACTTGCAGCGTTTAATGGCCGGCAGGCCTATGGGCAGCTTCTAGCTGGCTTAAGCCTAACATCCCGGAGCAATTTTATGGGAGGGAGGTTAGGCGGTGTTTATCTTAACTGCTTACAAAACGGACAATGCCGCTCCGGCAGCGCGATTTTTTTCCGAAGACTCGCAAGCGTGGGATTCGGAAAGAAGTGAAGGCGCGGGGGATTTCGGCAAAATTCTAGGCGAGCTTTTGCGGCAAAACGTCGCAAGAGAGGGAACCCAAACAGAAGAAGCAAGCCTCGCAAGCCAGGGTTTGGCCTTTGGCTATGAGATGCAAGCGGCGCAAATGGTGTCGCAAGAAAATGCCGGCGGTATTATGGAAGAATTTTTCGCTGGCGAAATTTCCGAAGAAGGCGGCAGACTCCTCTTTAACCGCGATATGCCTTTAAGTCGGGGCGATGCCCAGGGCATACAGGCCGAAGCTGTTCCGGCCGGCATTCTGCCGGGGGTGCAGACGGCAAATATTTTGGCAAGCCATACGATTGCCGCGCAAGATTTAGCCCCGCCGGTAAATTTGGGGGCGGAAGCAGCCGCGGTTGCGGAAGCGGTTGCGCTTGAAAGCCAGCCCCTTGTGGCGGGCGCGGTGGCGGCAAACGCCATCGCAGAAGCGGCGGTGGCGAATGCGATGGCTAATGCCACGGCAAGCGTCGCTGTGGACAATGCGCAAAATGCAACCCAGCGCATTTTGCCGGAGCAAGGCCTGCAAAATACGGCGCAGGGAGCCGGCGAAAGCCATTTGCAAGAGCTTGCCGGCCTGCCGAAAAGCGGCCAGCCGGGCGGCGGTTCCTTGGCTCAAGATGACCAAAACCACGATGGCCGGCACCGGCAGGACAGCCTTGTAATGGAAGTGCGCGATCTGCGCAGTGCCCCGGAAAATACAGCCGCGCAGAGGGTTGAACAGGCGCAAGTTGCCAGTTATGCCGGCGCGGAAACAGTGCAGGCCGGCCTTAGCGACACCTCCAGTAACGAAATAACAATGGAGCTTCGCATAGACCAGCCGCGAAACATAAACGTAGCGGCCGCCGCCGACTCCGAGGCCAGATCGGGGGCGATGCTTCAGGACTTGCTGGCGCGGGAACTTCGCCAGCACTTCAACGGCGACATGGTTCGCCACGCCTCGATCGCGCTTAGAGACGAAGGGGCAAGCACAATTCGGCTTCTTTTGAAACCGGAAACGCTTGGCAATGTAAAGATAAGCCTTGAAATGGCCGAAAACAAAGTTACAGGGCTTATTGTCGTAGAAAGCGAAGACGCTTTGCGAGCCTTCAAACGGGAAATTTTATCCCTAGAGCAGGCTTTCAAAGATTCCGGGTTTGGCAGCGTGGAGCTTAACCTGTCCCTTGCCCAAGAAGGCAGGAATACAGAAGAGCAAAACGGAGACAGGGAGCAGTTTTTGAACGGACAGTTTGCAGCATCGCGCTATGATGCATCCGACAGCTCTGAGCCAATCATGGCAAACATCGCCTTTAACGGGCGGGAATTTGGCGCAATTAACGTGCTGGCATAGCCGGCGATATAGGAGCAGATATGGAGCTTAGACCATACTTCAACTCGGTAGAAAGATTTCAGCTTGAACAAGATGTGAACTTAATCAACGCCGGACTGGAAGGCGGGCGGCAACCGCAGCAAAGCTTGGGAAGGGACGATTTTCTTAGAATCCTTATAACCCAGCTTTCGTTCCAAGACCCGACCGCGCCGGTGAACGATAGGGAGTTTATCGCCCAAATGGCGCAGTTTTCCAGTTTGGAACAGATGACCAGCATGGCGGCCGACTTTTCAAGACTGACGTCGATGCTGGCCGGCAGCGAGGCGACATCGGCACTGGGCAGGCACGTCGAAATAATGCAGGGCGATCAAGTGATTCAGGGCGAGGTTCAGGCAGTAACAAGAGGCGAAACACCGCAGGTAATTGTGGACGGTTCCAGCTTTAACTGGGACCAAGTTGTCCGGGTGTTTTCGGAATGAACAAGATTTTAGGATTATCAACCAAAGATAAAAGGAGAACAGTTTTATGATGCGGTCGTTGTTTTCAGGGGTTTCGGGGCTTCAAAACCATCAGACAAGGATGGACGTGATTGGTAACAACATATCCAACATTAACACAACAGGCTTCAAGAGGAGCCGGGTGAACTTTCAGGATATTCTTTACCAGCAGATGAGAGGAGCAGCCGCCCCTACAGAGCAATTGGGGGGCGTAAATCCGCAAGATGTCGGTCTTGGTATGTCAATTGCGTCAATCGACACGATACATACACAGGGGAGCCTTCAAACAACCGGCGTGCCGACAGACTTGGCAATATCCGGGACGGGCTTTTTTGTGCTTGACAATGGCGGAACACAGCTTTTTACAAGAGACGGTACTTTTAGCGTTGACCGGGACGGCATAATGGTCAGCGGCAGTGGCATGAGGGTGCAGGGCTGGACAGCGCAAGAGGTTGACGGCATAAACCTAATCGACATAGCCGCGCCCGTTGGCGAAATCCTTATACCGGTGGGCGACAAAGACCCCGCCAGGGCTACGACAATGGTCAACTTTTCCAGCAACTTGGACAGGCGTATTCCGGAACTTCCAGAAGACCCTACAGCCCAGCAGATCATAATGTCAACATGGGCGACCACGCTTGACATATACGATTCGTTTGGCGACAGGCAAACCTTGCAGGTATCCTTTACAAGGGTTCCCGGAGTACCCAATAGCTGGACAGCCACGGTCGAGGTAAACCCGCAGGCGGAAGTTGCAACCAACACCGCCGTAGGCCTAACCGATGACGGCGTGGCCGCCGGCGGCACGAACACCTTTACATTGAACTTTTCCAACAACGGAACCCTGCTTTCCGCCATTGACGATGACGGAGTGGAATCCGGCGTGGACGGCCCGGTAATCATGAACGTGGCCTTTGACGTGGAAAATGCCACCCCGGATGAAGACGGCGCGTTGGTCAGGCAGGAATTCGCCTTAAACTTGGGCACGGTGGGCAGTTTTACAGGTTCCATAACCCAGTTTGCAGAGGCAAGCTCCGCCAGAATGGTCGAGCAGGACGGCCGGGCGATGGGCTATCTTGACAACTTCAATATAGACCGCGCGGGCGTAATAACCGGCGTGTTCTCCAACGGCTCCACCAGGGCCTTGGGGCAGGTCGCTCTTGCCAGCTTTACAAACCAAGGCGGGCTTGAACGGGCTGGGGACAACACATTTTTAATGTCGAACAACTCCGGGCTTGCCAACATTGGGCCGGCGTTTACGGCGGGGAAGGGCAGTATAATTGCCGGGGCCTTGGAAATGTCGAATGTGGATATGGCGGATCAGTTTGTGGACATGATCGTTACCCAGCGCGGGTTCCAGGCCAATTCCCGGACTATACAGACTGCGGACCAGCTTTTGCAGGAGCTTTTGCAGCTTAGGTAAACGCGTTTTAGGGGGCAAGCCGGTTTCAAAGCGAAAACGGCCTAACGAAGCAATTTGCGCAATGAAAAGAGCAAATGCACTAGGAAAAAACTGATTAGCGTCGAGCTAATCAGTTTTTTCCTAAAGCCCCCTAAAATATTTGTTGCCGGCTAGTTGACTTTTTTTGGGGGATGGTGTATCATGATAAAAGTTACCAGGTTGAATGGGGTTCAGTATTATCTGAACGCAAACCACATTGAATATGTGGAAATAAACCCCGACACAACCTTGATTATGCAGTCTGGTAAAAGCTATATAATAAGGGAAGGGGTTGACGAACTTTTGGAAAGCATCTATGATTATCATAGGCGCATAGCCCCGCCCATTATTCAGGAGTAAGATATGGACATAAGTACCATTATTGGCATGGTCGGCGTTGTGGCGATGGTTTTGTTCGCCAGCTTTGCCGCCGGCGGCAACCCTCTGTTCCTTTTGGACTTGCCGTCCTTCCTTGTCGTTGTTGTTGGTTCGTACTTCGCTGTAGGGGTAGCCCTAAAGCTGAAAGACACAATGGGCATTTGGGGCATTGCAAAGCGCTGTTTCTCTATCCCCACCTTTAACGAGAAAAGCATTATCCAAAAAATGGTCGCCTTTTCCGAAAAAGCCCGCCGGGAAGGGCTTTTGGCCTTGGAAGACGAGCTTGAAGATTTGGACGACGAGTTTATGAAAAAAGGCTTGCGCTTGGTTGTTGACGGGACGGACGGGGCGATTATACGCGATCTTTTGGAGCTGGAGTTAGGCCAAATGCAGGCGCGTCATGCCGAAAAGCAGGGCTGGTTCTTTACTTGGGGCGCTTTGGCCCCCGCCTTGGGCATGATGGGCACGATTGTAGGGCTTGTAAATATGCTCCAGAACCTTGACGACAGGGCGGCTATTGGGCCTAATATGGCTATGGCCATTATAACCACGTTGTACGGTTCTATGGTTGCGAACACGTTTTGCGTGCCTTTTGCTACAAAGCTGAAGGCGCACAGCGCGGTGGAATCTAACTCCAAGGAAATGGTTATAGAAGGGGTGCTTTCAATACAGGCTGGCGACAACACTCGCGTTCTTGCGATGAAGCTTATGGCTTACTTAACCCCGGCAGACCGCAAGGTTATGGAAGCGGAAATGAACACTTAATACACAAGGCGGACCTTGGGAAACGCTGATTAGCTTCAAGTTAATCAGTGTTTCCCAAGGTCCGCCTGTGTATAGACAAAAAGCCTTGTTTTGTGTCAAAATTGTGTAAAAATGCAGTCTTTGGTTTGTTTAACCCATACACACAGCGAGTTAAGCTGGAGGTAAATTATGGCAGAGAAAAAAAAACGTAGAAAAAAAAGCGACGGTTTGGCTTTCGATCCAAACGCTTGGATGGCAACTTACGGGGACATGGTAACGCTCTTGTTGTGCTTTTTTGTTATCATGTTCAGCCCGGACGATATTCAAATTACGCGTTTGCAGGAAGTGGCGGTACACTTCCAGCAGGGCGGCGGTTTGCGTCCTGGCGGAAACACGGCTTCTCCCGGCCGCATGGCCGACTTGGGCAACAGGATTACTGCCCTGCCGGCTATGGAACGGGGTTTTGCAATGGGTACGGCCGTGCGTCGCGCCACTTCCGTTTTCGCCCCGGAAATCCGCTCAGAAATTATCAAGGTTACCCACGACGAGCGCGGCTTGGTTATTACCCTTGCCTCGGACGCTTTTTTCGAGCCGGCTAGTTCAAGGATCAATCTCGAAGAAACTCGCGGTATTTTGCTGCGTCTTGGCACCTTCCTTGCCAGCAGCGAGCTTCAAGGCAGGAATTTTAGGATAGAAGGCCACGCCGACTCTGTCCCCGTTGACCCTTTAGGCCCTTGGGACGACAATTGGCATCTTTCCGCAGAGCGTTCCCGGTCTGTGCTTCGCTATCTTACCAATCTTGGTGTGGACGAGCGTCGTTTCCAGATTGCCGGTTTTTCGGACACTAGGCCTGTTGCCACAAACGCCACTCCGGAGGGTCGCGCTCTTAACCGCCGTGTAGACATTATCATTCTAGACGACGGGCACTTGTAAGCCACCGGTTATCGGCCAGCGGGCACTATCACCCGCTGGCCTTCCCGCCGGCTCTCTACCGATAAAAAAAATCCATAATTTTTTGCGAAAAAGCCTCTTGGACTAATGCAGGCTGTATATGCACGCCATATATATATGTATGCGCCTGCCGCGTTGGCGGTTGCCGGCTGGCGGACAGGCCATGTATAATACATATAGGAGATCGATCATGCAAGAAGAATCTACGGTGCAAGCCACCCCCATTGCCCCCGGCGCAATGCCAGACACAACGCCTTTCACCAAAATCTGGGCGATTTTGGAAAAAACCAGCGAGGAGGAAAGAAGGTTCCGAAAGAGGTATCGGAGAGACCAAGAGGAATTCCAAAAAAGATTCGAACAGCGAATGGAAACCCTCGATGTCGCCATAGAAAAAAGGCGACAGGAGCTTGACGAGGCCATCGAAAAAAGACAGAAAGAACTTGACGAAGCCATCGAAAAAAGGCAGAAAGAGTTCAACACAAGGATTGGACACATGGAGAATCTTTTTGGGAATATTTCCGAGGGGATGCTTGCGCCGAAACTCGAAGAAAGGTTTTTGGATTTTGGCTTGGAATTGTCCATGCTTGGCCGGAATATGAATTTCAAAAAGGGCAGAAAGGTCTTGTTTGAAGTAGACGCGCTTTTGGAAAATGACGATCAAGTTATGCTTGTGGAAATTAAAACCAAGCTTACCGAGGAGCGGATAAACAAGCACATAGAGCGGCTGGAAAAAATGCGCGAATACCTGAACAGAAGGGGCGACAAGCGGGTAATTTTAGGCGCGGTTGCCGGCGTTATAGTGCCGGAAGAAGTGAAGCCGGATGCGCTAAACGCCGGCTTGTTCCTGATCGAGCCGTCCGGGGATGATCTTAAGATGACCGCCCCTCAAGATCGCCCACGGGAATGGTAGCGGGGGAGTCCGTTGAAAAAAATCTGCAAAAAAATCCCTTGGGACTAATGCAGGCTGTATATGCACGCCATATATATTGTATGTGCCTGCCGCGCTGGCGGTTGCCGGCTGGCGGGCAGGCCATGTATAATACATATAGGAGATTGACCATGCAAGAAGAAGTTGCGGCTCAAGCTGCAAAAATTGCAAACGGCATATCGCCCGCCGCTGAAATTTGGGCGATTTTGAAGGAAACCAGCGAAGAAAGAAAAAGGGATCGAGAAGAATTCGCCCAGCGAATGAAAGCTCTTGAAGAGGCCATCGAAAAAAGGCAGAAAGAGCTGTTGAAAATCAGTTAAAATGAGCCTTTTTACTTAAAAACCAGTTAAAATGAGCCCTATGTTTTTGCTCCCCCAAACCATGATTATTCATGGCAGAAAAACACAAGAAAGGACAAGAAAAGCTCCGTGGAAAAATCATGGAAATGGTAAAGCGCGGGCTTAAGACGCTCAAGGCGGCGTCATTGGAGCTTGGCATAAGCTACAGCCAGGCAAAACGGATTTACAAACGCTATTCAGCAGGCGGGGATAAAGCGCTTGTACATGGCAGCATGGGAAAACCGTCTAATAACAAAACCGATGAAACAACCGTTTCAAGGGCGGTGGAATTGTACCGAGAAAAATATGACGACTTCGGGCCGACACTGGCGCAAGAAACGCTTGCCG
>WRKI01000322.1 GCA_009778155.1 Spirochaetota bacterium
CCCCCCCCCCCCCCCCGTAAAATCTGCGGGGCACGGGCAAGAAGGGGGGACAGTACAAACACTTCTCTTGGCAAACGCTTTTTGGGAGAAATTTGCCCAGAAAGCGTTTTGCCGCCGGCAAATTTGCCGCTTCTTGCAAGTTGGCCTGTCATGGGCAGCTTATACAAAATTTTTTCAGAGGAGCTTTGAATGAGAAAGATTTCAAAGAAAATCGCCGTTCTGCTGGTTGTGGTAATGCTCGCATTCAGCTTTAACGGCTGCCTGTCGTATGTGGGACGTGGCGACCCAACTCTTCACCGGGTTGGCTATGCCATTGTTGACATTATTTTCCTGCCCATTTCGTTAATCGCCTTGGTTGTGTATCTTATCATTAACGATGCCGGCGACGAAACCGGGGTGCAAATGCACTTGGCCAACTCGGATAATCTTTTTGAAGAGTATTATTTCCTGCTGGCGCGGCTTTTCTCTTTGCCCCCGGCGGAACTTGCTTCCGTAATGCAGGTTCTGGATTCTATTCCGGATGCAAAACGCGCTTCCTCTACGGAAAGGGTCTTTGCCATGTCCGAAACGGACCGGGCTTCCTTGTTCAGCGCGTACAACTCCCTGCCGGAAGCCGAAATTCTTTCCTCCGTGGAAAGAATCTCAGCCTTATCCCAGGCGGAACTTGCCAGCTTGTTGCAAGATTTTATCTCCCTGTCCGAGTCCGAGCTTAACGCTCTGGTTCTGGAGCTAAAATCCCTGGCCGAGCCGCTGCAGGTCGCCTTGACCGGCTACCCCCAGGGGCGCAGGTTCGGGCTTCAATTTTAGGCAACGGAGAGGGCCGGCCGGCAAGCAATTCCCGGCCGCGCCCCTTCCCTGCCTGTTCCTTCTAGTGAAGCTCCGGATCGTCTTCGTCGAACATTTTCAGCATATCCCGGATTTCGGCGGCTCGCTCGTACTCCTCGTCGGCCACCGCCTGCTCAAGCTGGTCTAAAAGGGCGCGGTGCTGGTTTTTGCCCGGATCGCTCGACTCGTCGCTTTCGGCAAAAGCGCTTTTTTCAAAAGCGTCAATGAAATAATCCAGCGGAATACCGGCCTGCTCCACAACCGTCGAAGAAATGTAAGTCGGGTAGCGTTTGCGCACGGCTATTGCAAAAGCGTCGGAGGGGCGGCTGTCAATTACAAGCGGGTTTTCGTCGGTGTACTCGCCGCCGGTTATAATAAGCCGGGCGTAAAAAGTGTGGCTCTTTAGCTCGTAAATCTCGACCTTTTTAAGATTCAGATTCACCCGGGACAGCATTTCGATAAACAAATCGTGGGTCAAAGGACGCGGCAGAACAATCCCGTCTTTGCCGATAAGAATGGACTGCATCTCTAGAATGCCTATAAAAATAGGCACGGCAATTTCCATGTCCTTTGGCCGCAACAATACCGCGTTGCCCTGATTTGTTTGTATGATAGACCATATTTCGCATGGCAACATATGCGTTTGCATTTGCATTTGTATCTCCTAAATTTTAGCTTATAAATTCGGTCAAGCCGGCAAGCAGGCGCGGGCCTTCCTTTTTTTCTGCAAACTCAAAAATTTCGCGCGCGGATGCGATCAGCCCCAAGCCCCTTTCACGAGCCGCTTCCAAAACGCCAGACGCGCTAATTTCCCCGATAAACTCCTCCACCTGAGGGGCGTTTACGCCGCCGGCCTTTGCCGCGCTGAAACACCGGGCGACAAAGTCGATTTTTCCGGGGTTTTGGTGCAGGTACAAAATCACCGGCAGGCTTTTTTTGCCCTCCACGACATCATCCCCTCTTTTTTTGCCGGGGTTGCCGGTTGTCAGGTTTTTGACATCGTCAAGAATCTGAAAACCCTGCCCCAGCTTTTCGGCGGCCTCCTCAAACCGCTCCCGCGCCGCATACCGCGCCGCATCTTGCGCCGCCTCGTCGGTTTCGCCGCCGGCGACGGCAAAGGCCGCGTAGACGCCAAGGCCGGCGGCAAGGCTGGCAAGGCTCCCCGTTTTCAGCCGGCACATAAGCTCGTACTCTTCTATGCCGGGCACAAAGGAGTGGTTTTTGTGCCAGCTTATGTCCATCGCCTGCCCAAGGTGGAGTTTTCGCATATGCTGCCCCCAAAGTTTGTAAACAAGCCCCTTGTACACGCGGCTAGCCGCGCCGCCAGCCGCGCCTCCCGGCTCAAGCCGCGCTGCCCACTGTTCTATGCAGTCCAGGGGCAGAAAGTAAAGCAGGCTTCCCGCGTTTATCGCGGTGTCCTCCCCGTAAAGGCGGTGGATGGCCGGCGCGCCGCGCCTTTCCTCCGAGCCGTCTTCGATGTCGTCGTGGATCAAGCTTGCGTTGTGGCAAAATTCGACCAGCGGGGCAAGAGGGATCGCGGCATCCCCGCCGCCCAGCGCCTCGCAGACAAGCGTCATTAATAGCGGCCGCCAGCGTTTGCCGCCCCGTGCCAGCAAGTCTCGTGCTGGCAAAATGGCCGCGTCAAGGGTCGCGCCGGTTATTTGTCCCGCAGGGACGTGGGGGAAAACGGAGCGCAGCCAGTTGTCGTCTGGCTTGGCCGGCAGGGCGCGGTGTATGGCATCTTCTATAAGTTCGAGCCTTTTGGTATACTCGTAAGTCATAGGTACATTATACAGGGAAAAAATGGCGGATTACAAGAAAGCAGATTACTGGCAAAGCTTGGCGCGGAAAGAGGGCTACCCCGCCCGCTCCGTTTACAAGCTAAAGGAAATGGACGAAAAGTTCGGTCTTCTAAAGGGGGCTGGCCGGGCGGGTTTCCGCATTCTGGATGTGGGGGCGGCGCCTGGCAGTTGGAGTCTTTACATTTTGCGCAAGTTGGCCGGCAAGGGCTTTCTTGCCGCCGTGGATTTGTCGCCGCTTTCCCGCGAGTTCGACAAGGGGCTTTTTGACGGGGGCAATTTTTTCTTTGTTCAGGGGGATTTTACCCAAGCGGCGGCTTTGGAAGCCGTGGCTTGCCGGGGGCCTTATTCCTTGATTTTAAGCGATGCGGCTCCTTCGACGACGGGCAACGGCGCGGTGGATGCGGCGCGTTCTTTCGATCTTGCTCAGGCGGTAACGGACTGCGCGGAAAAGAACTTGGCTCCGGGGGGGTCGCTTTTGATAAAGGTTTTCCAAAGTGCCGACAGTGCCGATCTATTGAAGCGTTTCAAGGGGCTTTTTGGCACGGCGAAAACGTTCAAGCCCAAGGCCTGCCGCAGCGAATCTTTCGAGGTTTATTTTATCGGCACGGGAAAAAAGGGGTAACCCCGCCGGGGTTGTGCGCGAAAAAGGCCGGCGGGCTATTTCACTTTGCCGGCTTTTGTGTTATATTTGTGTTATAGTGAAGATAACCTTCGGGGTTCCGGAGGCTTCGCGACAATGCTATTTTTATGGAGGAAGTGATGAAAAAGATCGTGGTTTTCGGGCACAAGGCTTGACCGATTTGCGAACCGGCGAAAGAGTTTCTTTTGCAGAAAAAAATTGAATTCGTGTATCAGGACATTAGCGAGAGTATTCTTGCTCTAAAAAAGTTTCTTAGCTACAGGGAGTCGCACTCGGAGTTTGACAAAACAAAGGAAAAGGGGGCTGTTGGCCTGCCTTGCATTGTGGTCAACGACGGCGAAAGGATCATTCTGGGCTTTGACGAAGAGGTTCTGGGGTCTTTGTGAAAGGTATCTGTCGCCGCTTGTGCCATTGCGCGGGGCGGCGAGATATTTTTATCCGGCTCTTGACTTTTTTCAAGATAACTGTTATTGTTAAGTATAGGGGCTGTTCCGGCGTTTTTTTCCGCTGGAACTGGTTATAGGGTGCATAGCTCAGCTGGTTAGAGCGCTTGCTTTACACGCAAGATGTCCCTGGTTCGAATCCGGGTGCGCCCAATATGGCGGGGGGCTTGTAGCGAAGGCTCTCGCGGGGTATAAATTGGAATTTTCTGTTCAAGGTAAAGGTGGATTATGTACAGTTTAACGGTTGCTTACATACTATGGCTTTTTTCGGGCTTCGGGGCCTTGGGTTTCCACAGGTTCTATCTTGGCAAATTTCCCTCCGGGCTTTTATGGATGTTTACCGGCGGGCTTTTTGGTATCGGGGGGATTTTCGATTTCTTTACCATGCCGGCTCAGGTTCGGGCGGCCAATTTGCACCGGGCTTTGCTGGACAGTCTTTGGCGCAGGGGCGGCAACCAAGGGTTCCGCAATATTGTTGACGGCGAGGTCAATGCCGTGCGCGAACAAAAAACTGTCGAGCAGACGATCTTAAAAATAGCAAAGGAAAACAAGGGGATTATCTCGGCCAGCGAGCTTGCTATGGAGGCGAGTATTCCTATCGAAGAGGCGAAAAAGGTTCTTGACGCTTTGGTCTCAAAGGGTATTGCCGAGCTTAGGGTGCGCAAGTCCGGGTCGCTTGTTTACACTATTCCCGACATTATGGACAAAGACGAGCCTTTGGAAAACCTTTAACCGGGTGGCTGTGGGGCTAGGGAGCTAGGGGGGCGGGGCTGACGACGGCGGGAAGTTGCGGCAGGGAGCCGCGGCAGGGAGCCGGCGAAGTCGCCTTTCTGTCCAGCGTCGGCCGGTTGGCTTTAGCCGGCGTTTTCTTGGTTCTCGCTTTCTTGCGGCGGGGGTGGCTCCGCTGGTTTTTCTTCGGCTTTTTTGTTGGACAGTTTATTTACGGCAAGCAGCATTTGGTAATAAATGTAGGGGAATATCCGAAAGAACTTGTGGGGTTTTTCAAAACAATAGCCGATCCATTCCAGTCCCTTGTCAAAAACTGCCCTTGAGGGGTGTTTTTTGCTCTCTGCGAAAACTTCAAAAATATCGCTGCACCAAAGGCGCAGGCCGCCGCCCAGTTTGTCGCTGTTTCTGGCTATCCAGCGTTCCTTGCCGCGCACGCCCTTGCCGACCAAAATGAGAGACGGGGCGGCTTTTTTTATGGCTTCGATTAAGGCCGCTTCTTCGTGCGCCTTGAAATAGCTGGAAAACCGGCCTACGACGTGCAGTTTGGGGAAGGTTTGCCGGATATTTTTTTCGGTTTTCATAAGAATCTTTTTTTGGCCGCCCAAAAGATAGGCCGAATACTCGCGTTTTTCCAAAATGGCAAGCAGTTTAAGGACAAAGTCGAAGGGCATATACCTTACGGCCTTTTTCCCCGACAGAAATTGAAGGCCCTTGACAATGCTTTTCGATATTGGCAGGACAAGGGCGGCATTTTCGATGTATGCCCGGTACTCGCTGTTGCGCCTGGCAAAAAGCAAGTCCCAAAGGGATAAAAGCACAATGTTTTGCTCTTTTTCCTTGTCCAGCAAACCGTACACAAAATCGTCCAAGTGTTCCGGTTGCAAAATGTCAATGGGAATTTTCAGCAACTCTACACGTTCCCGGACTTCGCCTGTTTCAGTGTCCACGAATCTCTCTCCAGCAAAATAATTCTAACCGCCGCCGCGCAATACAGCGCGGCTGTTTCCGTTCTAAGTATCGTATCGCCAATGGTAAGGGGCAAAAACCCGGCATCTAAAAAACGCTCCGCTTCACGCTGGGAAAAACCCCCTTCCGGCCCGACAGTCATTGCCAACGCCGGCGGAACCTTTTCCAAATACGCATGAAGACTCTTTACAGCCGCCGGTTCGAAAGGCAAATGATGAAAAAACAAACCAAGGATGCCCGGCGTATCGCTTTTTAATTTGTCCCAGTAAGAGAACAGCCCGTCAAGACTCAACGGGGGGCAAACCTCCGTCGCCACCTTCGAGCCGCTCTGCTGCCGGGCTTCTCTTACAATCCGCCGCCACCGCTCAAGCTTCCCCCCTTGCTCCCCCGCCCCCTTGATCTTGACAAGGGAAAACTCCGAGGCAAAGGGGACGACTTTTGCAATAGCGCCCTCGCCGGCCTGCCGGACAATCAAGTCCATTTTACCCTCTTTCGGCAAGGCTTGGAACAAAAAGACCGGCGGCAAAACCAGCCCGCCCGCCGGGGGCGCGTCTTCGGCAATGCCGCCATGGCTTTCGCCGACGCGGCCGGTCAAAACGCCCCCGCCGACAGACTGCACCATGACAAAGGCCTCGCCCCCGCCGGGCAAAAGCGCCGGGAAAAACTCCCCCGGCGCAAAACGCCTTACGCGGACAAGGTAATGGTAATCATCGCCCGAAAGCCGGACAAGCCCCTTGTCCGGCTCATCTTTCAATATAAAATGCTTCAATCAAAGTTTGCAGTTAGGATGCCAAGGCAAATTCCTGCTCCATCTGCTCCCTTTCGTCTTGCAAAGCCCTAAGACTGCGCGTGGGCATAAGGCTAGGCCAAATGCCGCTGCGCAAAATGTCAAGAGCTTCGATCAACTGCACGTCGTATTCAATGTCAAAAACAGGGGCAATAACCGTGCGGTTTTGCTCGTTGCGCACCAGCCGCCGGATAAGCGACACCGGGAGGTCGAACTCCTGAGACAGCGCGTTGGAAAAAGCCTCCAGCGCGGCATTGCCCGCCTGCGGGTTCTCGCGCACAAAGTCCGGTATTCTCGCCGCCCTCATAAGCTCGCCCAAATTGGCAACCTCGGTATCAGAATACTGCGGCGGCCTGACTTCCCGGTCCGGCGGAATACCAATCTGGTCTATGCTGGCATCGCTCGGCGTGTAGTAGCGGGCGGTGGTAATCCTAAAGCCCGCGCCGTCCAAGGGGTACACCTGCTGCACCGAACCCTTGCCGAAGGTCTGCTCGCCAACCAAGAAGGCGCGTCCCCTGTCCTTGAGCGCCCCGGCGACAATTTCCGAAGCCGAGGCCGAACCCCTGTTGATAAGCACCACAAGCGGAATGTCCGCCGGTACAATCATTTGATGGGTCGCGTTAAAATCCCTGTTTTCAAAGGGGATTCTTGACCTTGTGCGCACGACAAGCCCGCCGTCAAGGAAAAGGCTCGATATTTCCACGGCAGAGGTAAGAAGCCCGCCGGAATTGTTGCGCAAGTCCAGAATCATGCTGGTAAAGTTGTTCTCTTGGAAGTAGGCTATGGCTTCCCGCGTCCTGGCCGCCGTCATGGGGGTAAAGGAGATAAGCCTTAGATAGCCGGTTTCGCCGATCATCGCGTGCCTTGTCGTGGGCACTTCGATAACGGCGCGGGTCAGCGTTACATAAAAGTCGATTGTGTCGCGGCGGATTAAAAGCTCGACATCCTGCCCGACTTCGCCGCGCAGTCTTGCCAGAACCTGATCCATGGAAAGCGTGCCCGTCGATTCGCCGTCAATCCCGATGATAAGGTCGCCGGGGTTTATCCCCGCGCGCCAGCCGGGGGTGCCTTCGATTGGGGCGGCAACTTCCACATAGGAGCCGCGCCCTGGGGTGATGTAAAGCCCGACCCCGCCGAAACTGCCCTGGGTTGTGTGGCGCAGAGCCTGCATTTCGGAACGCGGCATAAAGGCCGAATAGGGGTCTTCCAGGGATTCAAACATACCCCTCATTGCGCCCTCGAAAAGAACGTTGGGGTCTACTTCCCTTATGTAGTTGCGTTGAATAAACTCGAAAACATTCTGAATAAGGGCGGTGTATCTGCGAGCCTGCGCGTTTTGCGCGAGCGCGCTGCCGGGCGCACCTGGGGAACTTGCCCCTTGAGCGGCGACCGGAACCAAAGCTAAAAAAAACACCACGCAAAGTGCTGCCGTTGCGGCAATCCACACCCATGAAAATGACGTTTTTTTGTACCCAAAGCCTCTGTCGGGCTGGGAATCGTTATCGCTCATACTAATCTCCTTGACTGTAAAATACGCCTCTTGCAAAACTGCGGGCAAAGCCCCTCAGCATTACGGCGCTTGAGCAATCAGGCTTGATCGCCCCCCGCTGTCCAGCCGGTTCTTCTCTAGCCTTAATGTACATTCTAAATGAAAACAAAATAAAAAGCTAGAGGTTAACAAGCGATTTCCGCTTTTCGTCGAATTTTCCCGCCGGAAAAGCGTTTTTTTTCTCCCGGAGAGAGATTCACGCAAAGGCACGGATGCACGAAGGCACGAACCTCGGAAGCATCTCACACAAAGGCACGGATGCGCACGAAGGCACAAACTTCGGAAGCATCTCACACAAAGGCACAAAGACACAAAGGCACGGAGGTTAGGGGGGATTATGATACGCCTGAGTCTTTTTTCAGCCTTATATTATGGAAGATAAGAGAGGATATGCAGAATGAAGCAAAGCCTTCGAATCTGTGCTTCCTTATCTTCCTTTGTGCCTCCGTGCCTTTGTGCCTTTGTGTGATCATATTCGAGAAGTATGATCAGACCCTACCGGCAACCGCTTGCTTTTTGCGCATTTTGCCGATAATATAGAATAATGATGAAACTTAGGTTAATTTCCAAAAAAGCCCTTTCGCGGCTGTTGCCGCTTTTTGTTTTTATCGCGATCTTTTTTGCGCCGCTTGCGGCCGCCGCGTCTCCGGCGGAGGCCGCACAGCCGCGCCAAATTAATCCGGCGACCAAGTTCGGCATCGTGCCGCAAAACGGCTTTCTTTTCCCCTACATTTTTTTTACCGACACGGTGCGCACTCTTGCCCAGAACGACAACAACAGGCCAGCCTGGGTGCACACTGTCGAGGAGTTGGAGCGGTTCGACAGGATCATTCAAGACCAGACTTCCCTCCTTCTTAACAACTACATTCTGTCTTACTACGGTCATCCTTACTCGCGAAATATGGGAATTCTTGGCCGCTATTCTATAGAAGAATTGTCCCGGCAGCTTTCCGTTACTGCCGCCCAGTACGAGGCGATAAGCGAGGGGCGCGGGGTTATTCGGGCTTTTCATCTTATTTTCGGAACTGTCCACCCGGACGCTTCTATCGGGATTCTTCGGCACAGTACTTTGATGAGTTATATCAACTATGCCTTGGAAAACGATATGCTTGTTTTTATCGATCATCAAATTGGCCGCTACGATCCTATTGAATCGCTCAGGCGTATGTTCCCCTATCTTCACTATCCTAATGTTCATCTGGCTCTTGACCCCGAATGGCGCACTCTTAGGCCGAATATCGAGATTGGCCATCTTACGGCGGACGAGATTAACCGCGCACAGCAAGCAATGGAAGATTATCTTATCGAAAACGATTTGCCGGGCGAAAGGATGCTTATGTTCCACCAGTTCCACTACCGCATGGTTAGGGAGTTAAGGGATGTGCGGGCGGATTTCCGCAGGGTGCGTCTTATTCACAATATTGCCGGCATTGGCTCCCCGCAAATGAAGCGCAACACTTACAATTGGGGGGCGGCTTTTACGAATATTCCTGTCAAGGGGTTCAAACTATGGTACGATTTCGGCTTTGCCGGGCATACTGACACTCCGCTTATGTCCCCGCAGGATGTTTTCGGGCTGTCGCCAAGGCCGTATATCATCATGTACCAATAAAACGGCCTGTCCCGGCGGGGGGCTGGGGCGGCAAGGGGCGGCAGGCCTGGGGTTGTTATGGTTCAACGTGCGCTGGAAAATTGTTTTGAAGAAGCGCGGCTGTCCCTTGACGGCGGCACGGGGGGCAAGGTTGCGACTTATATTCCGGAGCTTGCCAAGGGGAATCCCCGGCATTTGGGCGCCTGCATTATGACTGCCGACGGGGGGCGTTTTACGGCGGGTGACTGGCGGCAGGTTTTTACCATGCAGAGTATTTCCAAAACGATTACTCTTATTCTGGCTCTGCGGCTGGCCGGGGAAGACGCTGTCTTTTCCAGAATCGGCGTGGAGCCTACGGGCGACGCTTTTAACTCTATCGTAAGGCTGGAAACAAAGACGCATTTTCCGCTTAATCCCATGATTAATGCCGGGGCTATTGCGGCGGCGGGTCTTTGTATTGAATACGCCCGTGTGCCTTGGTGCGCCGAGAGTGCTCACGCGGATTTTCTGGATTTGGCGCGTGTGCTTTGCGGGAACGAAGGGATCGGTATGGACGAAAGGGTGTATCTTTCCGAAAAATCCGCCGGCATGAGGAATCGCTCGATGGCCTACATGATGCAGGGCGAGGGTGTGATTAAGTGCGACGCAGAGGTGGCTGTCGATCTTTATTTCAAGATGTGCTCCACTTTGGCTAGTGCCGGGGATTTGGCTCATTACGCGCTGGTTCTTGCCTTAAACGGCAGGTGTCCTGCTACGGGTGTGTCTTTGGCGGACGATCGTGCGTTGCGTATTGTAAAAACGCTTATGGTTACTTGCGGTATGTACGACGGCTCCGGCGAGTTTGCAATCAAGGCGGGTATTCCCGGCAAGAGCGGGGTGGGCGGCGGCATTATTGCCTGCGCGGAAAACAACTTGGGTATTGCCACTTTCGGCCCCGCGCTGAATCCCAAGGGCAACAGCACCGGCGGTCTTGTCATTATCGAACGGCTTTCGCAAAGTCTAGGCCTGCATATGTTTGGCGGCAATGTTTTTTACAAGCGGAAGGCACATACATAAGCCTTGATTTTGTGAAAAATCCGTAAATTTACCCGGCATCTTGACTGAATCTATCAATTACATTATATTTAAGCTAGGGGCATTTTATGATAGCAGAATTCACGGTTGAAAACTTTCGCTCTTTTAAGGACAGGCGCACTTTTTCCCTGCTTGCAACAAAAAACAAGGAGTTGCTGGAAGAGAATACATTTGAAGCGAGCAATAAGGAGCGTCTGCTTAAAAGCGCGGTTATTTACGGCGCGAATGCAAGCGGCAAGTCTAATTTTTTCAACGCCTTTTTGTTTTTTTGGGATTTTGCCGTTATGTCTGCGCCGCGTAAACAGGCCGGGGATGTTATAGAAACCGAACCTTTTAGTTTTTCCAAACAAACGGAATCCGCGCCGTCATCGTTTGAGCTTGTTTTTTTTATTCAAAACAGCGAGGGCAAAAATATTCGTTACCGGTACGGTTTTTCCGTTAGCCAGACAGAAGTTATTACAGAGTATTTGTTTGCCGTGTTCAATGCAAGAGAAGCTGTGCTTTTTACGCGGGACAGACAAAACATCAATACAGGGACTTATTTCCGTGAAGGTTCAAAGGTAAAATCTATGGTGCGCCCGAACTGTTCGTTTTTGTCCGTATGCGCGCAAAGCAACGGCAGCGTCGCCGTAGGCATTATCCGGTATTTTCAACAAATGCTTATCAGATCAGGTTTGCGGGAAAGTCCCGTAGAATTGCATGACGGCGATTTTGAACAGGTTCTAAGTTTTCTTCAGTATGCCGACATCCAAATAAAAAAAATAACGGTTAAGCGGGAACCTGTCAATATTCATGACTTCCCTACTGCATTTTCAAAGGAATGGATAAAAAAACTTATTGCCGAATATCCGGAAAAAGAAACATACCTGTTCGATCATGATTATTTTGACAACGAAGAGAAAATAGGCACTGTATCGCTTCCCGAACAGGAAGAATCCAGCGGCACGCGAAAACTGTTCCGTTATGCCCTTCCTGTTATTTTTGCGCTGAAAAACGGAGGGACATTGTTTATTGACGAATTCGACGCGCAACTGCATCCGCTTATTATAGAGAGCATTGTCCGGCTGTTCAACTCATCCGATAATAAAAAGAACGCACAGCTTGTTATTTCCTGCCATGCGGTAAATATTATGACAAAAACAAACTTTCGCCGCGATCAGATATGGTTTTGCGAAAAAAATATTTACGGAGCCACGGATTTATATTCCCTTGTTGAATATGATGAGCCGGTACGCAATGATGCCGCCTTTGGTAAAAATTATTTGAATGGAAAATACGGAGCGACCCCCTACATTGGACTTGTTCGAGAACCCGATTGGTTCTCGAACAAGTCCTGCATTTTTTAGGGCAAAAGCCCTAAAAAAGTGCTTTTAAAAGCTGAAGTTGTTCGGAAACTGAAGTTTCCGAACAACCCTATTAACGATATAGCGTTGCAATTCGGGGAGAGTGAATAGTGGGGGATAAATTATTTCATAAAAAGAAAGCGCTGGCATCACGCCGTGAAAAAACCCGCAAGTTGCGCAGGATACTTATTGTCTGCGAAGGGGAAAAAACCGAGCCTAATTATTTCAAAGCATTCCCGGAGAACCCGGAAGTGTACGACGAAATTGACGTGCAGGGAACAGGTTATAACACGGTATCGCTTGTGAAAAAAGCCATACAGATAAAAAGCGAGGCAGAGCGAAAAAAAGAGCCGTATATAGAAACATGGTGCGTTTTCGATAAAGACAGTTTTAGCGTTGAAGCATTTGAAAAAGCTCTCGCGCTTGCAGCAAAAAAAGAAAACCAGATAAAATGCGCGTATTCCATAGAAGCCTTTGAAATATGGTATATGCTGCACTTTGAATTTTACAACACCGGGCTTTCGCGTGATCAATATAAAGAAAAACTATCCGCCTTATTGAAAAAGCCGTATCAGAAAAACAGTGCGGAAATGTATTCTGTGTTAAAAAACAAGCAGGCCAACGCATTGAAAAATGCGGAAAAACTTTATGGAATACAATCGCAAAAACCCATAAAAGAACAAAACCCGGTTACAACCGTATTCAAATTAGTTGCACGCTTAAACGAAACGCAGTAAAAACGGCGTAAAAAAATGCCTATACCCCTTAACCCGACAAAAAGCGTTCCGTTTGGCGTAATACGTTGGCAAAGTCTGCGAAGCAGGTTTTTGTTTCCGGCAGGGATTGCAGGAATAATTGCCCGTAGCGTTTTTTCACAAGCCGCGAGTCTAAGACAGCGACAACCCCAGAGTCGCTTTCCCGGCGCATGAGCCTTCCGAAGCCTTGTTTGAACTTCATCGCCGCTTGCGGCAGGGAAAGCTCCATAAAAGAATTGCCGCCGCTTTTTTCCACGGCTTCAAGACGGGCTTCAAACACAGGATCGCCGGGGCTTTTGAAAGGCAGACGACAAAGAATGACCAGCCGCAAAGTTTCGCCCGGAGCATCCACCCCCTCCCAAAAAGAGTCGGTGGCAAACAATACGGAACTTTTATCCGCAAGGAAATTCTCTAAGAGCCGCGTGCGATCGTCGTCGCCCTGTTTGAAACAACGAATGCCAAGCCCTTCCAAGTGCGGCACGGCGGAAAACCATGCGCTTTGCAGGGACTGGTAAGAAGTAAACAGAACAAGCGCGGAGCCGCCGGCAATGGCCGCCAGCCCGGCAACAGCCCTGTTTACAAAATCCTGCCAGCTTTCCTTGCCGCTGGTAAAGGCCGGATCGGGAGCGTCCGAAGGGGCGGCAAGAAGAACCGCGCTTGAGTAGGGAAAAGGCGAAGGGAAAGTTCCGTTAAGAAAAACACGGTCTTTGACACAGTTTATACCGCAGCGATCAGCCCAGTATGCGAAATCGTTATTTACAGTGAGCGTGGCAGAAACACAGACAACCGTTTGGTTAGGTGCAAACAACCAATCGCCAAGAATGCCGGCCATGTTCAAAGGCGTGCGAATAAAATTTACAAAAGGCAAGGCCTGAGCGCCGGACTTGGACTGCCGTTTTTCCAGCCAGAACACATCGCCCTGCCTTTCCCGGTATTCCATAAAAAGAGCGCATAACATGGCGACCGCCTCCAGCGAGCGAAGGACAGAGTTTGTTTCCCAAACACAAGTTTCTTCGGCAGCATTTTCGTCCAAGCTTTCAAGCTCTTTTTTTACCAGCCTGTTTAAGTCGCCTATATTGTTCCCAAGGGCGGCAAAGTCAGGGAACAAATCGCTTTCGATTTTTGCGTATTGTTCCTGCGAGTAAGGCGAAAGCCGCAAAGCCCCTTCGCGCCCGCACTGCCAAAGAGCGGCATCCTGCAAGGCCTGCGCGGACTTTCTCACTTTTTCCATTAGGGCTTGCGCCTTTTTCAAAAAAACACTTTCGGCAACGCCGCCGTTATGCGACGGCAGCAAAGCCAGCAGACGCACCAAAAGCCCGCCTTGCGTCTGCTTTTGTGCACGGCCGCGCTTGTTGTAAAGCCGCCCCAGAAGATGCAAAATACCGGGCAGACTAAAGTCCTGCGAAAAAAATGAAGTCGCGGCGTTTTCTATGGAATGAGCCTCGTCGATAATCAGCCGGCTGTAAGCGGGCAGTACGGAGGCGTTGCCACCGGCACTGCCGCCGCCGTCGCCGCCCGTGCCGGCGCTGTCGCGGCGCAGGGCTAAGTCGGCAAAAAGCAAGTGGTGGTTCACTACGATAATGTGAGCGTCAAGGGCGCGTTTTCTAAGGGCGATCACAAAACAGCTTTCCCGCCACTGGCACTTCGATCCCATGCAGGAATCCGATTCGGAACAAACACCCGCCCACAGCGACTCGTCGGGCAAAAAGGAAAGCGTGTCTTTTTCCCCGGTTTTGGAACCTTCCGCCCAGCGATCAATACGTTTAAGCTCATCGGCATCCCGGCTGTGCAAAACCGGCTCTTTGAGCGCGTCGGCCAGCCGCCGGCGGCAAACATAGTTCCGTCTGCCCTTCATAAGAATCACCTTCAAGTCGCCGGCATTCTTGCCACCGGCATTCTTGCCGCCGGCATTATTGCCGCGGCCCCCCCCGCCCAAGGCGCGAGTTACAAGGGGAATGTCTTTTTCAAAAAGCTGTTTCTGCAAAGTAATCGTGGCGGTGGAAATTACGATTTTTTCTTTTTTTCCGCCGTTTTTTTGGGCAAAAATTGCCGCCGGCACAAGATAGGCAAAGGACTTTCCGACACCGGTTCCCGCCTCCGCCGCGACAATGGAATCTTCGTTAAAAGCGCGTGTTAAAAACTCTGCCAAGTCAAGCTGAGCCTGCCGCGCTTGGTAGTGCGGCAAGGCCAGCGAAACTTTTCCGCCGTCTTTTAACAGGCCGGTAATTTCATTCGGGCAGAGTTTTTGCGCCATGTTCGCTACCGGGCATCAGCGCATTTTTCGACAATTTCTGCCAAAAGCGGCAGCAACTGTTTTTTGCGGGACACCACGCCCTTCAGCTCAAAGATGCCTTCTGCAACGCTTGGAAAGTTGACAAGGCTTGTAAACGCTTTTTTCCCGCTGACAAAAAGCAAGGAATCCAAAACCGTAACATCGGTTACGAGTAACGCGGTAAAAAGATAATCTTTTTCCTCGCAGGCCTTTTCCATGGCGGCGGCAATTTCCACACGCCGCTCCATTAAGGCCTCGGTGTTGTCAACCTCGATTTGGCCTACGCTAAAGGTCATCTCTTTTTCCGTGTACTCTTTTACATCCATAGCGATAAGCTCGGCCGCCGGCAGAGCCGACAGTTTGTTGCCGGCGGCGATTATTTCGCTGCCCAAGGTTTTTATGTCAAGACCGGTAATGGAAGAAAGATATTCGGCGGCTTCGACATCTACGCCGGTAACAGTCGCCGATTGCAATACAAGAGTGTCGGCCAAGATGCCGCATAAAAGGATTGACGCATAACTTTTTTCCAGCGGCATTTTTTGCTCGCGGTACAAGTTTGTAATAATCGTGCAAGTCGCGCCGACAACGCGGTTGATAAAAGTGATCGGGTAACGGGTGGAAAGATGCCCCAGCCTGTGGTGATCGATAACCTCGGCAATCCGGAAGTTTTCGATACCTTCGATAGCTTGCGACATTTCGTTGTGATCCACCAAGATAAGCTCGACATTTGGCTCCTTGGCAAGGTTGCCTTCAAAAATAAGCCCTTCGACCCTGCCCTCGTTGTTTAAAACAGGCAGGTTGCGGGAGGGCGCTTTGGAAATGGCCTCCCGGAAAGAGCGCACCGAATCGCTCAGTTTCACGGTGGGCACGGCGGTGTCGCCCAGGTTGCCCACAGCCACGGAGTAGATGACAAGCATGGCCGTGGAGGATGTGTCAAAGGGGCTTAACAAAACGGTAACTTGGTTTTGTTCCGCCAGTTCGCCCAGTTTTTTGGGCAGAATGTGCCCGCTTGTAAGAATGACCGCCCTTACTTTTATGTCGATGCAATGTTCGACAATGTCCCAGCGGTCGCCGACAATCACGATAACATTTTCGATACCCTCGGCCTGAATGTTGTGTTTGAAGTTCGGGCCGAAAGAAGCGGCCACGACAACGGGCGATCGTTTTATCTCGTCGGCATTGTAGAGCGTAACCGGCTGGGCGCGGATAGTGGCCGCCAAGTGGTTCAGCGAAATGCGGAACGACGATTTTTTATGCGGGTTGATGTTCTCGATAATGTACTGGGCGAAAGCCCTATAATGGAACATACTGAGATATTTCCCGCAGGAGTCAACGACGGGCAAAACCTTGGAGTCCTCTTTTTGCAGTATTTCAAGAGAATTCCACACGCTTTCATCTGCGTTTACCGTGGTGGGCGGAGCGGAAATATAGTGCTGTGCCTTTGGGATCATGTCCGGCAGGAATTTGGGCAGTACAACGCCGAAACGGGCGAAAATGTACTCGGTTTGCGGGCTGATTTTCCCCGCCCTGGCGGGGAAGCAGTTATCGTGCCCCTGAAGCTGTTTTAGCCGGGCATAAGCCGCCGCTGAAACAACGGAATCTGTGTCTGGATTTTTGTGTCCAATAACATAAGTTTTTTTCTGCATATTCTATAAATCTATATAACTTCTGGGCAAGAGGCATAACTCAAATACCGGCTGCCTGCCAGCCTGCCACGAGAAAACAATCCAACCCCAGCAAGGAACACCGGCGATAAACATCGGTTGCCGCATAGCTACCGTATAACGGGCGCGATTTACCGGCCTGCCCATACTTCGCCCCCTGCGTTTGGAGCTAGAAAAAATTCTTTTAATTTTTACACGCTAGGCACTGTTTCCTTGCGGTTTTGGCTGAAAACACGGACAAAACCGCAAGGCGGACAGCGCGGGGAAAGCGCCGATTAACACAAAGCCAACCGGCGCTCCCCGGCTACCAGCGGTCGCGCCTGTCGCCGCCCCTGTTGTCGCGGGGCGGTTTGTCCATCGCTTCGTTTACGCGTAATTGGCGCCCGTCAAACTCGCGCCCGTTAGTGCCGGCAATCGCCGCGCTCGCTTCTTCATCGGAACCCATTTCGATAAAGCCGAAGCCCTTGGAATTGCCTGTGTCGCGGTCAGTTACGATCTTGGCAGATGCGACAGAACCGAAACCCGAAAAGAGCCTTCGCAAACTTTCTTCGGATGTGTTGTAAGAGAGATTACCAACGTACAGTTTCTTTGCCATTGAGAAAAATCCTTTACCCGGACAAAACAGGGGTCTCCCTGCTTTTGTAAAACCGGGCATCTTTATTCACGCCCGCGAAAGCGAGCGACTCTAACTCCCCTCTCAAAAACATATACCTATCGTTAAGACCAAAGGTATACGCCCTCTTGCCGGAGAAAATAAGATGCTGATCGTTAAGGGAGAAATAAGAAGAGAGAAAAACAAGAACGGAATCCCTAAACTCGACTTGCTTCATATTAAAGCCATAACAAAACAAATAATGTAAAACAAAAATTTAACCTACAATGTCCATTCTATCAAAAAACTAAAATTATGTCAAGTGGTTTACAAAAAAAAAATATTTTTTTTCGCAAACCGCAAAAAAAAACCGGAAGACCTCACACAAAGGCACAAATACGCCGCGAACCTTGTGAATTTACCCCCGGTTAAGCTCACACAAAGGCACAAAGACACAAAGGCACAAAGTTCAGCTTAGAAAGCGCCGCTTCATCTCTACTTCATCCTCTATTATCTTATATATTTGATGCAAAATGAAAGCTCTGACCTTATCAAAATCCCCCCTTTGTGCCTTTGTGCCTTTGTGTGAGGCTAAATCGATGTGCCTTGCGCCTTGGTGTGAACCTTTTCAGAGACGCTTGACAAAGCCCGAATCTCAGGTTATACCTATAATAAGAGTCAATCGGAACCAAAGAGAGGCGCGATTTGTCAACAAAAGAGTTCATAATCGAGATGGGCAAGGTCCCCCATGTGGCCGGCTACGAGTCCGCACTGGCGCACTTGGCCGCCGGCTGGTTCGGCAAGCTGGCCAGCGCCCAGACGGACAGCCTGGGCAACATGATCGCCCGCAAACAGGGCGCGAAAAACGCCCCGCGCGTCATGGTCTGCGCCCACATGGACGAGATCGGGCTAATGGCGACGGAGATTTGCGACAACGGCTTTGTCAAGTTTGCCCGGATAGGCGGCATCGACAAGCGGAACATTCTGGCGACCGAGGTTACTATCCACGGGCGCAAGCCGGTTTACGGCATAATCGGCATAAAACCGCCGCACTTGACAAGCGCCGACGAAATGAAGGCTTCCATAGAAATCAAGGATATGGCGATAGACACCGGCTACCCCAAAGAAAAGCTCGAAAAGCTGGTTCGCCCCGGCGACATAATCACCTTTAACCGCGAGGTTACGGAGCTTAAAAACGGCAGGCTTACCGGCCGCGCTCTTGATGACACGGCAGGGCTGGCGGCGATGTATCACGCGCTGGAGCTTCTTAAAGACTTCAAGCACAATGCCGACCTTTACTTTGTCGGCTCGGCGCAGGAGGAGGTCGGGGCGCGGGGCGCGAAAACGGCGGCCTACGGCATAAAGCCGGACATTGCGATAATAATCGATGTGGGGTTTGCCAACACGCCGGGGCTGGCCGATCATGAAACGATAAAAATGGGCGATGGGGCGGCTATCGCGGTCGGGGCGGCGGTCAACCGCAAGGTTTTTGACGACTTGAAAAAAATCGCCAAGCAAAACAATACGAAGCACCAGATCGAGGTGCTGCCGGGGCGCTCCGGCACCGACGCGGACGAAATCCAGATTGCCGCTGGCGGCGTTCTTACCGGCGTTCTCTCTATCCCTCTGAAATATATGCACTCGACGGTGGAGGTTGTGGACTTGGCGGACGTTAAAAACTGCGGCAAGCTGGTGGCAGACTACATTATGTCTTTGCAAGACTGGGAGGGCGACGAATGTTACTGAAAAAATTGACAGCGGCCTGCGGTTTGCCGGGTTTTGAAGACGAGGTGCGCGAAATTATCAAGGCGGAGTTGGCCGGCCATGTTGACGAGCTTAAAACCGACCGCATGGGCAATTTGATTGCCGTAAAAAACGCCAAGGCGAAGGGGCGGCACATTGCGTTGAGCGCGCACATGGACGAGGTGGGGCTTTGCGTAAAGCATATCGAAAAAGACGGCTCGATAAAGTTTGCCACCTGGGGGGTTGACCCGCGAATTTTGCCTTCCGCGCTGGTTTTTGTCGGCAAGGATAAAATCCCCGGCGTTATCGGCATTAAGCCCATCCATTTGGAAAAAAGCGCGGACAAGGCACCGGAGGTTGATTCGCTGTACATCGACATTGGGCTGGACAAAAAGGAGGAGGTCGAAAAGCTGGTGAATCTTGGCGATTTTGTCGCTTTCGAGGCCGGCTATGTCGAGTTTGGCGACCACAAGGTCAAGGCGAAGGCTCTTGACGACCGGGTGGGTTGCGCGGCCATTATCGAGACGCTGAAGTCGGGCGTTAAACACAGGCTGACGGGGATTTTCTGCACGCAGGAAGAGGTGGGCTTGCGCGGCTCGGCTGTTGCGGCGAACAACTTGTCGGCCGATCTTGTGCTCAATTTGGAGGGCACGATCTGCGCCGACATCGAGGGTGTTGACGAACAGCATCGTGTAACGACTTTGGGCGCGGGGCCTTGCTTGTCGCTTGCCGACTCTACATCGGTGTATCAGACCAAATATATAGAAGAAATTATTGCGGTGGCGGAAAAAAGCGGTATTCCGTGGCAGTTCCGTCGCAGCGGGATGGGCGGCACGGATAGTGGCCGGTATCATACGGCAAAAACGGGCACGCCTTGCATTGGTCTGTCTGTCCCCTGCCGGTACATCCATTCGCCTGTTTCGGCTATGGACAAGCGCGACTTCGAGAATCTGAAAAAACTCGTGCTCGCTTACTTAAACGATTAAAACTTTGACGCGAAAGGGAAGGTAGTGAATGAACGCTGATTTGTTAAAAAAACTGTGCGCAGTACACGGGGTGTCCGGCCGGGAGGGCGCGATCGCCAAGGTTATTCTGGAAGAGGTTAAGCCTTTTATCGACGATCATAAAATCGACGCTTTGGGCAATTTGATTGCGCACAAAAAAGGCGACGGCAAAAAAATGATGCTTGCCGGGCACATGGATCAGATTGGGCTTATGGTTACGCATATCACGAAAGAGGGTTTCCTGTATTTTTCGGCGATTGGCGGTATGCGCCACACTTACATGATGGGGCATCGTTTTGTCTTTCCCAACGGGGCTGTCGCGATTGCAAATTGCGAGGGCGAGGTCGATCTGAAAGACTTGGCCTTGAACAAGATGTATTTGGATATTGGCGCGCGCGACGAGGCTGATGCGAAAAAATATGTAAAAATCGGGGATGTTTGTGTGTTCCAAGCGGAGCCGGTTGTCAATGGCGACTCTTTTATGTCGATGGCGCTTGACGATCGTATTGGTTGTTTTATTATGATCGAAGCGTTAAAGCGGCTTAAAAAGCCGGCTTTTGACTTGTATTTTGTCTTTACTTCGCAAGAAGAGGTGGGGCTTAGGGGGGCGCGTACTTCGGCCTACGGTGTTGACCCGGACTATGCTTTGGCTTTTGATGTTACTTTGTCGGCCGACACGCCGAAGGCTCCGAAGTTGCCGATGAAGATGGGGGGGGGCGCGGCGATTAAGATCAAGGATGCCTCTGTGATTTGCCACCCGAAGATTGTCGAGCATTTGGAAAGTTGCGCGAAGGCCGCCAAGATTAAGCATCAGTTCGAGGTGCTGGAGATGGGGGGCACGGACTCCGGGGCGATTCATGTGTCGCGTGCCGGTGTGCCTTCCGGCGTTATCTCGATTGCGACTAGGCACGTCCACAGCGCAAACGAGTTGTGCTCTGTTTCCGACATTGAAGATTGCATAAAGCTTACGGTGAAGGCTCTGGAAACAGCGATTGGGTAGGGAACCACTGATTAACTCGAAGCTAATCAGCGTTTCCCTAGTGCCCCATCGCGGCGATTTTTTCGTTGCTTTTTTTGATCCGCATGGACAGGTGCTCTATTACCGCCTTGCCTAGCTCGGAATCGCCGCTTACTACTTTGTCAAAAATGCCCGGCGGCAACGCCAGCACGCAGGCATCGGTTTTCGCTATGATTGTCGCGCTGCGGCTTTCCTCCAAAAAGTGGCTCATCTCCCCGAAAAAGGCCCCGGGGGAAAGCGTTCCAAAGGAATCCGCAGGAAGGTCGCTCTCGCCAGCCTCGTTCTCTATCGGCACAAAAACCTCGACCTCGCCTTCCAGCAGGAAAAAAACATCTTGGTCAGTATCGCCCTTGCACATGATCGTTTCCCCTTTCGCGTAACGCCGCCTGTATTTTTCCAAGTTTTTATCGACGGTTCCAAAAAGTCCGCTTAGGCGGCCGCGCAGGGTTTTCTTGCCGCTGGCTACCTCCCCCCCGCCGGCGTTGACTGTTTCCCGCAGGCGCATGAAGCACAAGGCCTCAAAAGATGCGGAAACGGATGCAAATTGCGCGCCCAGAAAAAAGGTCATGAAAAAAAAGTACACGTTGATTAACAAAATGACGATGTTGCCAAGCGCACCGTAAATTAGGTTGTATCTGGGCTGCATAAGGAAGAAGTCCAAAAACCACGCGGCGGCTCCGTATAAAACCGCGCAAAAAATCGCCCCGTACACTGCCGAAAGTTTTCCGGGGGAGTTTGCAGGGATTAACTGGAAGGCCAAAAAGCCCAACACGCCGGCCGCAAGCGCGCGCGAAAGGCCGACTGCCTGAAAGTCGCCAAGGTAGATGTTTGCAAATACGGATGGCAAAAAGCCGGCGGCATAGTAAAGGCTGATTGCATATCTTGAAAATAGTATCGCCCCCAGTATTAAAAGAAGGACGGCTAGTTCGACTGCCAGTGTTACAATGTTGTCCAGCACTGCGCCTCGGTTGTTTTCGCCGGGGAAGATTATTTTAAAGCTGCGTCCCATGAACACGGCAAAGATGCGGCCTGCCCAAAACATGGACAGTACGCCAAGCAGTTCCGGTATGCCCGGCGACGCGGCTCCGTAGAGCATTCCCGACAATAGATCGGCCTCTGCATCGAATATGGCTTCTGCAAAGGGCATTGTCTGCAAAAGCACCTCTGCCGCGCCGGGCACGGAGCTAAAGGCCATGAGCAAAAATGAGGCTGCCAGCAAGAGCATGGGCGCGGCCGAAAGCAGAAAGGCGTAAGCGCCGGCTGCGGCATGGTTTGCCAAAGCGTTTTTTCCGAAAAATTCAAAGGTAATGTATAAGTGCCGAAGAAAGGTCTTGCCAGTCTCGGCCATTTTCTTGGTCAATGCCGCTTCCATTAGAGTATTCTAAAGCCTTTCCGCAAAAAAGTGAAGCCACCGGCGGCGCGGCGGGAAGGTGCGGTTGTGACGGCTTGACAACACCGGAAATGCGTTATAAAGTTTGAAAGGAGGGTTTATGGGTAAAACGCTGACATTAAATATTGACCAAACCGTGTTTGAAAAGGCGGAAATTTATGCAAAGCGCACAAAAAAAACGGTTCCGCAATTAGTGGAAGAGTATTTGTCATCAATTTCCTCAAAAAACAAGGGGGATGATATTCAGTTAGAGCCTATAACTAGCCAGCTAGCCGGTATTATAGATTTGGATGAAAGTATAAACCACAAGGAAATACTGGCAGACACCCTAACAGAGAGATACATTTGACAAGCTTTTTTTTCGATACAGATGTAATTTTAGATATTTCGATCAGACGAGAAATTGACATAAAAGATTCTGTCAAAATCCTAAGGAAACGCTGATTAACTCGACGCTAATCAGCGTTTCCCTCTGCATTTGCTCATTTCATTGCGCAAAATGCGGGTAAGAAGCACTGATTAAATCCTCGATGGGATTTAATCAGTGCTTC
>WRKI01000323.1 GCA_009778155.1 Spirochaetota bacterium
TGTCCGCTTGCGGCTGGCGTATTCTATGTCGCTGAATGTCTGCTGGGTTTTCATTCTCACATTATAGCATTTTTTCGGGGATTTAATCAGTGGTTCCTTAACGTACGGCATTAGACTTGCCAATGGCTTTGAAAGAGTTATGACAGACGATACACGCCCTATTATATCTGGCCTTGATAGCACCAGCCGTCGGCTCGGGCACGGTCTTGAAGCCTCGATTGGCTTGGGTTTCAGGATTCGCTAAAACTCTAATAGTTATTCGGATAACTGCCGGGGATTCCGAATAACATTTTCTTTGTACCATAGGTTTTACCATTGGTAAAGCCGGTTTTGTCGTTGGCAAAACCTAAAACGCCTTGGGGCGTGTAATAACAGCTAACGCCCAAGCTGAAAAAATGGGCTATCAAAACAAGGAGGTTTTCGTATGAAAACTTTTGTTAAATTACTTGGGATTGTCGTTATTACTACGACAATCGGATTTTCCATGATCGGCTGTGCAACTACTATGGTAGAAGTAGAGCCGCCGGTAACGGCAATGCTCCAACCCATCAGCCGCGACTTTACAATTCTTGGCATAGTGCAGTTCGAGCGCAGCGATCGTTTTGCAGTATCTTACTCGGAACTGCTGGACGAAGCCAGAAGTCTTTTCCCGGCTGCAAATGCGGTAGTTGACGTAAGGATCGAGCCTGTAGTGCGAACTGGCGCTTTTGGCGGGCGAAGCCAAGTGTTTCTTGTAAGCGGCATTGCCATTCAATATGTTCTTCAACCTGAAACAACTTCAAGCTCCGCTGCTACAGCGCAGTAAAGAGTAAAGTCAGAGCCTGCTTGCAAACACAAGCAACTGCTTGCAAGCAGGCTCTATTCAAATGCCGGAAAAACTCCACATAACACGCCGCCGCGCCGGCACAGGCGATCACTCGACCTAGCGTCGCTCCCATTCATTTGAAAATATGGCCGCGCAAGCAAAGGCCGTTATTGGCATGGAGAAAATAATACCAAAACTGCCGGCCACAGCCTGCAAAACCTCTACCGCAATCATTTCGATATTGAACAACTCCATGAGCGAATTCGTGTAGACGCTTAAAACCAACACAAGTGCCAACGAAGTGCCAATGTATGCAAGAATAAGCGTGTTGGCCATTGACCCCATCATGTCGCGCCCAATGTTAATGCCGGAACGAAACAGCGAATCAAAAGTTATGTAACGCGCCTTTTCCTTTACTTCCCAAAGCGAAGAAGCAATTGACATAGCCACGTCCATAATAGCCCCCATTGCACCGATAATTATCCCTGCAAAAACTATAGCCCTAAGATTGATAGAATGGTCAATAGGAAGCGTTGCCAAAAACCTTGAATGCTCGTCTGTCATCCCGGTTAAAAACAGCAATCTGTCCATAATGACAGTGATTATTACTGTTACCAAAATACCGCCCAAACAGCCTATCCCGGCAACAAGCGATTTTTGGTTAAAACCAATAACAAGCGTAAGCGTTACTATTGTTGTAAACACGCAGACAAAAAGAGCCATAAGATAAATATTCCATCCTGCAAGTATCGATGGAATAAAAACACCGAAGACCCCCCCCAGGGTTAGCCCAAGGGCAATAATGGTATTAACACCTTTTCTACCGCCCAAAAGCAAGATAAAGACAACAAGCAAAACCCCCAAAACAATCAGTCTGGTGGAAAGCAAATGCCCGTCGAAAAACCATCCCATGTTGTTATTAATCAAAAGAATTCGGTCGCCTTGGGCAACTTCCCTTGGCACGACTCCCCAAAAACTGCCCAGACTTTGTTCGGCAACAATAACCTGGCCTCTTCTTGGGCCGGCGTTTATTCTGGCTTCAAAAACCAGCCTTTCGCCTAACATTGCCAACAAATCCAAGGTTTCTGCCGGGTCGTCAAAGGCATCGAGATAAATATCTGGCAAGGTTCGGTCTACAACTCTTTGCACTGTAGCTCTTGCAATTTCATGCGGCTCGTGCTGAGGCAGGTTTATGCCTTGTACTGCTATTCTATTTCCTATAAAAACCACAGCTACATAAAAAAACACCACCAGCAAAAATAATGGTTTTTCCTTCATCAATTTTTTCCTTATAACGGGCTTTCTAAAAAGCAAACTGGGCATTGAACAAGTTCATCGCCTTGAAATACGGCTTACTTTACATAAAAAACGCAAATACGCAAATGGTTACAGTTTAGAAAACATTACAGTTAAGAAAGAAGCGATACAAAACCAGAAAAAGCCCCCAAAACGAAGGCACTTAGCTGGCTCCCCCGGCGACTTTTTGCCCATTAGCGGATATTTTTGTGTAAGCCTATACAAGCCATAGACTTACACAATTTTGGGGAGTGGAGGATTCGAACCTTCGAAGGCGTAGCCAACAGATTTACAGTCTGCCCCATTTGACCGCTCTGGAAACTCCCCAGTTTGCGGCGTTCAAAAGCTTTTTTCAAACGCCACTACTTAATTTATACACAAAAATTCGATTTTGCGCAAGGGGGTAAATGCATTTCTGCAAAAAAAATCGAGCTTTTTTGAAAAAGAGGGCGCAAAACCCGATTTCAGGCTGAAAAAGAAGGGGGAGGTTCCCCGCCCGGCACGGGTTGCGCCTCCCTCTCCGCTTTTCCAGCCCCAGCCGGCTGCTTCGGGGCTTGAACGCCTTGGCCGAACAACCGAAAGCCCTGCCCCGACGCGCCGCCGGCCTTTAGAACGTTAAAATCTGCCAGTTTTCACTTGTATCTGGCATTGTACAGCTTTTTATTGAAGGGCATACGCTTAAATGCGGTTGAAAAGTCTTCCTGCGTTAAATCTGCAACGATTTTATGCCCGTCAATGCTGTTGTCGAGCAGCTTCCCATTTGAGTCGATGATGATATACGAATCCTGAACTGAAAGCTGTTTATCGGAATCGAAATAAGCGAAGCAATGTCTGCAACGATAATTACAAGCTTCCAGTAAATGCAAGTTAGCAACATAAGAGTTTTTGCGAAGCTTGACAGAATTTGGGCCGTTGTTTTTTAAGCATCTTTTTTTTCTTTTGTCATAATTGCCTCCTTGATGAAAAAGCCTTGAAGAGCACGGAGCATTTCTTCTGGGCTTTGTTTTTTTTCTTGCCCGCTCTGTTCGTTATTCTGATCTTCTTGTGCCATCTACACTCCTTGAAAAAAGATTTGTTGACGAGTTTCCTGCGAAAAAGAACAGCCCTCTGCACTATGGCAGAGGGCAAAGGCTTTTAAGTTTTCTTCTTTGGTTTTTTCAGACCCCTCGATTGCCAATACTCGTCGTTGTTAGGATTCAACTGATCTGAACGACGGTCCAAAGCAACTTTGTGTTTTTCATTATTCGGATTAAGTTGCTCCGAATAATCATCCAATTGCTCTTTCGTGTGCGTTTTGTTGCTTACACTCATACTCAACCTCCTTGTTTGGGCGGAAGATTGTTTCCCCGGCCTTTCCCAGAAGGTTTCCCTTCATTCTTGCTGGGTTTGTTGTCGCCTGGTCTTGGAGGTGTCCATACCCTAACGACATCTTTTGAATCTTTGCTTTTTTCCATAATACTATTCCTGAAAAGTGAAGTTTTAGCCACCATTTGTAGCTTTTTCTCGATTGGTTTCAATATGAACAATTTGCAAGTTTTCCTTACGGTCTGTCCCTCCAAGCGCTTTCGGCTGAATATGGTCAATATTCCAACCAAATTGCGAGCCATCCTGCCCGTAAGCGGCTTTTAATATGACTCGGCCTTTAAAGTCAGAAGCTGTTGTTGCTCCTCCGAATTGCCTATCCCACAACTTCATAGCTGTTTCTCGTTTGATTTTCATTTCAGTTTCTCCAGAAAAATGATTTTTTGTCTGCACCTTTTGAAAACTTCAAAAAACGGTACAGAACTAGGCAAAAAAGGTCATTTTTAGAAATGTTTGTGATTAACCTCCTTACTTTCCGCTTTTTGGCGGAAGATTTCCCCTGCCGCCGCCAGACGTATTTTTCGTTGTGCTGGGCTTGTTTCCACCGGGTCTTGGAGGAACAAACCCAACCCCGCCTTTTCCGCCTCTGGGGGCAGAACCGCCCCCTTTTGAACCGTTTCCTTTAGCCATAAGCTACTCCTTGAAAGTGAATTTTCCCCCATCTACGATGGGGGGCTTACAATAAATATATCCCAGTTTCTCCAAAATTGGGACTTTAAAACAGAGACATTTTTTCCCTACGGTTTTGGAGGCGCATTGTTTCTGCCGCCCCCAGACGGATTGGGCGTTGTGCTTGGCCAGCCCGCTGGGTTTGGCCCATTGTTTGGAGGAATGGGGGCTGGCCGCCCGCCTCCGCTCGTTCCTTTTCCGCCGCTTTTTGAACCGCTTGCTTTTGTCATAATCTACTCCTTGAAAGTGAATTTTTCCCATTTACAATGGGTCTATAGTAATTATAGCCCTATTTATATCCTAAAGTCTGGAAATTTAGGCGACAAAAATCTGTTTGGCGTTGAGACTGTATTGTATTTTGCTCAAGTTCATGATATTCTGTATCAAGTATGGAAAATGGCAAAGAAAACCAAAAAATAGACGAATTCGGCAACATTACCTTTGGTGAAGCCTCAAGGCTCTTGGTTGGTATTATAGGGCAAAATGCCATTCTTGATTTAGTGCCTAAAAAAGGGAAAAACGCTTACGAGCGAAATTTGCAAAGAATGTACAATGGAGAAGTCCCTTATTCTGGGCTTGCAACTACAGAGCGAGGAAGCCCACAATGGTATTTTGCACAGTTTTTTGAAGGGGCGGAAGGTATTGAAAAGAAATACGGCATTCCAAAATTTGCAATGAATACAATTGATTCTTTTACTTGGCAATTTTTTAATGCACTTACATTGACGCCACCTTTTGAAATACCCAAAAAAGAAATCGCGTACAATCTGGCAAGAAGACAATTGTTGAATTTTATAGATAAACAGCTCCTGCGCGGCGATATTTGTACAGGTGTCGATACTTCCAAAGTTTCTGGAGGGTCAATTATTAAATTCTTGACAGATAGTTATGAGCATATTTTTTCAGACATCGATACAAACTTCAAAAGAAACAAACAATCGTTTTACGAAAAAACATCAGATGATCTAGATGAAGAATATAAAAAGAATATCACTAATTGGCGTAATGAAAACGTATATAATCCTAATTGGCAAACACTCGTGCCTGTTCTTGATTTTTTGCACAAGAAAGATAAAACGCCATTTGTTCATCGACTGATCGGGTTATATTTGCGAAAAAATGCTCAAAGTGCTATTAAGGAAAATCTTCATATTTCTGAAACTGCCCAAGAAAAAATAATTACAGATATAGTAACCATGATTATGGGAAAAAGTCAACCAGAAAAATTTTACATTGAAGTATATAGCGAAGATTTTCAAAAAGACTGTTGGGAACAGAGTATTCTGATACCTATGGCTCTTGCATATCAAAATTTTTATACAAAGTATGATCCAGTGAAATTTCAATCGATTTTAGAAGCCATTAAAGACAAATGTAAGCACTCAAAAATATTTTTCAAACCGTGGCTGAAATCAAGAGCAATTATTTTTGAAAACTTTGATTCTCTAAAAACTCACAAAGGGAAGCAGAAAAAAATAATCCAACAATATAGAGAAGCCTATGATAAAGGCGTTGCTTATGCTGGCGAGTATTTGGGGCAGTTTTTATTAGAAGCTATAATTATTAATAATGCTTTTTATCCAAGACAGGTAAAGGCTGCAAACGACTATCACGGGTACGGTTATGCGCTGGAAATATTTGGCTCAGATAAAAAAGCGTTACTAGATTTGCTCAAAGAAGTAAAGGATACAGACCTTCGCGAAGATATTGTGAATTTACATTTTAATATTCGCTTAAAAAAATTTGGATTAAAAACATTGTCTTTTGATGCTATTCACAATAAAGCAATATTGATAAACGATCAAGGACTTGAGTTTGGAAAATTGAATAGTCCTATAGGCGATCTTTCTGCAATAGAAGCGTTTTTAAAAGCAATAGAAATGAATCCTATTTATGTAAATGCATACAGCAATAGAGGTAATGTTTTCAATAAAATTGGAGAGCAATTCATTGAAAAAGCTTTGATTGATTTCAATATGGCACTTTTACTTGATCCAAGTCACGAAAACACTCTTTACAATAGAGGTATGCTCTTTTTAAAAAGCAGTCAATTCGATAAAGCAATTGTTGATTTTTCCAAGCTCATTGAATTGAAACCTAATGACCATGACGCATATTTTAATCTAGGAATTTGTTATTTTGGCATGGATAATTTTGCTCTTGCATTAAAAAATTACAACACTGCTATAGAAATAAACTCACGCTTTGGAGAAGCTTATTTAAACCGAAGTAATTGTCATGTAAAAATGAAAAATTATAATCATGCATTGGAAGACTGCAATAAAGCTATCGAAATAAATCCATGCTTTGCTGAAGCGTATTTTAATCAAGGAAATTGTTATGCTATTATCAATAAATTTGCTCTTGCATTGGAAAGTTACAATACGGCAATAGAAATAGCTCCATCTTTCGCAGAGGCATATATGGCTCGGGGTTTGGTTTACAAGTGTTTAGGCGATGAAGATAAAGCTAATAACGATTTCGCTATTGTAGATAAGATTGCTAGGAATTTTGTATAAAGGACAAAATTTCAATAAGAATAAAGCCCGTCTCTCAAAGCCGTATTGACAAAATCCCCCCACACCAGTATAGTTAAACCATGACAGAAAATCAAACGCTTATCAAAGCACCCGTGGAAGTGCAGTTCGCTGGCGAGCTTCAAGCCCTGCGGGAAAACGATGGGAACAATCCCAAGCCGGAAAACTGGCTTTTAAGCCCACGGGCAGTGCGCACATTCATTCTGGGCAGCCGGGACGACAAGGGTGGCAAGCCGGAGATAACCCAGAAATACTTTGGCGACGATGCCCTTGTGGAGCGTTGTATCATCACGCTGGCGGGGAACCGGGGGCTAATGCTGGTGGGGGAGCCGGGAACCGCAAAAACCATGCTTTCGGAATTGCTTTCGGCGGCGATTTCCGGCACAAGCGTCAACACCGTGCAGGGAACGGCGGGAACCACGGACGACAACATCAAGTATTCGTGGAACTATGCGCTGCTTTTGGCAAAGGGCGCAACTAGGGAGGCGTTGGTTCCCGCGCCTCTTTATATCGGAATGGAAAAAGGCATCATCACGCGATTCGAGGAAATAACACGCTGTGCGAGCGAAATTCAGGACACGCTGATCAGCGTTATGAGCGACAAAGTTCTGTCAATCCCAGAACTTGGCGAGGCGGGTTTTCTTTTTGCAAAGCCGGGTTTCAATATTATCGGCACAGCAAATACGCGGGATCGCGGGGTCAATGAAATGTCCAGCGCGCTCAAGAGACGCTTCAATTTTGAAACCGTGTTTCCAATTAACAATGTCGCGCTGGAATGTCGCATAATCGAAGAACAGTGCGCGGCACTTTTGGGCGACAATGCGCAGGCGCTCATTGATAAAGATATTGTCAATTTGATTGCCACCACCTTTCACGAGTTGCGACAGGGGCAAAGTGCGGCTGGGGCGAAAATTGATCAGCCTTCTGCGGTAATGAGCACTGCCGAGGCGGTGTCGGTGTATTATCAAAGCGCGTTAACTGGGTTTTATTACGACGGCGGCAGTATCTCTGTAGATACTTTGGTGCAGAATCTTATGGGGGCTGTGGTAAAGGAAAACCGCGAGGATTTGCAAAAACTTAAAGCGTATTTTAACTCTGTGGTTAAAGCGCGAGGCAAGGAAAAAGGCGGTTTATGGGATGCTTTTTACGAAGCTAGAAAATGGATAAAATAGAACTTTCGCACATTTTGCATAACGTATTTTCCCTTGATGCCCCCGTGGCGTTTTTCCCGATCCGCCACCATAGCCCTGCCTGTTCTTACCATGTAAAAAAAGCTATCGACATATACAAACCCGATTGTGTGCTTATAGAAGGGCCAAGCGATACCGACTCTCTGATTCCTTGCTTGAACAATGCCCAGCCGCCGGTTTCGATCTATTATTCGTATCAAGATAGCGAAGGCCGTCATGCCTGTTATTATCCCATGTTGGAGTATTCGCCAGAACTTGTTGCGATGAAAACTGCAATCGAAAAAAACACCCCCGTGCATTTTATCGATCTGCCCTTTGGCAGCCTTGTTCTGGGTGAACGCGAACATCAGAGTAAAATGGATAGCCCGCAGACACCAGCTGGCCGTAAAACATATTATGACGATTATTTCCTTGAGCGCAGTCGCTACATCCAATCGTTGTGCGAAAAAGAAAATTGCCGCAATTATGCCGAACTTTGGGAAAAACTTTTTGAAATTTCTGCCGCAAGTATTAACACGCAAACTTTTATAAAAAACATGACAAGCTTGTGTTATTTTTCCCGCATTGATTATCCGCAAGAACTACTTGTCGAAGAGCAAAATCCGCCAAGGGAAGCGTTTATGGCGCAAATGATAATCGAACACAGCAAACAATACAAGCGTATTCTTGCTGTTACAGGCGGGTTCCACACAGCGGCTTTGATGCAACTTGTTGACCCTGCCTACGAAAAAGCAATCGAAAAAGTTAAACCAGTGTCGGGTAACGCTTATCTTATCCCTTACTCTTTTGAAGAGTGCGATCAGTTGAAAGGGTACGAAAGCGGGATGCCTTACCCTGGGTACTATCAAATTTTGTACGACAATTTAAATTCACGCGAAAATGATTTTTGCCGCAAGACTGTTTTGCTGTATATCACAAAGCTGGCAAAGGCCTTGCGGAAGAATAGGGAAAACATTTCTTTGTCAGAAGAAGCCGCAGCTTTTGCGATGGGTTTAGGGCTTGCTGCCCTGCGCGGCAAAAACCAGCCGAGTGTTTACGAATTTTTGGACGGAATACGCTCTTGTTTTGTCAAAGGCGAGCTTAACCTTTCCACTTCATTTATTTTGAGCGAAGCCGCCAGGCTCTTGCGTGGCGAAAAAAACGGCAAGGTTGGAGCCGACGCGCCTGTTCCGCCGATAGTTTTGGATTTTCAAAAGCAGGCGAAATTATTCAAAATGGACATATCAACATCAGCCGCTAAAAGCATTACATTGGACATTGTTTCAAAAGCGCGACACCGCGAGCAGTCGGTGTTTTTGCACAGGCTTTGCTTTTTGGAAAACCCGTATGCGAAAAAAACTTACGGCCCCGATTATGAAGGCCGTAGCGACACAGAGCTGATCCGGGAAAAGTGGGATTACGCCTATTCCGGGCGGGCGGCCTCGGCGCTTATCGAAAAATCGCACTTGGGTGGCACTATTGCAGAGGCTTGCGAATCCCAACTTGCCGATCTTCTAAAAAATCATTGCCATTCTTGCGCGGATGCCGCCGCGCTCCTTGTCAAGGCAGGAGTGCTGTCGCTTTTTTCCCACGCGCAAAGAGCTATCGATGTGTTAAGCGAAACTATCGCTAGCGATCATTCTTTTGTTTCCCTTGCGGATTGTATCAAAAGCCTGTCATTCTTGCGCGGAATCGAACACATACTTCGCATAGACAATTTGGATGCGATAAAAACAGCAGAGGCGCAGGCACTGCATCGTATAATTCCTATGATCCCTAGTTTGAGTGCCGGCGATGAAAAAGAAGACTTCGCCCTTGCCCAGTCGCTAAAAATGCTGTATCAGATTGCGGCAAAAGAAACCGGTAATGGTATCTTGAACGAAGCCCTGCCAGAAATTTTGTCCGAGGCGTTTAGGGATTTAATCGCAAGAAAAAATGCACCGCCTTCTGTGGACGGCGTTGCCACCGGGCTTTTGTACAACGAAGGCAGTCTGCCCCTTTACGAAACATTACAGCGTTCAAACGCATATTTTAGCGCAACGGGCGACATACAGGCTTTGTCCGGCAGGTTTCTGCGAGGCCTTTTCCTAAGCGCAAAAGACTTGGTGTTTTACGACAACGGTTTTATCGAAGGCTTGAACGGCATAATCAAAAATTTGCCATACGATGAATTCATAAAACTGTTACCCGATCTGCGCCTGTCTTTTACATCTTTTTCGCCAAGGGAGATCGATCTTGTGGCGAAAAAAGCTATGGAAATCTTGGGGCTTGCAGAAGGCGACGGTGTAAGTTTAACGGAGCTTCCCGCCATTGACGAAAATGTGTTGAAAATAATGCTCGACATAGATCGCCGGACAATGGATTATTTGAAAAAGAAGGGTTATGCGACATGATAACAGACGATAAAACAACAGACAGAGAAGCTGTCAATCGCTGGCGGCTGGTACTCGGCTCCTTTTCGGGCGACTCCTTAAGCGCCGGCGGCAGTGCGGCGGAGGCTTTTGCCTACCAAGAAGTAGACGAGCTTATGGATTTTCTCTATGGCAGGGAATACGGTGATGACAGAGGTGTCCGGCAGGAAGGCTCGCTTGACCCTTCTCAACTTATCGTACCAGAATGGATTCGCAAAATTCGCAAGATTTTTCCCAAAGAAGTGGTTGAACGCTTGGAAAACGATGCGCTTGACAGGTATCAATTGGCCGAAATTTTAACGGACAAAAAAGTGCTGGAAAGTATGCAACCGAACATGAACCTGTTAAAAAATATTCTTGCCCTTAAAAACAGAATGCAGGGCGAAGTGCTTGAAACGGCAAAGCGCATTGTCCGACAGGTTGTCGAAGAATTAATGAAAAAACTTGAAAGCGACATACAGCGCAGTTTTTCCGGGAAAATAAACCGCAGCGAAAGCACGACTCTTCGCACAAGCAAAAACTTCGACTTCAAAAAAACCATCCGTAAAAACCTTAAAAATTACGACAGCGGTTTACAAACGATTGTTCCTCATCGCATTTATTTTAACCCACGCATCAAGCGTTATAATCCTTGGAACATTATCATCTGCATAGATCAAAGCGGGAGTATGTTGGAGTCGCTAATATATTCCAGCATTATGGCAAGTATTTTTGCAAAGCTGCCGATATTGAAAATAAGCCTTGTAATATTTGACACAAACATCGTAGACCTTTCCGGCTATGTGGACGATCCTGTAGATGTGCTTATGAGCGTGCAACTTGGCGGTGGCACCGATATAGGCAAAGCAATGGCGTATTGCGAAACCTTAATCGAAACACCGGCTCGTACAATGATGGTAATGGTAACAGACCTATGCGACGGCGCAGGTTACAAGCCCATGTATGCCTCGGCGAAACGCATTATCGAATCGGGCGCGAAACTTTTTGTCCTTACCGGTATGGACGATCAGTCCCAAGGCATGGTTGACAAAAATGCCGCAAACATTATGGCGGCTCTTGGCGCAAAGGTTGCCTCGGTTACACCCGGCTCGCTAGCCTTGTGGGTTTCTGAGTCGATGAAATAGGGGTGTTTTATGCAATCGCTTAAAGAACAGATTAGCATTATCGACGAGGATTACTTAGCCGGCATTTCCAACCGTGGCATTCTAAAGCGCGCGCAAAAGGACTTGGCGGAATCGAGAATCAGTGTTAGCTTGAGCGATAATGCGCTGGAAGCAAATTTTGCCGACGGCACTGTTACAAAAATAAACGATGCGCTGGGCAACTTCCAATGTACTTGCCCCTCGCGCACTATTTGCAAGCACGTTATTATGGCACTGATACAAGCGTCGAGAGATTCCCCAGCAGAATCGCCGGGGGAACCCTCGTCGGAAAATCCGCCAGAAGCCCCCGCAGAGGCAAGCACGTTTGACTACTTGCTTGCGTACAATCAGGAGAGCCTTGTCAAAGATTTTGGCAAAACTTCGTATAACGATGTTTTGTTTAAGCTTATGGCTGGGGCAACTTGCGAAATTGAAGAAACATCCATACTTGGCATAAAAGTAATGGAAGGCGCATTTACCGTGCGCTTTCTTCCCAATACCTCTATCGCAGAATCTATCTGCTCTTGCAAAACCAAAAATTGCCGCCACAGGCTTGAAGCTATCATGCACTACATAAAATACAAAACAGGCAAGCTCGACATGGAACTTGTCAAGGCGGACAGCGATGTAAGTATTGATGTAATAGTGCCTGTGATAAATTTTATCGAAGACATTTTTCGCACTGGCCTTGTGCGTTTGCCGGCGGAATACTCGGAAAAATGCGCTCAGTTTGCCGTGCTTTGCCACGGCGCGGGCTTTGCGCTTTTTGAACGGCTCTTTGAAACTTGTGGCAAGGAACTTGCGCTTTACGAGCAAAAAAGCGCGCTCTTTAACAGAAACGCCCTTGTTAGGAATTTGTCGCGCATATATCAAATGTGCCGGGAAATTCAACAGGGCGGGAATGAAAAGGCGGCGGCTCTTGCGGGAAAATTCCGACGGCAGTACATGGAGTTGCCAACCCTGCGAATTCTTGGCATGGGCGCTTATCCGTGGTATGCGAAATCAGGCTTTTGCGGAGTAACGGCCGTATTCCATGCCCCAGAACTTGGGCAAAATTTCACCTTCACATTTACCCGCCCGGTAACTAGCGAGGCGGAAGCTGTCGCCGGCATTAAACAAATTTGGCAGTCACAGTCCGCATGGAAACTGCCGCTCGGCTTAGGTCTGGCTGCAAAGGGGGAGCTTTCCCTAACAGGCGCAAAGATCAGCGAGGACGGCAGGCTTTCTTCATCGGAAGGAACCAGTGCCTTTCTTGTAAAGCCGCAAACAGCGATTGAGTTAGGCGAAATTGATACGGTGGTTTTTGACGATTTTACGGCTGTCAAAAATTTGTTTTTGTCGAAAGATTTACACGATGGTGCTAGAACCCGGCAGGCTGGGCTTGCCAGGCAAGCCTATGCGGTATTAAAAATCGCAGGCTTGGCCGATGACGATTTTAACCGGGTAACACAAACTTATACGATTAACCTAATCGACAAATTTGAAAACCGCATGGCTTTGTCTGTAAAATACTCAAAAATCAACGAGACCGCCATTTTAAACCTTGAACACCTTGCCGCTAGCGGAATAACCCCCAATGCGATAACCGTAAGCATCGCAATCCCAGACGAAGGTTTTCTGGCAAGGGTTTTCCCAATCGCCCTTTGGCTGGACGGCAAACTTAAAAACATCGATGAAGAAAAACTGTTCCCCGACGAAAAAAAATCTACCTACGCAAAATTCTTTGAGTAAAGCTGAGTTCGGCGAGCTAATATCGGGTAAAGCCAAATCGCCCTTCTTTCCGAGAACCTCCAAAACAATTTTTTCTTGACGATGCGCTTGAAATTTCATATATATTGTAAGTAAGTAGTAACAAGCGAGCTTCTATGAAATCGGTTCTTTGGCTGCCGGGCCAGTTTTAGCAAATGCCCGGAGTCCATGTGGAAAACTTGGACAATAATTCACCTTAAAGGATTATTATATGGACAATGAAACTTCAGCAAGCACTCCCAAAAAAAGACACTTGTCAGCTTTTGATGGACGGTCTTTTGTTTTGGGTACAATGCTAGCGATACTTGCCGCGATGATTTGTATGCAGCTTATAGGGCAGGTTGGCGTTACGCCAAACACATCGCTTATAGGGGCCATATTCGCAATGGCTATAGCTAGGATTCCGCTCCAAATAATGCGCGGGTATCGCGACCTTGAGCGGCAAAACTTGGTTCAGACGATTACATCATCTGCCGGTTTCGCGGCGGCAAACTGCGGGTTTATCGCCATTGCTATTGTGTTCCTTATGGGCAGGCCGGACCTTATTATCCCCGTGTGCATAGGCGCTCTCATCGGATGTATTATTTCAATGTTTATGCTCGGCAGGCTTTTCGATTCGAAAATTTTCCCGGCATCAGGCGCATGGCCTCCTGGTGTCGCCGTTGCCAGAACCATCGAGGCCGGCGACGAAGGTGGCGAAAAAGGCAAACGTCTGTTACAAGGTATAGGCGTGGGCGTTGCTGGCAGCATCTTCGCCATTCCTGTTGCGGCGATAGGGATCGCTTTTATCGCGAATGTTTACTCTATGGTAGGACTTGGCGCAGGTCTTGTATTGCGCGGCTATTCCGAGCAAATCTTTGGCATAAATCTTGGCGCGACAAGAATTCCTCAAGGCTTTATGGTCGGCGCGGGTTTGATCGCGCTTGTGCAATCCCTGTTCATCATATTCAAAAAAAGAGTGGAAAAAGCCGAGGAGCATAAACATACAGTATCGGAGCGCAGCGCAGTTATAACTTTGGTTATGTCTTCCGGCCTGCACATAGGCGGGGCCGTTGTACTCGCTCTCCTGACAGGCGTGTTCTCCGGCATGAGTGCCGGGCAGTTAGCTGTCTGGGTATTGTTTGCCGGGGTTTCATCCACAATCGCAATGGTTCTAGTAGGCATGGCGGCTATGCAGTCGGGCTGGTTCCCGGCATTCGCAATTGTTACCATATTTCTTACCTTTGGAATCCTGCTTGGCATTGAGCCGCTGGCGTTAGCGGTGCTTGTAGGATACCTCTGTTCTGTAGGCCCATGTTTTGCAGATAACGGCTACGACTTGAAAGCGGGCTGGCTTTTGCGCGGCAAGGGGGCCGATCAAGATTACGAATTGGACGGCCGCAAACAACAGATCAGAATAAGCATTTTCGGCGCAGTGATCGGCATTGCCGTAGTTATGGTTTTTGGGATGATACTGCTTAGGGAAAACATCATGCCTCCTATAAGCCATGTATTTGCCACAGCAGTAATGGCCGGAAGCGATCCGGGCATTGTGCGAACGCTCTTGCTTTGGGCTATTCCCGGGGCGATTATACAAGCCGCCTTCGGCGCAAAGAGCGTGGGCGTACTTTTTGCGACAGGCCTTTTGCTCAACAACCCCATCTACGGCATAGGCGTATTGATTGCCGTTATAATAAGGCTGATTGTCGGCAATAAATTTATGGAAGTTCGCGATGCAGGACTTATAGCCGGGGACGGTCTTTTCGGCTTTTTTAACAATGTGTTTCGTGCGCTTTTCTAGGGGGGGAGGGGGTAAAGGTTTGAAAAAAGGTATCAAACTAGACCGACAAACACTCGAATACGCCGTTATGGGCGGCTGCATCTTGGGCGGCGGCGGTGGCGGCGATATGACCAAGGGGCTTGCCGCAGGCAAAGTTGCTGTAGATTATGCCGACTTGTATCTCTACGATATAAACGAGATGAAGGGCAGCGATATTATCGTGTGCGCTTCTGCCGTAGGCGCTCCCAAAGCCCCGATGCAGTATTACACGCCCCGTGATGCCGTGCGCTCCATGGAGCTATTTATGGAAAACTCAGGCGAAAAGGTTTGCGGGATCATATCCAACGAAAACGGCGGTATCGCAAGCGTAAACGGCTGGATGCAGGCCGCAGTGTTAGGCATACCGCTAATCGACGCTCCCTGCAACGGAAGGGCGCATCCCACGGGCGTAATGGGTTCCCTGTGTCTGCACAAAGATCATGATTACATAAGCCTGCAAGCCTGCTGCGGGGGCAATGCGGAGGCGGGGCGTTACATCGAGTGTTTTTTTTCCGGCACGGTGGATCGATGCGCTACCCTTGTCCGCGCCGCCTCTGTCGAGGCCGGGGGCATGGTATATGTTGCGCGTAACCCCGTTACGGCGGAGTATGTCAAACAAAACGCTGCGATAGGCGGTCTTTCCCATGCCATTGAAACAGGGCGTGTTTTTAAGCAAGGGCTTGAACGCTCGCCGGGGGATGCTGTCCGCGCTGTAGCCGACTTTGTTGGCGGCGAAATTTTCGCTAAAGAAAAGGTACGCGAATTTCACATTAAGACTGAAGGCGGCTTTGATGTCGGCATCGCTAAAATAGGCGACATGGAACTTACTTTCTGGAACGAGTACATGACACTCGATTCGCCTGACAAACGCATTGCCACTTTTCCAGAGCTTATTATGACATTCGATGCCATAAGCGGCCAGCCGCTTACCACGGCGCAAATGGAACAGGGGCAGGAAGTTTATATCATGACCGCGCCAATGAGCGCAATGAAGTTGTCATCCACAATGTACGAAACGGAACTGTTACAGCAGGTTGAGGGCATAGTAAACAAAGAGCTTGTGAAACATTTGCCCGCCTGCAAGGTGCAGTAAAAAACCAAGGAGACTTATATGCTGATAAAACAAATCATCGAAGTATACGACATACTTGACAGCGCGAATGCCAGCGGCGCACAGGTCAAGGATTATCTGCTCTCGATAAAAAGCGATGCCGATATTGAAGTGTACGAACTTAAGGGGCCGAAGGGCAAGACGGACATGGTAAAGGTTCGCATACCCGGCTCCAAAGGAAAAACCCGTGGAGGCCCCTCCCCCACCATAGGATTGCTGGGCAGACTTGGCGGGCTAGGAGCGCGGCCAGAGCGCATAGGCTTTGTCTCCGACGGGGACGGTGCGCTTGCGGCAATTGCTACGGCGGCAAAACTTTTGGATATGCAAAACAAGGGCGATACGCTGGAAGGGGACGTTTTCGTTTCCACCCATGTCTGCCCGAACGCGCCGACCAAGCCGCATCATCCTGTTCCCTTTATGGATTCCCCCGTGGATATGGCGCAAGTAAACCGGGAAGAAGTTTCCGATGACTTGGACGCCATTCTCTCCGTGGACACCACAAAAGGCAACCGCATAATTAACCACCGGGGCTTTGCAATATCGCCTACCGTTAAAGACGGGTACATCCTAAAAGTCTCGAACTCACTTTTGGACATTATGCAAACAGTTACCGGCAGGCTGCCGCAAGTGTTCGCGCTTAGTATGCAGGACATCACCCCCTACGGCAACGACATCTATCACCTTAACAGCATCCTTCAGCCTTGCACCGCTACAAGCGCGCCCGTTGTCGGCGTGGCGATAACGGCAGAAACCGCAGTCCCCGGTTGCGCTACAGGAGCGAGCCACTTTACCGACATTGAAGCTACCGCGCGGTTCATGCTTGAAGTTGCCAAAGAGTTCGGCAGGGGGGAGTGCCACTTCTACGATAAAGAAGAATTCGCCAAGATTATTTCGCGTTACGGTTCGATGAAACACTTGCTAACATTGGGAGGCAAATCATGAAGATAGGCGCAATAACGATAGGGCAGTCGCCCAGAGTGGACATTACGCCGGAAATTCTTGAGTACATGGGCAATGTTGAAGTTATCGAGGCCGGCGGTCTTGACGGCCTTAACAAAGAAGATATTGCCCAGTTCAAGCCTGCCCAAGGGGATTATGTGCTTATTTCGCGCCTTAAAGACGGCTCTTCGGCGGTCTTTGCCGAAAGGTACATTCTGCCGCGGCTGCAGCAGTGCATCTACGATCTGGAAGAGAAGGGGGCGCGGCTGATTGTTTTTTACTGCACCGGGGAGTTCCCGCAGTTTCATTCCAACGTGCCGCTATTGTTCCCCGATGCCATGCTAAAGGGAGCCGTGCCGTCGCTTGCCAGCGACAGGTCTGTAATCATTGTTACGCCTGTGCCGGAACAGATCGAGCAGAGCCAAGCGAAATGGGACTGCATCCCCAATGTAATAAGCATTGCGGCCTCCCCTTACGGCGCATGGGAAGAGTTGGAGGCAGCCGCTGAATCTTTGCGAGGCACGGATGCCGGGCTGCTCGTGCTTGACTGCATGGGTTACACGAAAAAAATGAAAGCGCTTTTTGCCGAAAAAACAGGCGCACAAGTTGTGCTGTCGCGGACGCTTATGGCGCGGCTTATCGGCGAGCTTGTGTATTAGCTTAGGCAACCAATGATTAACTCGAAGTTAATCATTGGACTTGTTTGAAAACCCGATTGGTTTTCAAACAAGTCTCGCATTTTTTAGGGCGTAGCCCTAAAAAAGTGCTTTTTAAAGCTGAAGTTGTTCTGAAACTGAAGTTTCCGAATAACTTTATTGGTTCCGCTGGTTATTACCGTCAAGATCATCCCAAAACTCGATCATCTTTTTTGCAAAAAGAAGCTCTTTGCCAGTCCAGCCGTAGAGAATATTTGTTCGGTAGCCGTATTCGGGAATACAAACATTGTTATACCCGGCCGTCTGAACGCTAAAAACATTAACCTTGGGGTTTACTTTTTTTCTGTAGGTAGCAATCAGTTTTGCAACATCAATATACCTGTCGTTAACCGCATAGCCGTTGCTATAGATTCTTTGAGCCTCATCAGTGCCGTAAAGCCTGCCGTGGCCAGCCTGCTGATCCGAGTAAATAAAAATGTTATCCCAGTGTTCTTTTTTGTTTATCGCATTGTAAAAAAACAGCCAAATACCGTTTTCCGTAGAGCCGCCGACATCACCATCTCGCTTTTCAGTTATCGCTTTGCTTTGGCTTAAAACACCGTTCCGTTTTAGAACCGGCGTAACAATAAGCCTGTCGCCAAACTTGCCCACATAACCATCCTCGGAATTTTTCGCAGTGATCACACTGGAAAGATTATCGATCTCTGCAATAGTAACAGAACCGTATTCGGAAGTAAACGCCCCCCAAGCGGAACCCGAGTTGTCGGACAAACACATCGTTTTCCCGTTCAAGCGCGGAAGCTGTTCAGTCGCAATGTCCATACATTCTTCCAGCGCATCCAATATAACAGACTTATGATGCACCTCCGCCGAGCCAACGGCCTTCATAGCAGCCCAGTAGCCAAAGGGAAATTGTTTGCCTTTGGCTACACCGCTTTTTAACTTTGCCAAAAGCTCCCGGCAAACATCAATATCATCGATCTCTCCAAAAATGCCGCGTAAATTTCTTAACAGCGCCATGTGCGGTATATCGATCTGCTTTATAATTTCCGCCCACTTCTTCCCGGACGAGCGCAAAGCTTCCCATGTAAGCTTATCTTCCTGCATCGCGATAGTCCCGGTTCGCATAAGCTCGTCAATATCTTTGCTTTTGGCATGACAAATTCTTACGGTGTCGATCATGCCAAGCCCGGTATTTTTATATTTGAAAAGTTCGTAGCGCGATAATGACGAAAGTTTGTTCGCCCAGCTTCTTTTCAAAATGGAAGGGATTTTTTTCTTGCCGGAGTTTTTGTAAATCCAGTATGTAAGCTGTGTGGCAGGCTCGTCCGCTCTGGACATAACCTGCCTGTTTATGTTGGCAAACTCGCCCGGCTTGTCTTTTGAAAATGCTATTCTTTTGGGATGAACGGCCGCCCGCACCATAATAACCTGCGGGTTAAGCCGCATAAGGTAATCGTGCCGCAACGTTAGCGCCCATCGCAACACCGCTTCGTAGTCAAAGTCCAGCGCATCGTCGATCAGCTTTTCCATAATTTGCGATGTCGTAAGCCCTGCGAATTTATCGCTGATAATGGAATAATCCATAAACAACTGATGCACGGAATACGTGGCATCGAGGATTCGCGCACTTGCAAATTCGCCGTTTCTGTAGTACGAAGGCTCGCCAAAAATCGAGGATGCGCTTATCATTTTTAGCGTGTCCAAAGGATTTATCGTATACGAAACCCCGCCCATAAAGTTCGTAACCTTGTCCTTGCCTCCCATCCTGTTAAGAAACTTGTTCATACCCCACCCCCTAATCAGCAACCCCGCCGCAAGCAGCGGGGTTGCTGTTCTTATATGGAAATTGCACTCTGGGTTTAATACCTTTTTAAGCGCCCTAAAGGGCGGGGTATTAAACCCCTCGGCACGAATAAAAAACCGAGAATATTTGGGCGCGGAGCTTCACCCCACTGGGGGTAAATTCAATTGACAGTTGATGTAACCGCACCCACCGCTTCGGCTCATTTACAAAAAAACGCCTCCGTGAATCCCAAAAGCAATGTTTTCACTCACGCTCTACCATTGAGCTATTGGGTTACCCCAAGCAGGAATCGAACCTGCAACCTTGCGTCCGGATGTAATTGCCTTACCGCTACAGAAGCGCAAGATCACTCTAGCACATTTTTCTATTTTTAGCAAGCCCCAATCGGCCAATTTACAAAAAAACGCCCCCGTGAATTCTAAAAGCAATGTTTTTGCTGCTCTACCATTGAGCTACCGGGTGTTACCCCAGGCAGGGGTCGAACCTGCAACCGGCCATTTAAAGGATGTAATTGCCTTACCGCTACGGGAGCGCAAGATCACTCTAGCACATTTTTCTATTTTTAGCAAGCCCCCAATCGGCCAATTTACAAAAAACGCCCCCGTGAATATCAAAAGCAATGTTTTTCATGCTCTACCATTGAGCTACCGGGAGTTACCCCAGGCAGGGGTCGAACCTGCAACCTTGCCATTATAAAAGGTGTAATTGCCTTACCGCTACGGGAGCGCAAGATCACTTTAACACATTTTTCTATTTTTAGCAAGCCCCAATCGGCCAATTTACAAAAAACGCCCCCGTGAATATCAAAAGCAATGTTTTTGGGCGTCGTGCTCTGCCATTGAGCTATCGGGTATTACCCGCAGGTGTTACCCAAGCAGGAATCGAACCTGCAAACCTTGACGTGATGTAATTGCCTTACTGCTACGGAAGCGCAAGATCAATCTAGCACATTTTTCTATCTTTAGCAAGCCCCCAATCGGCAAATACAAAAAACGCCCCTGTGAATACCAAAAGCAATGTTCTGAGCGCCAGCGACACAAATCGCAGGGCCCCCCTCAGTGCAGGTTTCCGAGCCTGCATAAAATTCTGCCGGATGTAATTGCCTTGCCGCTACAGAGGCGCAAAACCAGTCTAGCATACCCCCCTATTTTTAGCAAGCCCTTGCTAATGTTTTTTTCAAGCTCCCGGGGCTTGCTTTTTCGGGATAAATTCACTATGTTTATTGGCAAGAGGAGAAAAATGTCGTTGGTGTATACAGATATTACCCTTAAAAATGCCACGGACGTGGCAAATGCCGCTTCTGGAATTGTAGATGCCCACAAAATCAGGCAGACCACTGTTAGAGCCTTGGCCGATACCGGGGCATGGACTCTGGTAATCAGCGAAGCGGTGCGTGCAAAGCTGGGTTTGCGGATAATGAAGAGCGCGAGAGGCACACTTGCCGACGGCTCAAAATCAGATTATAACCTTGCGGGGCCAGTGGAAGTTATCTGGCGAGATCGAAGCACTAATTGCGATGCCATTGTCCTGCCCCAAACCGATGAAACTCTGTTAGGTGCAATTCCACTCGAAGGAATGGACTTGATGATTCACCCCCGCACCGAAGAAGTTGTCGGTGTCCACGGGGATGAAATAGTTTATTCTCTTAGGTGAACACAAACGGAAGACAGAGTGAAGATGGGCTTTCTGCCACCAGCAGGCCACTGCTTGCCTGCCGGTAGGCAGGCAAAACATATATACTGCTACAACATTAGGTTGGCTAGTATAAAATTTTTATCCCTTTGCGAAAACGTTTCTCCCTAAGTGTGTGTCTGAACATCATCCCAATCGGCACCTCCGTTTGCGCCAATAAGCCAGTTGAAAACATAATGCCGCTCCTGAACAACGCCGCTGTCTAAACCGCCGGGGCTTTCCTGCCCGTTTATGCGAGCGTCCACGCAGGCCCAGTTGTGGCGTAACGCCAAATCGGCGGCATCCAAAATTTCGGCAGGCGAGCGCGGCTTGGCGGTTTTCAAAAATTTTTCAAGACTTCCAGCATTCCACAGTATTTTTGCCATAGCAGAAACATCGCATATATTATCTGGAAAACTCAACTCCTCGAAAATTCCAAGCGCCCACATCAAAACATAACAACACTCATAACGCCAGCTAAAATTTGCAACATCTTGCTGAGCCGGCTCCTTCACAATCAAAAACTCTTTTTCCGCCGGCGACAACAAACCGTCCAGCCTGCCGCCCAAAATATCGTTGCCGGCCTGCAAATACTTTTGCGCCTCTTCCCAAGAGTCCCCGCCAGAGCGGCCTTCGCAATAAACGCTTACCGTAAATATTGGAAACAAACGTTCCGCGATTTCCGCCGGCGAGCGCACTTTTGTATCCGCCTCCATTACGGCCGAAAGCAACTGGGGAAGATGCGGAATGTTTTTACTCTTGAGAATTTCCAAAGAGCGTTCCCGGCGGGCAGTGTCGGCAGGGGATTCCGTTTTGCCTTTGTCCAAAACGTCGGCGTTTCCGATAGGCGTGTAACTTTCCAAGTCGCTTTCCCCTTCGAGCGAAAGAACCAGCTCGCCGTCGTAGTTGTACAAACTCATGTTAGGCATAAGCACAAGGGCGTTTATATCTTTGGCAACGTCAAGTATAATATTGATAATATCATTGGTGCGATTGTCATCGTCGGTTTCATCAAAGGGAATGCCGACAATGCAGTTAAAAACTTCGATTTGCCTAAGCACTTTTCCATGCAGTTCTTTGTTCTCGCAAGGAATTTTCGCAAAATAATTCGCCATCCCGGCCATTTGCTGCGCGACATATTTTTGATCGGTTACTATGTGAAACTCGATTTTTGTATCATCCTGCAACTGAATCCAAAAATCCTCGCCAATGTCGCTTGCGCTTGAAGCCCCGACATCTTTTGCAACGGCAGAAAAATGCTTTTTTAGAGCCTGCCCTACCCGTGTAAAATCGCCAATGTAAGTATAAAGCGAAACATTCATCTTTTTCCTCCTATGGAATATAGCACTAGAGCCGCAACCTTTCAGCCGGCGGCCAACACCATATCCCCCCTCAAAATAAAAAACCGAGAATATTTGGGCGCAGCATTTTTTCAAACCCTAATTGATGTAACCGCGCCCACCGCTTCGGCCGTTTTACAAAAAAAGCGTTCCCGTGAATACTAAAAGCAATCTCTGAAACACCCCCACGGGAGAGCCACAGGAGCCGTTCCAGCGCAGGAATTGAACCCGCTTCTAAGTCTTGCAAACTTATTTTACCAGATGTAATTGCCTTAACCGCTACGGAAACGCATGATCATCTTAACACGGATACGCTTGGTTCTGCAAGGACGTTGCTCTGGGGGGCATAAACCGCCGGCTCTTCCTGCACTAGGCACATCTCATCATATTCACGCATTTGGGTTTCGGAAATTGCTCCTACCTCAAAATCGGCAACTGCATCTTGATGTACAGCCTTGAAAATTTCACTTTTGTATTTCATAGCAAACCTCCTAAAAAACTTCTGTAAGAGTTCCTCTCATTGTTCGTTCTTTAATTTGCTCTTCGGACATTGAAAAAACGTCCTTCGCCCTGTGTTTAAAAGCGCGTAGCTCGTCTTGTTTTATATTGCCTTTATCGGATTTGGCAAAACCGTAAACAAAAAACGCCCTTTCCTCGCTCTTAAAAAGCACTATTACCCGGAACCCACCCGATTTTCCCCCGCCATGCCGGGGAATTCTTACTTTATAGACGTTGCCCCCTAAATCGGCAGCGGCTTGCCTCGCTTCAAGCTGGTTTACTGCTTCCTTTAGCTCGCTGTCTGC